>NZ_CP076855.1:0-300000 GCF_018987265.1 Rhizobium sp. WYJ-E13 | reverse complement strand
CCGGCACGCCATGCTGCTCAAGATATGCAGGGCTTGCAACGAGGATGCGATCGTGCGGTGCCAGTTTGGTGGCGATCAGCGTGCTGTCCGATAGCTCGCCCATTCTCACCACAAGATCCAGACGCTCCGCCACCGGGTCGGCCAGTCTTTCCGTCAGATCAAGCTCGACATGTAAGTCTGGATATTGCTGTGAGAGCGATGCCAGGACAGGAATGACGTAACGCTTTCCGAAGGTCGGGAAGCAGGCGATCCGTAACGTACCGCTGACAGCGCCATCGAAAGCTGCCACCTCGGCATGGGTATCGGCCAGGTCATCAAGCAGGCGCTGGGCGCGCTCAAAAAGGTGACGCCCCGCGTCCGTTAACGACAATGCCCTTGTCGAGCGGACAAGCAGCGGCACGCCCAGGTCCTGCTCGAGCGCATCGATCTGTCGAACGACAGCGGAGGGCGTCACAGCCCGGCGCCGGGACGCGGCCGAAAAGCTGCCGGCGCGGACGACGTCGACGTAAACCGCCAGATGTTCGGCGAAGCGTGGATCCTTCATCTTTGCCTACGACGCAAAACCGTTTGGACCATTCAGTTCGTTATCATCGGCAGGCATCCGGGGCACTTTCCTTCTCGTCAACGGGCAGTTTTGCCCACCAAACAGAAGGAATACTCTCATGGTCAAGGTCCTCGATACAGTTCTCTCACAATCAGCCTATTCTGCGGAGATCGACGTCCCGCTTGAAAAGATCGACATCGCGGATTGGCTCTTCACCCTGCCCGAAGCGGAATATCTGCGCTGCTGCCCGCCCGACCACATTGCAGCAGGCGTCACCTGGACCGACGACGGCCGCCGGATGTCGATCAATGTCGAACAGATCGGCTCAGGCCTCGTTGTGCAGCACTATGTCGCCGAGGTTGCCGAACCAGCCTATTGCCGGATGAACTCAATCTCGGATGTCTTCACGGCCAGCGGTCGTACCCAGGTCAACGTCGTCTGGGAGCTGATCGCCGAGAAGATTGACGACAGCAGGACGCGTTATACCAACAAGGTCACAGCCCATCCGACGGATGCGTTCATGAGCTTCATTCAGGAGCATGGGGTGACTTATGAGGATGCGGCAGCCGCCCGCCAAGCCGCTGGCGGAGATCATAACCGTCGCGAAACTCCATTGTTTGCCGCCAGCATCGCCCGTCGCGCACTTTCGAAGTAAGGAGCACTGCGATGAAAGCGATCATCTTCGATGACTTTGGAAAAGCCGATGTTCTGCGGCTTGCCGATGTCCCTATCCGGCGCTCCAGCAAATACCGTCAGATCTGAGCGAAACCACCATCGGCCTGGATATCAGCCCCTGTGATGAAGCTGGACTGATCGGAAGCGAGAAAGGCGATGACGTTGGCGATCTCGTTCGGGCTGCCGACGCGTCCGGCTGGGACATGCTGAGATAGCGCCGCGAGATAGGCGTCAGCCGAAACTTGCGCTGGGGCGCCGCCCTTAAGGCCGGGCGTCTCGATCGGACCGGGGCTAACGACGTTCACGCGAATGCCACGCGGCTTAAGGTCCAGAATCCAGTTCCGAGCAAGAGCGCGAATGGCAGCTTTGGTCGCGGCATAAACGCTGCTGCCGCCCGGCAGGCCCTTGTTCGCGACAACCGACGAGGTCAAAACAATCGATGCCCCGTCGCTAAGTAAGGGCAGTGCTTGCTGGACGGTGAAGATCGTCCCTTTTACGTTCACCGAAAGAAGGCGATCGACCATGGCCTCAGTGATCTCGCCAAGCGTTGCCTTCTCCAGGATACCGGCATTGGCGACGAGGATATCGAGTTTTCCCTTGGATGCGCGGATGGCGTCGTAGAGACGATCGAGATCGCCCAAGACCGACGAGTCGGCCTGAATGGCAGTCACCTCATTGCCGATTTCGGCGACTGCTTTATCGAGTTCAGCCTGGCGCCTGCCGCTGATGAACACGAATGCGCCTTCGGCAACCAGCCGCCTCGCAGCGGCCAACCCGATACCGGAACTGCCGCCCGTCACAAGTGCGACCTTGCCTTGCAGATTCTGAGCCATGATTTCACTTCTCCATGTGGTGGCAGGTGCGCGTTCGAGAGTGGTGAGTGTCGGTCATTTAAGCTCCTTCCGGTTGGCGTGTTCAGCCCAAGCGCCATCCATCGCGCGCCGATAATCGGCGGCGGCGCTGTCAGCGTTTGGCGTGAATGCGACTGCGCGCGATCGCGCAGAGGTGTTATTTATATCGCATCTTTACGACCTCGTGGGCGTCAGCGAAGGCGGCTCGGACAACGTCAAGCACCTCGTCCGATAGGGAGGGGTCTGCCTTGGCCACGGCCCGCGAGATTGCGAGAGCGCCGATCTCGGCAGCGGTAGCGGCAAGCGCCAGTCTTCGCCGGTCGGCCTCGGGGATCGAAGGTTCGAGCGAGGCTTCGTTCATCGCAGCCCAAGCCAGGAACGCGCTGGTGAAACTCTCGCTGACGGCCTCGTCATGGTGGCTGATTTCGCTGACGGACGCGGCCATCGGACAACCGTCAGAGACCTTCTCGCGCATATACGGAGAAAGATATCCGTCGAGCAGTTCCTCGAACGCCATGTGTCTGTCGCCGATCCATTCGCGCGTGGCTTCCATGTTGGCAGCGAAGCCATGTGAAAACGCCGCTGCGGCAAGCTCGTCCTTCGACTTGAAATGCGCATAAAGCGCGCCGTGTGTGAGCCCCGCTTCCTTGGCGACCTCTGCGACGCCTACTCCATCGATTCCCCGCTCCCGGAAGAGACGGCTGGCCGCGCTGAGAAGCGCGTCCCGATTTTCCGCCGCCTTCTCCTTCGAAACACGCATCAAGAACTCTCCGATCCAAACCTTCGATTTTTTTTAGTTGCGGGCACAATTAAAGTCAAGTAGTGATCCCGATGGCGATACATTGTGGTCGCAATTAAAATGTCCTACAGGAGAAACAGACATGCGTTACAAACTTTTCGGTCAGCACACGGGTCTGCGCGTTTCCGAGCTGGTGCTCGGCACCGGCATGTTCGGCACGGGCTGGGGCTATGGTCAGGAGCGCGATGAATCCCGTCGCATCCTCGACGCCTATGCAGATGCAGGCGGCAACTTCATCGATACGGCGGGCGTCTATCAGGGCGGTCAATCGGAAGAAATCATCGGCGATGCCTTGGTCGGCCGTCGTGACGATTTCGTCGTCGCCACCAAATATACGATGCCCGCCGGCGCCAAGGGCAGCATCCTTGTCACCGGCAATAGCCGCAAGGCGATGACCGTGTCGGTCGAGGACAGCCTGACGCGGCTGAAAAGCGACTATATCGACATTTTGTTCGTCCACATGTCGGATGGTGTCACGCCGGCCGAAGAGATCGTGCGCGGTTTCGACGACCTCGTGCGCGCAGGCAAGGTTCTCTACGCCGGCCTGTCGAACTTCCCCGCGTGGCGCGCGGCACGCGCCGTCACTATCGCGGAGCTGCGGGGTGCGGCTCCGATTGCCGGCCTCCAGTTCGAGCACAGCCTGGTGGTCCGCTCCAGCGAACAGGAGCTGCTTGCTGCCGGCCAGTCGCTCGGCCTCGGCATGGTCTCCTGGTCGCCGCTCGGTGGCGGCCTTCTCACCGGCAAGTATCGCCAGGGTGAGACCGGTCGTAAGGAAGGAATGGGCGGCAACGTCTTCCAGCAGGAGAATTCGCCACAGCGCACGGCGATCCTCGACACCCTGATCGACGTCGCGAGCGAGCTGGGCGTCGCGCCGGGCGAAGCCGCGATCGCGTGGGTCGCTGCAAAGGGCACGCTACCGATCATCGGTCCGCGCACCATCGAGCAGCTCAACTCCAACCTGGCTGCCGCGAAGGTCACCCTGTCGACCGAGCAGATCGCTCGCCTGGATCAGGTCAGCGCGATCCCGACGGCCTTTCCCTACAACGTCCTCGAGGGCGCTCGTCCGGGGTATACCGGCGGCAAGATTGAACAGTTCACGGCTCCGGCTATTTCCGCCGCCTGATCCTGGCCGGCGATGACCGAGGTCCTCGACAGTGTCTCCTGAGGCGACGAGCCGGTACCCCGGACGTATGCCTTTGAACATATGGCGAGGACCGCGGGGCACTCTAGCCGCGATTACTGCGCTTCGTCTCCACGGAGCTAGAAGAAGTCATGCAAGGCGGCGGGTGGCATTGGCGCGTGGATCATCTCGTTGCCGCAGCTCTTGAAGGGATCTGAACCAATGACTGGCCAATTTCCCGACGCATTGCACTCTGAATTTTCGTTGGTTTGCAAATGCTTAGTTTCACCCGTGGCTTGCTATTCCTGAGCCTGTTTCGTTTTAGCCCTGGTCGTCCTGCAATAAACCTCAATCCTCAGCTGGAGCATCGACATGTCATGCTCGCAGATGGCGCGGCGCCGTCGTCAATGACGCTTATCGGCTCCTATCTTCAATGTTGTTGTGGATTGCCATGCTACAACCTCTCAACGTGATTTAGCAGGCAGCAAAGAATGGGTATGCAGGTGCATGACCCACAGGGTCAGTGTGAGGGGATCTATGTACGCACGGGACGATTTTCAGCTGCTGGCTGCTCGCACGGCGAAGGTCCAGGTAGACCTTCCCTGGCGTCGACAACGAGAGTGGATGAATCCCCATGTTTCGTTTAGCGAGCCGCCTCAAAGCCTTCGGTCATCTTCTTCGGAACACATTACTGCACTGATTGGCAAGAACGGAACTGGAAAGTCGCATCTTCTCAGCTCGATCGTCCAGACGTTCGTCACGTTGGAGCAGTTGCAGACGCGAAAGCGGCGCACGATCAAAGAGTTTCCTCTCGAGCACCTCTCATACATGATCGATGGTCGGCGTTGCACGATTGACTACCATGGCAAGCAAAGCCTGGAATGCCATGTCGATGGCTTGCCTGTACCAATTTACGATCTGCCACTCCCAAGGCGCGTGGTAGCCCTCACCATCAGCCCCTTCGACAAATTCCCAGTTCCCCGCTCCATAAGGCATTCTGTGAAGCCGGTTGATCCATCGGTCTACGAATATCTGGGTCTTCGCGATCAATTCGGCAAAGCGTCGATGGAATCGCTTCTGTTCCGTTCCCTGAACAACCTGTTCGAGGAAGGGGAGAATGAAGCTCTTCGTCGCATCAACATTGGTTCGGTGTTTCAATTCCTCGGCCTAGAGCCGATTTTGACCGTCATCTACAAGATACGAATCCATTCGTCCGTATTGCGGCGTTTGCAACGTGGAGAAAGGGTCGATTGGAAATCGATCGGCAACTTTTCGGAGAGCCGCAATGTCGAGGAAATGCTTCGGAGCGGCTTTGACGAAGTAGAGTTGAACAATCTTCTGGAGCTGGCGATGGCGCGCGCGGAGGACGGTTTCGTCAGGACAGTCGCCGACTTCAACTACGGAGGCGATCTCGACGAAACGTTTCGCATCCTGCAACCGCTACGGCGAGCAGGTTTTCTCAGGCTATCGGGCGTCGAGGTTAAGCAAATCAACGGTCCGGTTTCGAACCTGCGACGTGCCAGTTCCGGCCAGCTGAGCATGATCTGCGCGTTGCTCGCACTGGCATCGGTCATCAACAATGCAAGCCTTGTCTTGATCGACGAACCGGAACTCAGCCTCCATCCCGAATGGCAGGTCGATTACGTCGACCTTTTGATTAAGACATTCGCCCGCTTCAATGGATGCCACTTCGTTATTGCCACACATTCTCCCATGGTCATATCTGAGCTTCCCAAGCACGCGAACGTCATCGCGCTTGACCAACCGACTCTCCCCGCGACGGAAGATATCACCGGTCAATCGGCAGACTACCTGCTCGCGGAAGTTTTCGGAACGCCAATGCCCGGGAACCTCTACGTCCGGGAAAGGGTCGTTGCAGCACTTGGCCTCATCTCGGAAGGCAAGTCGAGGTCTCCTGAATTCAATGAAGTGACCGCCGATCTTCAGAAGATTAGTGAGCAATTGAAACCGAATGATCCGATTGCGGATATCATCGGGGATATCGCTAACGTCGCTCGGGCTGCGGGAACGAAGGCGTCGTAATGAACCCCGTTGTCTATTCCGACGCAAACCAGCTGATTGTCAATGATTTCGAAAACCGACCTGCCGTCGATCAGATTGGATCCTATTGGGGTGAAGATGAAGTAGCTCCAGTTAGAAAACAAATCAAAGATCATTACATCGCTGAACAGGATCAGCGGTGCTGCTATTGCACCTTTGAGATCGCGACCAACAATAATGCTGTCTGGGACGGGGAACACATCATATCCCGTGACGCAGCAGCCAGATTCATGTTCGTACCTGAAAACCTCAGCATTTCCTGCAAGGATTGTAATCTTGCCAAGAAGGAGAAAGAGGTCAGGGTCAATCCCGCGCTCAAGCGGTTCCCAACTCGATCTGAGCAATACAAAATTGTTCATCCCCATTTTGACAACTACGCCGATCACATCCAGTGGTTCGGGAAAGTCGTCAAACCTCTCACGGACAAGGGTATCGAAACAGTCGCAATGTGCGGCTTGAGTCGCTACGGAAAGAAGAAGGCGGGAGCAGCGAAGGTGCCGATCCATCCTGCCATGGCCCAGCAGATCGGTGTCCTTATGGATCCCTTTTCAGATCGGATCGATATGCATGTAGCACTTGCCGGCATCAAAGCTTACCTTGAGACGGTTCCGCAGGATTAGGCGCTCGCCACTTGCGCTCTGTGATCCCGCAATGCCTCCTTTTCTCGCCCACGGAAGAACCCGTCACTGCTCAGCCTGAAGCTTTGGTACCTCATTAAGGTTCTTTCTTGCGAACATCGGCATCCACATCAGAAGGATTGGCAAAAGGATAAAGGTGCAGTAGAACAAGGTTCTTGTTGTTAGCCCCAAGAAAACATGTCAGCGACCGCCATTCAATATACGGGCGAACAAGCCCGCAAGTTCGCTGGCGTTAGCCCGGAAGCTTGGCGCCACTGGCGTAAGGTCATCCCGTGCCTCGCGAAGAAAACGGGCAAGAGCGCGCGTTTTTCTGCAGGCGAGTTGATCGCACTGGCGGCACTGGCGGCGGCGGTGCATACCCTCGATATCGGAATCGCCAAATTCGCGGAGCGCTGGGATGAACTTTTCAATCTTTGCGCGCAGCAACGACCGGGGGCTCTCCGCTCAACGGTGATTATGGTGACGGCCGAGGCAATTGAATTGTCTGATCCTTCGCGATTGCTGCACGAACAGCCTGCAATCCTGATTCCCTGTGAGCCGATCGTCGATCGCCTGTGGGATGCGGCCTTTTCCTCAAGAGCGGAGCAACCACAAATACCGCTTCCCTTTGCACCTCAGGCTGTCGGCAGGAAGCACCGATGAGCGATTTGCTCGATAAAGTCGCGGACTTACTCGGTTATCGAGGGGATCCAGGCTATGTTCTGGCGGATTCCTTCGCGAGCCAGCCGAACCATCGTCATGCCTTGCGGCTTGCGGCGCAGTTAATGAACGTTCGGGCCGCCTTCGGGCTCTGGACTGGCTCTCAAGGAACGTTGCTCGGCCCGGAGCACGCACGGTTTACCCCTCTGGTCTATCTGGCTGCGGTTTCGGATGCGGCCGATGCCATGCGGGTGCATCGCAGCGTCTGGAGCCAAGGGCTCGCACCTTATCTCGTAGCCGTCGGGCCGGATCGGCTATGGGTGTGTCAAGGATTCGGTTTTTCGTCGTCCCGCTGGGAGCGGTATGCGACGGAGGTTTCGATCGATCCGTCCGACAAGCTGGTCGGCATTGGCGGACAGTCCGCATTGGCGCCTTTATCAGCGAAGGTTCTGCGGAGTTCTCTTGCTTGGCGCGACGAAGCGCGCACAGCAGACGAGTTCGTCGATGAACGCCTCCTGAGATCTCTCGCAGATTTATCTGTTGCTTTTTCCGCGGAGACGCGGTCGCGCCGCGCCTTGGCGCCGAGTGTCATCAATGCGCTCATCGCACGATTGCTCTATTTCTATTTCTTGGTCGATCGCGGTTTCATCACCCCCGAGCGACTGGCTGAGTGGGAACTGACGGGAATAGGCCTGGGCGTCGACAGCGAATGGTCGTCTGCCGACATCAAAACGCTATTCGGCCGTCTCGATGAAGTGTTCAACGGCAGCATCTTCCCAATGCCCAAGGACTATGCGGACGCGTATGACGCCGAGCACCTTAACCTATTGAGACGGGTACTGCGACACGGCGCCGAATTGGGCTCAAACGACGCGCTTCAACTGAGCTTTCTCGACTACGACTTTGCAAGCATTCGAACGGAAACGCTTTCAGCCATCTACGAGATGTTCCTGAGGAACGAGAACAGAGAAGCGGGTAAACGCTTCGGAGCCTTTTACACGCCGCCATTCCTTGCCGACTACGCGCTCGATCGCGTTGAAGAGGCGACATCGCTGAATGCTGACACCCGCGTTTTCGATCCGGCCGCAGGATCCGGCGTCTTTCTCGTCGGTGCCTATCGGCGGATCGTGGAGTCTGCACTTACGGCGGGCGAGGCGCATCTTCCGCTCGATTATCTCCACACGCTGATGACGGAAAGAATCTTTGGCGTCGAACTGAATGCTACTGCTTGTCATGTTGCAGCTTTTAGCCTGTATCTAACAATGCTCGATTATGTTGAGCCAAAGGAGGCGGCCGATTATGCGCGGTGGCCGGTCCGAGTCGGACGCCGGCGACTGTTTCCTCCGATGTTGACGGCAACACCCGAGCGCGGGGCCAATATCAGAGTCGGAGATTTCTTCTCCGATGTATCGAGCGGGATCGCGTGCGATGTTGTTGTCGGAAACCCGCCTTGGGTCCAACTAGGCACGCTCGATAGCGACCATGCGAACGACTACCACAAACGGTCCAAGGTTCCGATTGGTGATAAGCAGGTAGCTGAACTGTTCCTCTGGAAGGCCTATCATGAACATTTGAAGCAAGAAGGCGTCGCGGCTCTCCTGCTTCCGCAGAAAAGCCTTGTTAACACCTTCTCCGACAAGTTTACGCGGGAGTTGCGAACGAAAACCGAGTTGATCGGTATCGCTGATTTCGCGCATCTTCGCTACGCGTTGTTTCGCCGCTCTTCCGCACGTACCGCCGGCACCGCGGACAAGAAAGCCGAACGAGGCGCGCGTCAAGCAACGGCCGCTGTCATCTTGCGCAAGGCGACAGGAGAATCGAACCGGCCTTTCTGGCTGTACCGCCCGCTGCGATCCACACAGCCGGCTAGCAGGAAGGGGCGCCTTTGGACACTTCTTCAAGACTGGACGCAGGTTCTTTGGCAGGACGCGGACGATCTGACCGATGCTGGATGGCGCCATCTGTTTACCTGCTCCCCGGTCGACCGGCGAGTGCTTGCCAAGCTCGACCGGCAAATCGCTTCCGGGCGGCTGCAGGCGATGCGACAGCTCAACGATACCATCGGCCTTCAATTTAAGATCGAGGTCGACCAAAATCTTGATAGCCGCTTTGTCCTTAGCAACGACTCCAAGCGGGATACGTTCTGGAAGTATCAGCTTGGTCGTGAGCGAAGCCTGTTCCCGGCTCGAAGCATTGTGCCACTTCCTTCCTCACAGTTGGAACGGGCCGTTCCGGGTTCGCGACCCTATCTGATGGGCAACGTTGTCCTTCTCCCGCGCAACTGCGAGACGGCCATCTTTGTCGAGCTGCCCGTCGCCACAAGTTTCTTCATCGTTGCCTGCTTTCCAAAGTTCGCGGGGGAGGAACTTCCGGCCCGGTATCGCCGGTTCCTCGAGGCCCTTGCGCTCTACATGGCCTCAAGCACCTTCCGCTATCTGTGCTTCGTTAGTGGACGTCGAATGACGATCGATCGGGCGAATATCGAACTGAGTACCGTCCTCGATCTCCCATGGCCGTTCGGCGGTCTTGAGAGGGATGACTGGGCCGACCTCTTGACGGTCACGCCCGAGGAACGCGAAGCAATAATCTGCGCGAAACTCGGCTTACCGCCGCTTTATCAGCGTCTGATCGACGAGTTCAATTCGTTCAGAGAAGGGTTCACGGATGGTGGGACGCCCGATGACGCATTGCGGGCGAGCGACCAAGCCGAGCTCGAGACCTATATTGCCGGCTTACTGCACGAGATTGACGGCGGGCGAAAGCGATACAGCGCAAGAGTTTTGCGGGTCGACGCTGACCTGCTCGCCGTTGTTATCGAATACGTGACCAGTAACCACTCCCCTGCCAGTCGGGCCGACTACTTCGCGAACAAGGCAATAGAGACCTATAACCGCAACAGCGCGAGCGCCATGACGCAAAGCCGTTTCTTGTGGCAGTCGCGAGAGGAGATGGCGAGCGTCCTTGTCAAACCGGGCGAACGGATGCACTGGACGCTGGAGCGCGCGTTTGCCGATGCGGACCTTATCACGGCCGCCGCGATGGCCGGATTCGATAGCAAAGAGGCTGTATGACGGCGGTTATTTCGTTGCAGCAATGGCTCGTTGGGCGAGGGCTAACTTTCCAGGAAGCCGACCTGTGGAGCGAGTTCATCTCAGATGCGCTGCTCCTGCTGGAGGACAGCCACGCGCTGTTGCGGACGGCCGACGAATGGAATTCGTTTCTAGGCGGGTGCAAAAGTAACAGCCCAACAGAGCCCGAGATCACCTCGGGCCTCGGCGACCGGATGCGGCGGCTTCGAAATGATGCCGAGATCGACAGCAATCGTGATCGGATCCATGTAAGTTATGAAAGCCCAACTCCGGGCGACGAGAGGCATGGGACGCGCAAGTCGAAGGCCGATTTCCGTTTCGAGCGGAAGTTCGAGGCTGGGCGCGCCGTCGCGTTTGTCGTGGAAGCCAAGCCTTTACGAAATCCTGGTGATATCGCCGGCCGCTACATGGCGGCGGACGGTCTGGGATGCTTCATCGAACGCCAGCCGCCTTATTCCAAGGATCTTGCCGCAGGCATGGTGGGCTATGCTTATGTTAACCCGACCAGTTGGCTCGCCGCGGTCGCCACCTCGTTATCGGCAGGAGTTGCGGCCTTGAGAACCGCTTCAGTCGAACTCGGCGTGGAACGAATCTCACTTGCGTCGGACCACGCTCGAACTGCGATCGGACTGGCTCCTGTCACTGTGCTGCATTCGATCCTTGATTTTGAAACGCAGACAGCTCCAGCCTGACGGACTTGCGATCACTTCCGAGAAGCCGGGCTGGACTGCTTCAGAGTTTTCGCGACGCGGTTTGTAAGCTCTCTCTACCACTTCGCCGTTATAGAATTTTATTGAGCCGAGAAAATGAGAAATTAGCTATCTCTGTTTTTTTCTTCGAGATCGACTTCATGTCCAAATATGGACCGGCCGCCAAACTCAGCCGAATGTCGGAATTCGCCCGCGATGATTTCTTTGAGGTCGGGCCCTGTCACGTATCGCTCCAGTCGACGCGCCTGATCGTCAAGACGCTTTATAGCAAGCAGTTCTTCCTGCTGGCCTAGCCGTCCCTTCTTCACGGCCGATTTCATTACCCGGATCGTTTCATCGTAGATTTTGATTGGGACTGGGTACGGATGCCGGTCCTTTCCTCCATGGGCCAGAGAAAAGCGAGCTGGATCAGAGAAACGACAGGGCGCCCCGTGAATGACTTCGGCAACCATCGCCAGAGCGCTTACAGTTCGGGGTCCAACATTTGGCGTGAGCAGCAAATCCGCAAAGTCCTTGGGCCCGCGATCGGCTGCGGCCGCAAGATTGCCATGCAGCCGGCCCATGTTTACGTCAGATTCTCGAACGTCGTGCCGAATTGGCATCACCAGATGCGGCAAGGACAACTGAGGCTCCACGGCCGTCCGGCGCGGTCGATCCGTGCCTGTTATCTTATAGAACTCATCAGCGATTTGCTCGGGACCGAGTTCGTTCAGAAGTTCGAGTTGTGCGACCCTAGAAGCACGAGCTCTCTTATCCGCAAGATTCATGATCAGCCCCTGGTCACGCCCCTCGATTGCGGCATGAGGGGAATCCACAAAGCTTTCTAGGCCCTCTGAGAGCCAGTGATATCGCCTTGCCTGGCGTCGGTCACCATTCATCCCTTGCTGGACGACCACCCAGCTTCCGTCCGCGGTCGTGATGAAACCGTGCAAGTAGAGGTCGAAGCCGTCCTGGACTGCTGCACTGTCCACCTTGGCAACGAGGCGGCTTGTGGACGCGAGCTGATTACCATCGAAGCCGGTGCGGTCGGCAATTGCAAGCAGTTCTGAGGGTGTCTTTCGAGACTGAGCGCCGCGTCCACCGCAGACGTATATGCCGAGGTCGTTTCCCCGAGCGGACAAGCCTCGCTTCAGCGCTCCGAGAACGCTCGTCGTTATCCCCGAGGAGTGCCAGTCCATACCCATAACAGCGCCGAATGATTGGAACCAGAACGGATGGGAAAGCCGGCGAAGAAACTCGTCGCGCCCGTAGTGGAGAACAATAGCCTCCGCAATTATCGTCCCAAGGCGGGTCATCCTCTCGCCAAGCCATGCGGGAACCCGACCACCGTGGAGAGGCAGGTCCGCGCTGCCCGTCCGTTGGGTCATGATGCGATCCAGCCGTTGATCTGGCTAAGGCAAGCTTCGGCCACCTGATCGAATGGCGCCTCGGCGTCGATGACGGCATGAGCGCGATCCGGAAGGCTTTGCGCAAGATCTGCTTCGACGACATGGGCGCCTGCACGGTCCAGGTCCGCAGCATCCGCGCGAGATTGCACTCGGCGGCGCTGAACATCCTCACTCACGGACAGATGGATTAGCCTTATCGCAGCCGGCGACACAATCTGCTCTAGCCGATTGAAGATGTCGACATGGCGTATGCCGTCGACGAGCAAATTCTCGCCGGCGCGGTAGTCGACAAACTCGAGTACCGCGCGACAAAAGCCGTCGGGATCTGATTCAACGAGACGCTGTCCCATTTCTTGGAGCGCCTCCCGGGATTCTGGATCACCGCCTACTTTGATGATTTCCGCACGGAGGTATTGGCCGAACCCTGTTCGTTTCCATTGAAGTCTGTCGCCGACCGACGCGATAACCGAAGATTTTCCGCTTCCTATTTTGCCGGAGAAACAGACGATCAATGGCATCAAAATAGCTCCAGCTGTCGGGGGCGAAGCGAGACCCAGCCACGGCGATCCCGCTTGTCGAATGGGAGCGGCTCTATCGCCGAGGGATTTTCGAGTTCGATGAGCGTGGCAAAAGACGATGTCTCTTTCTCTGACCAGAATTCGTCAGCTGCGAGAATAGCGCTGCCGTATGTCTGCCTGATCGAGCCAATCGGTTCGTTCTCAAGATCGAAATACCAGATGCGGCTCGCCAGTGCGACGCCGCATATTGGACCAGCGACCTCTTTGAGGAGGATGATATCGCCTTCCAGGACCTCATCGAACGGAGCACACCGATTGCGGCTGAAGCGGGACTCGATCTTCTTTTCGCCGTTCAGGACCAAGTCCAGATAAGGCTGAGAAAATACGGCTAAATGAACCCCGCAGAGAAATGGGTCATTGCTCGCCGACCTCATGTAGTCGGCCCAGAACGAACTTCCGGCAGTCCTTTTGAGAAGTTGGTCGAACCGTATTTGCATGTGAGGCCCTCGGAGAAAGGCGACGAAGGCAACGTCGCGCGCTCTTCCGCTGCCTCCTGTTCCGAAAGCATCTTCAGAACGTCCGCAATGCGCTCGACCTCCGCAGCCTCGATGTTGTTACTCCACAAAGGCTGTCGAGAACCACCGTTAAATTCGCTTTTGCACAGTGACAAAGCCGCCTCGGCGACGAGCTCCGGATTGCTTGACGCAAAGAAACGATTTCCTGACGTGACCACCGACGAATTTCGCCGCCGCGGATCTCGTCGGCTAACCGTCGGCAAGATGTCTCCCTCGACCAGCGAACTTAGAGCCGAGGAGCAGCGCGCCGGAGCGCTTCGCCGCACAAAAAGACGCATCCGGCCGATCGCGAACTCACTCCATTCACGCTTGCGGGAGACGAAAAGACTGGAGTCGGTCGTAGCTATCCGAACCTTCTCGAAGATGAAGAGATCACCGCGGCGCCACCGTCTCGAGGCACCTATCCCGGCGGCAAACAGAGCGTTTTGCTCAAAGAATGGTGTTTCGTAGTGAAGGGAAAGCGGCTTCACCGAATGCAAGCGTAGTCCAAGCCGACCCGCGCGTCGGATCAGTGTTGCCTGATCTTCGATTGCGGAGGGTCTGACACCCTCCGGAGGCAAACTGATGAACACGAGACCACCCACTCCGACTGTATGGGCGGCGATCGCGAGCATCGGCTTGACGAAATCCAAGTACCAAGGGGGATCCACAATAACGGCGCCTGCCCCCATTTGCGGATAGGGCGACGCGCAAAATTGAAGATTCAAGGCCTGCTCCGCAGCATCATTCAATGCCTTGAGCCTCTGGGTGACAGAGTTGTTTTCACCGATAAAAATGAGCCTGCGATTGATCGGAAGATGGAGCGCCTCGACAGCAACGCCAGGTGTCCCAAACAAGATAATCGGAGTTCCGGGCCACGCCATTTCATCGGCGACTTCCAGAAGATGCTGCGATGTATCCGGACAGAATCTCCATTCATATTCAACCGGGTGTGGCAGGGGAAGCATCGTGCGGGCGACACGCATGGTATCGTCCCGAACACCTGCCTGGGCCTGCAAGGCACCTACAATGTTCGGGTCAATCAGACCGCTCTCGGATAGCCTGCTGATCGATTGAAGCAGCACCGTGGGATAGACGCTTGGAAGCGCGTGAAGCAAAGCGTGAAAGGTCAACGCGGGCTGGCACGATAGGGCAAGTACTTGCTCGTCAATTCGCTGTTCGAAGTCAGCACTTGCCCAAACCCGCGTCATTGTCAGCGAACTCCTCGTAGCGCCAAGGGCACAGACGCAATCGGCAACGCTCGCATCTCAGCATTGAAGCGCTTCTCTATTTCCTCATTCCATGCTGCGATCGCGTACTGCTGGACAGCCAAACTTATTTGCCGCTCGTCATTTGCGGCGAGCCGCGCGCCGACCGGCGAAAAAACTCGTATTTCGAGTGGAATTATGCGGAGCGGCAGATAAGCGTCGAGCTCCTGAAGCCGGTCGACGAGGCTACGAACTCCGGCCGCCACACCCTGACCACGAGGCGAGGTTAGGGTTACGTATCCATAGAGATCGAGGCCAAGCTCGAGCAGCCGCCGCATGATGACAAACTGATTGGCAAAATCACTCTCGGCCGCTTTGGTATTGAACGCGAACGAATAGGAATCGAAGCCCTTGAAGCAGCAGACACGTCCGTAATTTCGATAGCTCCTCAACAGTGATAGCTCATCTTTGGTTAGCTTATCGAAAAGGTATGTCGTGCTCAGATTGTCGTCGGTCCAAAGGTAGGTTGACTGATCAAGGCCGCGGTCTTTTAGCGCCCTCATCATCCACGGCGTCCACTCGGGAACGAGGTCTGGTGAACCTCCGGAGAGGTCGATGACGGCCGGCCGTTCGGGAATTTCAGCGTAAAGCTTGACGAGCTCGTCAGCTGAGAACCATGACGAGCGAGCGAGATCGGCTTTAAGGAGTGCATCGGGAACGAAGCAATACCAACAGCGCCAAGCGCATGCGGCGTTCTGAAAGACCTGAGCGGTCATCATCGCCGGCGGCTCCACGATACCAAGCGCAGAGCAGGCCGGGATAATCGGCAGAGGATTTGGTGGCCAATTCTCCGACGTCTTGAACTTGAAGTGGCGGATCCGGCCGTAGCCGTCGCAGTTGGTCGGCGCGGTAAGATCAACTTCCTGATCCGATCCGGACAAGCGCGAAATCAGGATCTTTCGTTCCTGAACATTGATCGCGCGGGCACGCAGTCGCTCGGCGAATTTTTCGGTGTCGATCGGCTTAACAGGAAGAGCTGGCGTCATAGCAGGGCTGCTGCCTCCGCGGTTGCCCGGCTCCGCGGTGGCACCTTCGTTGGGGATGCGCTCAGCCCCGGCAGGCGCTTATTGAGAAACATTTCGATGAGCGCCTGACAATAGATAAGTTCTTCTTCTGTGAGCTGCCTACCTTTGGGAATGGCATGCCAGTATTCCAAGCATGTCCGGCAGCAAGTTGCCGTAGCGTGTTGAGCGTAAAAAATGGCGTTCCCACTCATCGGAGTCTGACGGCCATCTCGGGCGGGCTCTGCTGGAGCGAGATACTTTTCGAGGCGCGCCCGAACGGCCTCGAACAACGCCAGCCGCCCCTTCCTGCGAGCATGGCGATCAGCACCCTCGTCGATCTCCTTGTGGAAGAAGTGATGTCGGATGAGCTCGTGCTGCAGTGCCTCGAAAGTATGGGCCGCATCGCCAAGGTCACGCCGCTTCAAACGCGACCAATCGACGAGATCGGCCTCGCACGCTCGACATTTTCCTCGTTGCTCATCCGACATTTTCTTAAGCTGCTTGAAGCAGTGAAGGTCGTTGTCGCAATCAACGGCAGTGCAGCTGATTTTAAGCGGCTCGGGTTTCTTGAATTCGCTCATCGAAGACTCCTCAATGCAGGATGCGTTCAAGCAAATTGCGATCTATTTCACTTTCAACCTTGGCGGGGAATCTTTCAAGGAAGACGTCGCGCGCGATCAACCAAGGATCACTGTCATCCGACTGGAGATTGGCTGCAGCACCCCACCAGTTGATACCCTGCCAGGAAAGCCGAAAGGCCAGGTAGTTTGCCAAGACGCCGACACTGACATCGTATTCCGCGGCGATCTCCGGAACGACCGTCTTCAGTCTCGGTACCGAATTACGAGCTGCCTCGACACAAGCCTGCGCCAATTCTTCCGCTTGGTTGTTCAGGCTTGCGTCACCTGCAAACTGGCTCGCAGCGATCTCCTCGTCAGAGTTTCGTCGTTCGGTCGACGTCTCATCCGCCTCGATAACTTCCAAAGTGGGCGCATCGGGCTGCTGACCAGCATGAAAGAGTTCGTGCAAGAGATCGAAGAGCCAGCGCGCCTCATGACGAGAGGTTTGCTTCAAGACGACGACGTTCCGGTAATCGTAGCGCCAGCATGCACCGTGAAATGTACCTCGGTCGCGAAGCGGCAACACGGGGACGCCAAGGTCCCATGCATAGTGAAGCGCAGACCGAAGCCCGAACTCGCCATACGCCTTAATCACTGATTCGCGAAACAAGCCGGGGTCCAGAGGAATCTGGCCACGGGGAAGATCTGCACAAGAACGCATCACTGTCACTGCAAGATAGTGTGCGTAGGCAGCGTAAGCTGTCGTCGTTCTTTGAGACCGGTTTGCAGGCATCTTGAAGCGCGCCTGGGCGGCCGCAAGTTGGGGCGCGTGTAGCGCAGAGGGCCCCAGCAGATTTTCGCGTGTCCAGCCGAATATCCGCTGCAGAACTTCACTGGCCTTCTGCAGGATTTGGCCTTGATCCTCAACCCTAACCTCTCCCGACAAGCGGGCATTGTCCGCCGGCGGCAGCAACCGCGTAAGGACAAAATCGCGATCAAGACCGACCTGACGCAATTTAGAAAAGAGGCTGTCGATAGACATCGCGGGCAACGGCAACAGGATATCATTGCGAATTCTCACGCCAATTGCGTTCGCGACTTCCTGCAGTCTCTGCAGACTTGCCGAGCTGTATCGATCCGCTTCATAACGTTGGATTTGCTGCTCCTTAAGATTGAGCCGATCAGCGAGGTCCTTCTGGCTGAGGCCCGATGCAATACGGGCTTTGATGAGGCCCTCGGCCAAGCCTTCAAACGAATCGAGGGTGATCATCGAAAGATCCGAAGCTTTCAGGCTCTCATACTCATCTAGCTCCCGTTCGAGATCGGCGATCTGGCTCTCAAGCGCGTCTCGTTCGGCTTGTACTAGGCGCGGATGGACTCCCGGTCTATCGTGAAGCGAAAACTCGGCCAGCGCCTTATTAAGCTTCTCGGCCTGCGAGCGGGTAATCTTAAACTGCCGTTCGTTGGTGATCATGGCAGACTCCTTAAATTCAATTCCACCACGCCCTTTGGCACGCCATTGCGATCGCTCTGAAAAAACTCCCTGTAGGTTATTCCTGGAGCTGCTTGCCAAGATGCCGGGAAGAGCTCGCCGCCATATTTGAACTTCATCGCGGCCCGTTGGTTATTGAAGTCCAGGAGGACGGGATCGAGAAGATCGGGGTTCACGCCGGTCGTATCCCAAGCGCCGTCATAGTCACTGGGAAGCTCCTTCTGCGAAATGAAGCTGCCGTCTAACAACACAGTCCTGCAGCCAGCAGTCGACAAATTCGTAAGCGCAGCACCAAGGCCTGATACAAGGCGGCGGCGTTGTTCATTGCCCGAGAAGCAGAGCTGCACTTCCTGCCAGGTGGCTTGGTGAACACCTGGGGGTAGATAGCCAGTCGATGAGTCAAGCGGTGGAAACATGACACAACAATATCGTTGTGTTGCTCATGTGTCAATCCGGGTCAGCTCCACAAGGCTCCGCCGAGGTTGGGAGAAGACAAATCCTCGAAAACGTTAGTATGGCGCTCGTGTTACAGGAGGTGAGTGTCGAAAATCGGCTTAGGGCGCGCGAGATCAGTAAGGTCGCTCTTGGGCGATCTCCCAGTCGTCGGGCATCCGCGATGCGAATTCGTGGAACGGCCAAACCTCCATGATCGGCTCCAATTCCAACATTACGCATCGGAGAACATTTATAGCGGAACTGCAAAAGTCGACCGTCGACTGGTGTAATCCCAAGTCGAAGTGAAGATTCGCCACCAGTATCTCACCAGATCAGGCCTTCGTCGTAGTTGCTGTCGAAGTCCGTTCTCGTTGAAGCCAATACCCGTCTCAAACGGCAGTAGGTTGCAGGTTCGCACATATGCCCGCGCGACCAGACCGCAGAACCGCGTGAAATGCGTACCCATCGCAATTATGGATTGATCGGTCATCACCACATTGATTTTAGAAATTAACGGTCCTGATTTAGGCTCCACCACAAAATGTGCGCTTTGAGCGACAGCATGTTGCGCGGGTGATAACCCGGAGAGCAGTGCATCCACCACGCGGGCCAACATCACCTCGGAATGCCGACTTACACCGGGGCTGGTGACCGGGGCGTCCAATGCACGCTCGTGCGTCCGGCCTTGCATAGCTGCAATCTCGTCGGCTCTCCAACCGGCGGCTTGAAAGGCCTCCACACGTGCTGCCCTCTCCGTATCACTCGGTAAGTAGTCCGGATCATCAAATGCAGACCAATCGTTCTTCCGCGCCCGGTCCAACATCTGTTTCCACAGGTCAACGGCAGCAACCTTATTCGAATGTTCCACTCTCATCCCCTCCATTGCGCTCTCACCAAACAACAACTTTTCCGGCTTGTTTGGCTGATTTATCTTCCACGCTACGCAAGAAACTCTCGTCGAGAGACGGTCAGCGTCCTTGGTGCTTACACCACCCCCCATGCCCGAAACCTCCCCCTCCCCGTCATCTCCCGCAAGCCGAGCTCCAAAACAATCCGCCGCGCCGCCTGCGGCGTGACATCAAGCGTTTTCGCCACCATGCCGGCCGACACCAATGGCTTCGCCATCGCCAGTTCAACGAGTTCCGGCAACTTCGATGAGGCGCGTCGCCCTTCCAGCTTCCGCTCCATCAGCGTTCGTGCCAACACCAGCCGGTCATGCTCTTTCATGCCGATCTCGGCGGTCGCGATCAGGCCGTGCGCGATAGCGAGCAGCCGGGTTTCGCGATCACGATGCCGGCGCCGATCGACGGGAATGGTTTTGAGGCCGAGATTGATCGCGGCGAGGTGAGCGCCGGACGTGATGCCGGCCTGCCGTAGGATGGACGCGGCAAACAGCCGGCCAAGCCAGGGGGCGTGCTGGAGGACGGCAAGCTCGTTCCAGGCATCGAGCAAGATGATCGCCTGCAGCACCGCCGACAGATGTTCGGTCTGGCGCAGAACGTTGCGCCATTCGTCGAGCCGGGCATCTTCGTCCCAGTCGAGATCATAAACGAGAGGGTCGCGTTCGCGGTGGTCGGCGCGTCCTGGCCGCTTCGCTTGCTCAATCGCGGCCTCGGAGCGGGCGAGCAGAGCATCGATGAAGACGTAGTCGATACCGGGGAGGTTCTCCGCGGCATCACCATCATCCCCCTCCCCTTCCCGCTCGACCACCTGTGCATGTTCAACTCTGCGGTCATTCGCGGCGCTGTCAGGGCCGTCTGATGGTCCAGGCCACGCCTGGGTCTGTCGCAAGGTTCGCATGCCTTCTGCCGACAGCGGCCAGTCCGGTGCCTGACCGGCAATCCGTCGGCGGGTGCGCAGGACGTCTCGGGCGATCGTCAGTTCGTGGGTGGGTGTGCGGATATCGCGGGTGGCGTCGTGGAGGACGAGGTCTTCGAGATGGACGAGCTCGCCGTCGATCCACAGCGAGGCACACGCATCCGCGAAATTTTGGCGTTCGAGCCATCCCGGACCGACCGGTGATCGGGCAATGCGCTCGTCGAGGCGCACCAGAGCGATGCCGGCGTCGAAGGCCGGCCGCATCAAGGTCGTCATGCTGATTTTTGCGAGATCGTAAGTCACTGAAATCATGGTAAATGATTTGCTAAACGAACTCTATCAAAATATTGCGGTTCGCCACATGGTACGATTGCCCGTTGAGGTTATAACCATCGATAAGTAACCCTTATCGATGGTTAGCCATCCAGCCGTGTTTCCCTTGCCATCTGACGCCTCCATCGCTATGTTTTACGGGATTTTCGATCGAGGAAAACCGATGTCCGAGCCACAGCTTTCCGTTCGCAGCACCAAGGCCAGGGATCTGGCGCATGCGCTGGCCAAGCGCACAGGTCAGCCGATCAACAAGCTCGTCGAGATCGCGCTCGAGCACTATGACCAGGAGCTGCGGCAAAAACCGACACAGACGCCGGCTGACGCGCTTTGGGAGCTGATGGTCGAAGGCCGACGGTCTGTGCCGCCCGGCACGACCTCCGCCCACGATGACCTATACGACGAAAACGGGTTGCCGAAATGATTGCCGTCGATACGTCGGTCATCGTCGCCACGTCACTGGGTGAGCCCGAAGCCGAACAGTTTCATGCGCTTGTTACCCGCGAGGAGATTGTTATCGGGTGGCCGACCTTGGTTGAAGCGCGTATGGTGCTGGCCGGTAAGAACTTCCCCAACGCCGCGACCATCATTTCACAGCTGATTGCATTGCCCAATGTCACCGCCGTGGCTTTTGGTGAGCGGCACTATTACGCCGCTGAGAAGGCTTTTGATCTGTTCGGTAAGGGTCGCCACGCAGCCGGCCTCAATATGGGCGACTGTTATTCGTACGCCATCGCTTCAATTGCCAAGGCCCCGCTCCTGTTCAAGGGGCAGGATTTTGGAAGGACGGACCTGAAACTTCATCCGTCATCGTCACAGTGACGGACGTATTTTATGGAAGATCGGGTGAGATTTGCCCTCGAAAAGTTGCTCAACGTCGCCCATGAGGATACCGGCCGACCTCGCCAATGTCGACCCACACATCGGCGAGGACATGGCGACGATTTTTACATTCCTCGCCCGTGAGGAGGATGTCGTGTACCCCTACGACTATCGCAGCGAGATCGAACAGATCATCGCCCGTTGGCGGCCGCAGGCGGAGCCGGCATGATGGCCGCTCGGACTGGTCAGCGGCCTGTGTCGTCGGCTATCGAACGCCGGGTAGAACAGCTCGACACGATCGCCGCGGTGTTGCCGATCGACCGGCGCGACGAACTCGCCGAGCTGTTGACTGACCAGGATGTCGAAACCCTCAAGCATCTCGTCGAACGCGGCATGGGCGACAATACCCTGCGGGCTCTCACCTCCGACCTCGCCTATCTCGAAGCTTGGGGACTGGCCGCGACTGGAAAGTCACTGCCCTGGCCGGCGCCCGAGGCGCTGCTGCTGAAATTCGTCGCCCATCATCTCTGGGATCCGGAAAGACGTGCGGCCGATCCGGATCACGGTATGCCGGATGACGTCGACGGCAACCTCAGGCGCCAAGGCTTCCTGAAATCGGTCGGCCCGCACGCACCGGATACGGTGCGCCGCCGGCTGGCCAGTTGGTCGACACTGACAAAGTGGCGCGGCCTTAATGGGGCCTTCACCTCCCCTGCCCTCAAGTCCGCCATTCGCCTTGCCGTGCGCGCCGCGCCGCGGACGCGGCGCCGCAAGAGCGCCAAGGCGGTGACCGGTGACGTGCTGGCCAAGCTGCTGGCGACCTGCGCAACCGACAGCCTGCGCGACGTCAGGGACCGGGCAATCCTGATGGTCGCCTTCGCCTCCGGCGGCCGGAGGCGTAGCGAGATCGCGGGACTGCGCCGTGAGCAGATGTCCGTCGAGCCGCCGGTCGCAGTGCCCGACGGCCCTCCCCTCCCCTCTCTCGCCATCCATCTCGGACGCACCAAGACCACGTCCGGCGAACAAGATGACGTCGTCTATCTGACTGGCCGGCCGGTGGAAGCGCTGAATGCCTGGATGACGGCCGCCAAGATCGACAAGGGGAGCGTGTTTCGGGCGATCGGACGCTGGGGGACCGTGTCACGTCGCGCGATTGACCCGCAGTCGGTCAATGCGATCATCAAGCAGCGTGTGGCGATGGCTGGGCTGGAGGTTGGGGAGTTTTCCGCGCACGGACTACGATCGGGGTATCTGACCGAGGCCGCAAACCGCGGCATCCCCCTCCCCGAGGCCATGGAACAATCGCGCCATCGTTCCGTCCAGCAGGCATCAAGCTACTACAACGACGCGACCCGGCGCAGTGGCCGGGCAGCCCGCATGCTTTGAACCGCCTTTCCGCCGCGCTCGCTCTCCAGAAGGAGCCAGCGTCGCAAATGTGGCCAGCAAACGCTCACGCGCTCGAATGAGTTAAAAATCCCATGGATTAAGGAGGCCGAGACCCGTCGTTTCGAAATCCTCGAGATTGCTCGTGGCCAGACGTCCGCCGTTCACCTGCGCGATTGCAGCGATCATTGCATCGGGTGCTGACATTGCGTGCCGCCTGCCCCATGATTTCACCATAAGCGAGCGCGGCTTCTTCTATAAGACCAAACATCCGATCGGCAAACCGCCGACGCCATTCCGTCAGCCCTGTTCCAAACGCTCGGCCCGCTGGTCCGGCCTGATCTCTTGAATGCCGAAAGCAATCTCGGCGATTGTCACGGTGGGCAGTGCCAACTCGGCGTCGAACCGAACCAGCCAAGCCATGACGGCTTCGTCAGGATCCTTCCGCAACGTCTCCGAGACGACGTTCGTATCGAGAAATATCAAAGCGCGATGCCCGGTGAGGACGACGGCTTTCACGGATGATGGAATCCAGGTCGATATCCGTGGCAGCTTGCGCGTTGACGCGCCGGTAGAAACTCGCCGCTGGCTCGCGACCCGCCTCGCGTGTCTCATAGGCTTCAAGCGCACGTTCGACCACCTCGGCAATCGAACGATTTTCACGGCGAGCCAGCCTGTGGGCCAGATCTTTTGCCTTGGAGCTTCGGACAGACAGTTGTGGTGCGGCCATTGCAGTCTCCTTTCCAGAAAATATAGGCTCATAGTTCTCTGCCATCAAAATGGCGGATGCCGGCTTGCCATCGCGCGTGCCACTTTGCGGTCTCGGCAGGATTCATCGAATCGCGACCGATCTCTCGGAAATTCCCTCACAGAAGGCCTCTGGCGCGGCTTTGCCACTGCGGACGCTCCGTTGCTCCTCTCGGATGACGATTTGAGTCTGGCGGGCCGCTATTCAATGCCTAAAACACGCTTGCAACTGACCTTTTTCTCATGCATTCCTTATCTGTACAAAGCACCTGAAAAAACGCATGAGAAATCATGGCAAAACGCCAAGTCACCAATCCGCAACCAGCCCCGGGACGCCTTATCGGCTACGCACGCGTTTCGACTGACGATCAGGTCCATGAGGCACAGATGGACGAATTGCGCGCCGCCGGCTGCGAGCGGATTTTTCAGGAGCACGGATCTGGCGCATCACCAGCGCGGCCGGTTTTGACGAGACTGCTCGGCGAGCTCGCAGCCGGCGACGTGCTTGTCGTCGTCCGCCTGGATCGCCTCGCCCGTTCGGTCAGCCATCTGTTGCAGGTGATTGAGAACCTTGAAGAACGCGGCGTCCATTTCAGGTCGATCCGCGATCCGATCGACACGTCCACTCCACAGGGCATGTTCTCCTTACAGGTTCTCGCCGCGGTCTCCCAGCTCGAGCGGGCGCTGATTGCCGAACGAACGAGGGCCGGCATCAAGGCGGCCAAGGCGCGCGGGAAGCTTCCTGGAAATCCCGGCTTGCGAGAACGACGACCAGAGGCGATCAAGGCAGTGTCGAAGGCGCGGGACCAACTCTATCTCAACGAGCTAATCTCGTCCGCCCAAACCTGGCTGCCAACCGTTCGGCAACTTCGCCCCCAGCATAGCTGGGACAATGTCGTGAGGGTGCTCAACCGCCAGGGCCATGACTGGACGGTGGAGCGACTGCGCCGCGCCGTGCATCGTATGGTCCGCGAGCAGTTGGCCGAACCCGAACTGCTGGCTCGCTCGCCCCGCCGTGCACCAGAAGATCATCTGATGAAACTCGTCGCGGCGATTGCCATTGCCGATCCCGGCCTGTCGCTACGGGGCATTGCCGCCCAATTGGATCAGATGAGTGAGCGACCGGCGCGCGGTGGGCGCAAATGGCAGCCATCCTCCGTTCGTCATCTGCTGGATGAGGCACATCGGTTTGGTCTCATTCGTCATTGAGTGCACGGAGCGTCAACTTGCGAATGCCCGGTTTCTTGCGCCCTGTTTACGGCGGCGGAACTTTCTGGCCCTATCTCCCAGCGGGCTTTCCATCCATCATTGGTGGTTTGGGAGTGCTGCAACAAATCTCATTGAGCTAACACGCGGAACCGGAGAGAATCCAAGCATAGCGGCCTGGACCGATCGGCTGACCCTCAACTGCGCTGCTGGTTTTCGACGGAGTTACATGACCTACGCACCGATTGCCCTGTCTTTGATGTTCGATTCCAAACTCGCGATCAATCCCCATGTCGTATATGCCCGACGAAGCATTGGCCTTTGAATAGCGATATGTCCGAGGCTCTTTGCACTCGGCTCAAGAAAACTTTCGACACGAAGCTCGAACTGGCGTGGTTATTAAGGCGCGCCGATATACGTCAGGCTGGAAGCTAGGCTTTAGATCCATAAGCGCGGAGCCAAAGCCGCGTTGACGCTCCATAGCGAGCGGAGCAGCATCGAGCGTTTCTTCACGATACTGAAGTACTTTCGCCGGGTTGCCACGCGCGAGGAGAGGCCGACCGAAAACTCCTCGCCAGTATCGAACTGGCGAGCCCCATGAGACAGGCCGCCCCCCATCGTCAGTTCCACCCGGCTAAAAGTAAAAAATGCCCCTCTGTCATACCTGATGAATATGGCCAGCGCACTCGTACAGCAACGCCGATCTTAGTCGGGGCATTTTTCTTGAGATCTGCGGCTCGGCTTCACTGTGGTCGCCGGATGTCGGCATGCCTCTCGTAGCCGAGACGGTCTGCCAGCGCGTGATACCGGAGAGATTTTCCAAGTCCAACTGCCTTACCAGGCGCGCTGGCGGCGCAGCCATCTAAGATCGTTCCGCTGAAACGGTGGGCTTCACCCCCTGACGACTGCCCTTAACGAGCCACGTTAACTCTCTAGCTCGCAGCGCAAAACGTTCGACATATCCATTTATGGCAGCCTTGAAGATACGAAATCCCGCAGCACAAGAATCCGCACCGGGCGTCTTCCGACGCTGGACCCAGAGGCATCGCACGTTCACATCAGATTGTCGTATTGATCGACAATTTCGCGCACTCGTCTTTGCAGCTCACAGTGGTCGGTCTGCCAGCCGCTGCCGTCGATTCGCTCTACGGCAGTGCACAAGGCACAGGAATAAGAGACATACACTTTCGATTGCTGACGGACTCCACCGCCGTACGACCAGCGGTTTGCGTTCCGAAATGTCGTCCGGCATTTGCTCTTTGCGTCTGAGAGCTTTCAACGCCGGTCGAGTGTTGGCGGTGTAAGATATCCGTTTCCAGCAAATACCGATTTCCAGTTCAACAGCGTCGAGCTGCTCGCCGTTAACGTCCTCGTCAAAACGTATCCAAGATCGAGGATACCTGAATTCTCCGGTCAGCGGTTTATCGGGCAAGGCGAAGGCTTGTCCATCTTGCGCGCAGGCTCGTTGCCAGCATTCGAGGGCAGGGGGCATCTACCAGAACGGGCGCAGTTTCGGAGATAATATGAAGCGAGGCTCAAGCGGGGAGCCTCCAGAGCCGCCCTAGCCGATTGCACGCAAGATATCTTGCGCTCCCCGGGGGGTTATTGATCATCGCCTTCATACAATGCGCCTTCCGTTGCTCAGCTCCGAAACACTCAGGAGCGGTATCCCGCCTGGCCAACGCAACTTTCGACCCGCTCTTTCTCAACCGGTGGACATCGAACAACGCCCCGAGAGACTACAGCCTCGCGAAACCGTGCCCAAGCGGATGCCAGATGTGAAAACCGAATGGTGAGGCCACGGCATTCACATAACCGCGCCGTGCCAGTTTCACGGGTCACGGCGTCGACGAGATCAAACGGGTTGACGGAAGGCATAGGTTTCGACCCAGAGTGCGCGACCTTGAACGTGCCATCGCACCAACGCTTGCTGGAGCCAGCGACAATCAGGTGATAGCCGCCAGCCGACATCAGGCGGCCCGATCGAAAATCGGGAAAGTGAGCGTGCGCGCATTGTTGGAATATCGGATACTTTTCAGCATCTCCTCCCTGATTCGTCGACCAACCCCATGGGGTTCCGATCAAGCGTCACTGTCTCCTCCTCGAAGCAACACCAGGTACTTCAATGGCTTAACGCGTTGTCAGCAGACAACAGCAGCTAACATCATTTCAATGAAAAACTGTCCGGCTGTCAGCCTGCAGCGTGGGACTTTTCGGAACTCCTGCCCCTTAGGAGCGCCATTAGCATCGGCCCCAGCGAAAACTCGCCGCGCCACGCCTTCGCCGTCAGATCCCTTAGATAGCCACCAGCCGAGTTAATGTGCCCTGCCCTCTCCAGGATGCAGGCGATCGCAACAGCCGCATTTTCCGGCCCCATTGCGTCGCAGGCGTCCTGATAGGCCGATGGGCTGACGCCCAGCATCGAACGGACGGTAACGGCGGCCGCCATCAGCTCGCGCCAGCTCGCAATCGCTCCGCCCTGCCCGTAGCCGGCCATTTCCGGACACGCCCTTAGAACCAGCCCCAAGGGATAGGACTTCAGTGGCTCGCCAATCCGTCCGCTTTTCTCGCTCGGCCTTTCGCCCAGCTCATTTCCAGAGCTTGGTTCATATTCAATTGTGGATTCGGTATTTGAATTCTGTATGTGCCGCTCGTTCTGAGCATCATTGGTGCTCATATTTAACAATTCGCCTTGGATATCCAATCGTTTAACGATCTCCTCGTGCAGGAGGCTCATTTCGTCAAGAATTGCATCGATGCTCGTCTTGTCCGGCGACCGCGGAATGCGGGCGACAATCCCGATATAAGCCGCCTCGATGACGCTCCAATCGCCTTGCGCGCCCTCCTCGATAGCTGCCGTGATTAGCTTCCGAACATCCCTTCGCAGGATGGTCAGATCTTCTTTTGCGCGTCGGAATACCGCGCGATCGGCTACGACCTGCTGCGCCAAATTGGCAAGCTCGCCAGCCCGCGCCAAAAGCGGCGAAAGATCGAACCCGAAGGCAGTATCGATCTCGCCCGTCTTGTCTTTGCGCGCATACCGTTTGCCGTTGGCGCTGTCCTTGCGCACGATAAGCCCCGCCTCGACGAGAAATGCGATGTGGCGACGAAGTGTGGCGCCTGCAATCCCGTGGGCGCGGACCGATAGCTGGGCGTTGGACGGGAATACCACCATCTTCACGTCCGAGGACAACTCGTTGGTTGGGTAAAAGCTCAAGAGCGCGTCGAGCACCGCGAGACTGCGGTCCTGCAGCCCCAGCCGCTCCCGCGCTTCGCAGACGTCCCGGAAGACATTCCACTTGTCGGCTTTTTTCTCAGTTTTAGTATCGGCCGCCTGCACCTGATGTTTTACCAGGGCAAGCGTCATCGGCCGTCGCCCAAAGGGCGTCGTCACATGTCCACTCTGCATTTTCCTTCACCTTTCGAAAGGCAAAAGAAATCCGCTCACCAAAAATGATGCCAAAGACTCTTGACTGCGATTCATGGAAATGCGATTCTCAGGCTGCTTAGACCTTTGAGAGAGGCTTCCATGACGGCAACGTTTGGGGGCCTTTTTCTTTTGCGTCCTCTTCTTCAACTATTCTTCAGCTGACGGTTTTGTCGTTCTTGAAACTTGCGTAGAGATCGGGCAGGCGCGCCATCAGAAAGGCGGCGAACGCCTCGTCGCGCTCTCGGCTCATCTCGATCTTGCAGTGTCTCGCCGAAATCGACAGCCTCGCAATCTCGGTTCCGTCGGCAGACTTGGCCACATCCGGCACGGCAGTTTCGGTCCGCTTCGGCTTTTCAATTTCCTTGAGCGCCTGGACGATCGCCTTTAGGCGCGCCTCGGCGTCCTTGTGCGCGAACGTCTTATGATCAATAGCCTTGCGCGCCTTGGCCTCTGAACCGGGTTGCTTGACGAGCTCGGCCAGTTCCTGCCACCGGCCGCGGCCGATTTTCGGCCCACGGCCGATCGCCGCGACGATCCAGTCGGGGAGGGCCTGCGCGACAGCAATCAGCTTGGAGACCTCGGCCTTGTCGACCGACAGGGCCGCCTGGATGAGCGCGCGCTGGAAACCCGCTCCTTCGAGACGCTGGGCAAAGGTTGCTCGTTCGATAAAGCTCAGATCCTCGCGCGCCGAATTTTCGATGCCTTGCGCGACGACGAGACGCTGGTCATCCAGATTCCGGACATAGGCCTTGACAGGCCGGCCGAGTTCGCTGGCAACTCGAAGGCGTCGGTGACCGTAGGCGATCTGGTAGCGGCCGGGCGAGGCGGGATGCGGACGCACGAGGATTGGAATTTCTTGACCATGCTCCTCTATCGAAGCCTTCAGCGCTTCGATCGCGGCCGTATCCTGATCGGAAAACCGGTCGGAAAAAGGGGAGGGGTCGATGAGGTCGGTGTTCAACTCGACGGGCAGGGCGCCTTCGGCGATGCGCTGTTTCAGGGCCTCATAATCGCGCTCCACTTCGGAGAACGTATCCTGCAGCGACCGAACCGCGCCGGAGGCGACGCGCTGAAACGGCGCACGCCCATCTCTTGGCTGCGCGTCATCGCCGCCGGCAAACATCGAGCGGATCGACTGCGTGCGCTTGCTCATGACCGTCTCCTCAAGGGCTTTCGGTTGTCTACTGACAACCCGCTAAGCATCTGATTCGCCTGTGACACCATCTCTATCTACCCCAGACGCCATTCAACTGACCGATCACTTCCTGATTCACGGCGTTGATCGATTCCATGGCACGATCGTAAGTCGACCGGCCGACGGCACCACGCGACAACTCATAGAGCGACTGCTTGGTGAGGCCGGCATTGGCGATCGCCGTCGACTTCCAGGCCGATGCCGCCATGACGTCGGTTCCAAAGACATCGCGCAGCAGCGCGACGATCTCTTGTTCAGGCACGTCTCGGGGATCGTGGCGGGTAACCAGGAAGCGCAGGAAGTCATAATTGAGCTTGCCGCCAGCGTCCTCGATGACGGAGACGAGGTCCGAGGTCATCAGCAGGAACTGGCTCATGGAGGCGACGTCTACCATTTGCGGATGAACCGTGACGATCATGCCAGTTGCCGCGTTCAGCGCGCCCATGGTCAGGAAGCCGAGCTGCGGCGGGCAGTCGACAACCACAACGTCGTAATCCTGCTCCACCTGGTTGATGGCGCCGGCGACGCGGCGGAAGAAAAGGTCTTCAGGCCGATCACGGTTCTGCATCATGAAGCGCGGCGTCTGATGCTCGAACTCCATCAGTTCAAGATTGCCGGGAACGATGTCGATCCCGGTAAAATAGGTCTGGCGGATCACGTCCTTCGTTGGCACGCGTTCCTCGTCATAACGGATCGCGCCGTAAAGCGTGGTGTTTTCTGCAACGTCGAATTCCGGCTGATAGCCGAACATGGCCGAAAGAGATGCCTGCGGATCGAGGTCGATTGCCAACACACGGTGACCTTGCAGGGCGAGCCCCTGGGCAACATAGAGGGCTGTGGTAGTTTTGGCCGATCCGCCCTTGAAGTTGGCGACGGTGATGATCTGAAGCTTCTCGCCGTCGCGCCGACGGGGCCAAAAGCGGATCGCTTCCTTCGGACGGGCGACCGCGAGATACTCGCGCAGTTCGTTGATCTGTTGTAGCGTGTAGGACCGGCGGCCAGCGGCACCAAGATCGGGGGTTGGCCCCAGACCATCGAGAGACAATTGCCGGAGATAGCCGTCCGAGACCCCAACGATTTCGGCGACTTCCCCAGAGGTGAACGAGCGCAGCGATTTCTGCGCCACGGGCGGAAAGGCGCGCTCGCCGACAGCACGTAACCGCGCCGACAGCGCTTCGGCGCGTTGTGTGATATGAGCCGAGGTCGATGCTCGGTTGATGTGCCGGTCGATCACGTTCAAAAGAGCCCCTAGATTCCAGACGGTTTATCGGCGTCAGACGCGTTATTACCGTCTCAAGCTAAGCCATGATTCTAAAGCTGCCGCAAGAGAAATAGGGTTAACAACACCTTACTGTCATTGGTTCGCGAGAGCGCCATGTTAGGCGCAAGAGCGAAAAACCTTGCAACTTCCGTGTCCTAGCGGGAATAGCCTATTTTCCAGCTGCCCTGTCTATTCACAGAAATGCGAGTCAAGCATTCGTCCTGGAAGTGTCGCTCTAGCAGATTTCTAGACAGCTCAGTGAGAATCACACGGCGAAAACGTACCGATCCCCGGCGTAGGACGCCGCGCCGCCGCCACTATTCCCAACAAGTTCGGGACGCGCCACCTCCGTCAGGACGTGCAAAAGCCTCTGAAATCGGTCACCGCCGCTTTTTGGAAAATAGGGACGCCAATTAGCGGTCTTCCGAGGCCCTTGATCAGTGCCGGGGAGTGGGTGAGCAGGCGCGCGCTGTGGTCCGACGCCAATGTCCGGAATATGGGGGAAGCTGTGGAATTATCCGGATATGGTACTCGACGACGCCCAAAATCATTCCGTTAACCGGAGCGGAGCGGGAAACCGCGTGACCATCTTCGCCAGTCCAAATCACAAAGAGGCTGAGTTGCCGGCAAAGCCGCCCATTTGTGATGTTTGTCCCAGATTCCCTTCACGGTAGCTGAACCGCCTTTAAATACCGTTCAAAGGCTACAAACAAAGACCTTGGAGTAGGCTGAGCCGGAATGCGCACTGCGCCCGTAAGGGTTCCGTGCGCCCTCCTGCCAAAGTAGGAGATTAGATGATGTCCCGAGAGGTGGTGTAGCTGGATAGCGGTGGTCATCGGCTTTTTCCGGTAGGGTTGGGTTGTTCAAGCACAACCTTTTGGAAAGACCACCGATGACCAATGACATGATGGACCTGCGCTCGCTTGTTGAGAAGAGCGCTGATGCGGATTTGCTGCGCGAGATGATTGGCTTTGCGGCCGAGAAGTTGATGGAGCTGGAGGTGGGCGCGAAGACCGGTGCGGCCTACGGCGAGAAGAATGACTTTCGACTTGCTCAGCGTAACGGATATCGCGATCGCGACTGGGAGACCCGCGCTGGAACTGTCGAACTTCGAATTCCAAAGCTACGTACTGGCAGCTACTTCCCGAGCTTTCTGGAGCCGCGCCGCATGGCTGAGAAGGCACTGACCGCGGTGATCCAGGAAGCCTATATCCAGGGTGTTTCGACCCGCTCGGTCGACGATCTGGTCAAGGCGATGGGCATGAGTGGTATCTCCAAGAGCCAGGTATCTCGGCTTTGCGAAGAAATCGACGACAAGGTGAAGGCCTTCCTTGAGCGTCCGATTGAAGGCGACTGGCCATACCTTTGGATCGATGCGACCTATCTTAAAGTCCGGCGGGCGGCCGTATTGTGTCTGTCGCGGTTATCATCGCTGTGGGCGTCAACACGGACGGTCGCCGCGAGGTTCTTGGCATGGAAATCGGCACCTCTGAAGCCGAGCCGATCTGGACGGAGTTCTTGCGCAAGCTGACCAGGCGCGGTCTGCGCGGCGTCAAGCTGGTCGTCTCCGACGCACACGAAGGCATCAAGGCCGCCGTGTCGAAGGTTCTGTCAGCAACCTGGCAGCGCTGCAGGGTCCACTTCATGCGCAATGCATTGGCTCATGCCGGCAAGAGCGGTCGACGCGTGGTCTCGGCCTTCATTGCAACGGCCTTAGCCCAAGACACGCCGGAAGCCGCCAGCCAACAGTGGCGCAACGTCGCCGATCAGATCAGGCCGAAAGTGCCGAAACTCGCCGGCCTTATGGACAGCGCCGAGGAAGATGTCCTCGCATACATGGCCTTTCCCAAGCAGCACTGGACCAAGCTGCACAGCAAGCTGCACAGCACGAACCCGATTGAGCGATTGAATGGAGAAATCAAGCGAAGGACAGAGGTCGTCGGCATCTTTCCAAACGACGATGCCATCGTCAGACTCGTCGGCGCTCTCCTGCTGGAGCAAAATGACGAGTGGGCTGTTCAGCGCTCGCGCTACATGACACTTGAGACGATCGCCACAATGAGTGATGATCCGCTCATCAACTTGCCCGCCGCAAGTTGACGCGTTCCCGGCCCTGCCCGGAAAGCTCGACGATCGAACGAGCTACACCACCTCTCGGGACATCATCGTAGATTACCTCGTTAACGCAGAAATCTCTCTGAATCGTCATGTAGTCAACGATATGAAATGGATGGCCGGATGTCCGGGGAGGGGAGATTTCCGCATTGCGGTCAATTACTGCAGCGGAGGCGACGGAAGATAAGAAATGTAGCGCTCGGGATACAGAGCTGGTGTCGAGTGGACGCGTCCTCGCCACCACGGGGCAAAAGGACGCCCGCCGAAGCGGGCGAAAGGTAGACCGCCGGCGATCTGATCTAAGGTTGAGGAACAAACGTCAAGCGGTCCACTGGAGAACCGAATACATTGCATAAGGTTCCGCCCTCTACCGAAGGAGTGATTGCGTGGACGCCACGTGGGTGCTGAAGCGGCGGGAGCCAAAAAGATGCCTGTCAAAGAAGCAGGCAGAGGCCGATCCCTCGTGGTGACCGGCCTCTCCCCGTTACCACCTCGTCAGGGTGAGCGTGGCGGCGGGTCGAGTACCTTTATGTGCCCTTATCGTCAATCGCCGGCGCGGAATATGCCTCGCCATTGCTCATGGGCGAGGTGGAATGCATGAAGGGAAGCGCGGTAGTTTCGATCGGGATATCGGCCTCCTGTGCTGCTGCTATAAAAGATTCGCGAGCCTCGTGCGGCGTTCGCAGCCCGGCTTCTACATCGGCGCAAACTTGTAATGCCCGGAGAAATGCCTTGCCCGTTGAAACTGGCCAGGCATTCAGCAGAGTGTTCATCGCTTCCTCGGTTGTCGTTACCATGAGGATCTGGCCGCTGCGCCTGCAGGCAATCAGCACTGGCGCTTCCCATCGACGTTTGCTCATGGCCCGAACCTCGCAAAAGATATAACTGTGCTCGTCGGCGCCAAAAACCATGCTTGGTCGGCGAAAACTTATCAATGAAGAACGGCGATGGCCGTTACGCCAGCTTCGTCTGCGGCTCGGATAATCGCCTGACGTATATGCTCGGGTTCAGCTTTGCCAATCATGACGTCCATGCAGGCTTTCACCGCAGCAAGAAACTCGTCTCCGTCGTCGGAGGGCCAGTCCCTCATCAGGGCGTTGGCGGCCTCTCCGACCGTTCGGACAATCACGCGTTTGCTCCCCTCCTTGAAGACAAGGACGACGGGGTCAAATGCGGCCGAGGTGTCCCGTTTCATTACATTTGGTTCCCGACAAACTAACACATCGGTAACCGAGCAAAAGGCGTGCCACTGCACGCTTCGTTTTATCGCAAGACAGGCATGGCATCGAAAGGGCAGGGCAGGACAAGGATGGCAGATGACATGAGCACAATAACGATGCCCACCGGACGCCGCCGTCGATACACCGGGGATCTGCGGAAATCATTTGCAGGGCCTGATCGGCTACCTGCCTGGTGGGCCGCGAACTAAACGATATTGCCGCGAAATGGAGCGGTCAAGACGCGCTAGGCGTTCCCGTCGATCTCGCCATCTTCATCTAGCATGTGGTCCGGCAGATACGTATTCTTCTCCAACCACGCGCGGACGATAAAGCTGATAGTGTCATTGCGCGTCAGTCCGAGCTCGCCGGCAAGATCACGCAAAGTTTCGTCGATCTTATCATCCATCGATACCGGCGCGGCATTTCACAGTCTCCGGGCCGCTCGCCGCAACATGATCTGAAGGTCACGCGGGAAATATCCGCAATGCGATTGGCGGCGTCTTCAAGGAGTGTGGCGGTGTCGGCGTTGGTCATGGGCAGTCACGGTCCGAAGATCGCAGCGATGCGGTCGAGGTCACCCTGGATGATTTCATCCGGCACTGGTTCGGTTTTGTTAGCACGAAACCACTCTGCGGCGGATCTCACGCGCTCGCCGACTGGACCTTCGTAGGTGCCAAGCCTGCCGATCCATTCACGCACGGTCTCGCGCTCCATTCGCCCGGCCTTGTAACGGTCGTGAACGGTTTTGGCGGATGCAACTAGTACCACACCACAGAGATTATGACTCTTTGACGGGGTAAGCTTTGCGGAGCTTTTGGCGAGCATTTTCGGTTGTGAACATCCATTGGATCTTTGCGCCATGGGTGTTGCGTTGCTGCTCCCAGGCTGCGACTTCGGCGATGATGGTTTCTTTGTTGTCGATACGACGGTCGAGGCATTGGCTACGCAGGACACCGATCTCGATCTCGACCATGTTGAGCCAACTGGCGTGCTTGGGCGTGTGGTGGAACTCCAGTCGCTTCAGCACCCTTCGAGCCTCCGGGGCGGGAAATGCGTCGTAAAGCGCGCCGGCGGAATGGGTGGAGAGGTTGTCCATCACCACGCGGATGATCGGGGCGTCGGGATAATCGACGTCGACCAGTTCGCGCATGCACTCGGCGAAGTCTTGGTTGGTTCGCCGATCAGTGACCTTGACCCTGCGCCAGGGCCGGTGGGCGTCCATGAAGACAAACAAATTGACCGTGCCGTTTCGGCGATACTCGCAGTCGTGGCGTTCAAGCTGGCCAGGCTTGGCCGCAATGGGTTCGCGCACTTCGCCGATGAGTTGGGTCGGGCTCTCGTCGAAGCAGACCACGGGCTTTTGTGGATCAGGCGTTTCTGCGTAGAGGTCGAGAACATCCTCCATGCGCGCGACGTATTCCCCATCGATCTTTGGGATGCACCACATGTCTTTGCGCCAAGGCTTGAGATGGTTCTCAGCCAGCCGGCGACGCACGGTCTCCGAGGACAACTCGTCATGGTCGGTGAGCCGGATCATCTCATCGGCCAGAAGCTCCAGGGTCCAGCGGGCTCGCCCGGGCGGCGGCTTTGAGCAAGCGGTCGCTACCAACAGCGCCTCCTCCTTGCTCGATAGCTTGCGCTCAACACCCGGACGCGGTTCTTCGCTGAGTGCCCCTTCCAGATTGGCTTCCACAAACCGGCGCTTGGTCCGGTAAATCGTCGATCCGCTGACGTTCAAGGTTGCCGCGATCACCTCGTCGCTGAAGCCTTCGTCCGCTGCGACCAGGATCTGGGCGCGCTTGATCTTGCGAGACCTGTGGCACCCCCCGCTCAACAAAGCGGCCAGTTGGTCACGTTCCGATTGGCTAAGCTCTATGTGAAACTTTATATTCATCGACACCTCCTTCAGCGTGGAGACGCAGATGAATCCCAAAATGAGTCCCCCACTTGACCCGCAAGCCGCAACGGCAAGACGGCGCCTTACGCAGATCCAAGGCCAGTACCTGGCCTTCATCTACGCCTACAGCCGCATCTTCAAACAGCCTCCGGCCGAAGCCGACATGCGGCGCCACTTCGGTGTTACGGCTCCGTCTGTTCACCAGATGGTGCTGACCCTCGAGAAGGCGGGCTTTATATCCCGCGTGCCAGGCGCCGCACGCAGCATCCAACTTCTCATCCCACCAGAAGCCCTGCCCATTCTACGATAAGACAAACCGTCATAATCTCTGTGGCGGGCTACTAGGTCGGGGATGCTGTTCAACGGGTTGTTCCCTAATTCAGCCGCCGGCGCCAGGAGGCGCATCGTTCGTTAAGTGCTCCTCGTATTGCACGGTCTTCAATTCATCGACGTCGATTGATGCGCCAACTGGCGAAGCAAGCCGAACGCCTGGGCCGCCAGATCCTGAATAGTTTCCGTCGATAAAGCGGACGCCAGCCGTTTCAAGCGCAGACTCGATGTCCCGCAGCGTCCGATCATAAGGCGTTGTTTTTTCCGCCTCGAAATTTGCCAACGTAGCTCGACCAACCTTTGCAGCATCGCAAAGATCGCTCTGCGACCAACCTATAAGCCCCCTCGCGGCACGGCACTGGGCGCCAGAAATAGTCATTTTGCATCACCGCAAATATTTTGTATCGGCGCGTTGCCGACTCTAGTTATTTTGTATCATGTTGTAACAAATGCGCAGCAACTTAGCAACGAGGATGTCCTAATGACCATGCATACGAGGATCCATCTGACAGAACTTTACTGCCGCGCGGTCTCATCGCAAGACGAGACTCCAACGTACTTCCCCCGCTGGAGTCTGCATCTCATCCACGCCGTCGGCGCGTCTATCGCGCCAACCCCCGGCGGTTCAGCGTTGGGCAGATGGTACTCCTCGGCATGCTGCCCGGCATTGTTCAGGGTAGAGGACGCACCGCGCTCGGCAGAGAAGTCTATACGGTCCGCACCCTCGGCGAAAATTACGGTCGCGAGTTCCGCGACATTCTCGGCACTGCTCTCGCGCTTGAGCCGTCCAGTGACCCCTCACATTCAAAACCGCATAAGATACGTGAGAAGCAGGATGGTCGGTGCTGTTACTGTCTTTACGTCATGGTGCTGAGCGACAAACAGCCACACAAACAGCCGCCGAACGCTGAGACGCTTGAGCACCTGCGACAGCTCCGAAGGCAGCCGAAATAATCGGGACAACATCGCCTTAGCCTGCAAGCGCAGCAACGAAGAGCGCGGCGGCATGGATTAGCTCCTTTACACGACATACACGCGAGGGGAGCTCTGGGAATTGATTGAGGAGGCGGCAAGCACCGCACCTCGCGGCTAGCCGGAGGCGACCGGCTGGGCTGCCCGTCGCCGGGCCGCATCGGCGGAGGGCAGCATGAAAACCGATGGCCGGCGCGATCAGCACCTGCGCCTACACCAGCAGCGCGCCGGCCGGTGTTTTCTGTCACCTGGCAGCCGTTCATCGGAGGTTAATGCCCATTAACCCAGACTCGCAGCCTGAAAGGATGTTCCGATGATGAAGAAGCTATTGCCCGCAATCGCCGCCATGATCCTTGCTGAATCTTTCGCCCTGCCGCTTAACGCTGCGCCGTTCGTTGTGCCACACGCAGTCCCTGTGCATGCGACCGACGTAGAACAGGTCAAGCACAAAGGCCATGGCAATGGGTATGCGTATGGTCACTATAAGAACAGGCGGTACGCCTATCGCGACTGCAGATATTACGGCTCGTGTTACCGTCCGCGGTACTACGGCTATCCCCGATATGGCTACCGCGACGATTACCACTATCGTCGTCGATCAGGTGTGACCGTCTATTTTGATTTTTAGTCGCCCCCCACAAGCCCCGTCGGCCTCACCAGTTGGCGGATGCTGTCAAGCTTCACGCAGCCTGAACGGGTTGGGCGGAAATCATATTGCCTCCCAAGATTTGATCACGGTCAGTCTCGCCTTCGGGCGTGGCTTTTTCGTTGGTGGAGGCAAAGAAAAAAGGCCGGGCAAGTGCTCGCGCCGACCTTCCCTCGATCACTACCAGCTGAGTGCCAGTACATCCGTGGTCACCGGCAGGGCGATCTCATGAATGTACCTTAGTCCTCTTGCGAATCATTGCAAGGGCTCTGGAACTACCGATTTCTGGCTAGGAAGGGCAGGGGCGGCTTCGATCGCAGATCTGAAATACGCCGCGGTCGTCTCGATCCACTCTGCTCCGGGCACCTTGCCAAAGGCCACGAAAGCGCCAACGGTGGTCGCAGCCAGTAAAGTCCCGACAATCGCTTTGGCTGCTAGCTTGCGGCTTTCGCTCACGACTTCCTTAGCCAGCACAGAGTCGCCTGACCTCCATCTGCCCTGACAGTTTTGTAGTGACGTGATCCCTCCTTTCGCGTTGCATCCGGCCGACGCGAGTATCCATTTCCTCTAGCAGGCTTCGGAGTTTGTCCGGCTTCATCGTTTTCCAATCACCACGAACACCTAATGCATTGTACGGTGATGAACGAAAGCGTGCCAGAAGATCCCACCCAATGAGACTTATCCACAGGAGTATAACCGTGGAAAAGGCGTTTCCAAAAGTGGGGGAAGAAAGCGGCTGCTTCAGAATGATCTACGAAAACAGGCGCTTATCTCTGAAACTGGCTGCTCGGGCCGTCGCCGCAGCCTCAATGCGTTGCGCTGTCTGTCAGCGTCTCGGCATTGAGCCCGTCGGACATCTCACGCGCTCGTGCTTCCTCCAGACCAATCAAGCCTTTCCCCCCAATGCTCGCTGGAAACCCGGAGAGCACATCGAACACCGTCCACAAACCATTGCGGCTCCGGCGTATGATGTAACGAACGACAACCAGTTTCATCTCTCTAGATCTTCACCTTGATGGCATGCGAGAACCCACAATTCGCCACAGCTAATGTTTCGTCGCGCGCGGGGGAGGCCTAACCGCTTCCATGGTCCTGGGCTATGGAGGAGCCAACATAAGCCCTGTCGCAACTCTGGCTAGTTGGGTTGCAGTGAACAGTCAGTCAACCGTTCGGCCTCCGCCGTAGAGCCTTAATCGCCACTGCATCTCCTCTGCCGTTGAACAGGAGAATAGTATGCGCCCGAGGACGCTTGTTTTACATTTGCAACCATTTCAACGGAAACTGAAGCCGCGCCGCAATGATGGCGGACTAACGAGCATGCCCGCTGACGGCGCCAAAGGCCGTCTTGGGAGCCAGGTATTGAAAATTCTCATTGTTGGAGCAGGAGTCGCGGGTCTCGCTGCGGCGCGAGCACTGGAAATGCGGGGCATGCGTGCCGATATTGTCGAGCGTCGCAATGCGCCGCCAACCGCTGGCAAGAGCGTCTTCCTTCTTGGCAACGCTACGCGCGCGCTTGGCGAACTTGGGCTTTTGGAGCAGGTCCTGCGTATGTCGTTTCCGATCAAGGCTCAAACCATTCTCTCGTCGCGCGGTCGGGTCTTGAATCACACGGAAACCGAGACCGAGTGGGCTGGATGTGGCCCCTGCGTGGCGATCTCGCGCCAGTCACTTGTCAAGATGCTGCAGGCATCACTCGAGCGCACGTCGATTGACTTCGGTGTCACCGTCGTGCACACGACGTCGCGACTCGGACGCCGCGCCGTTCACTTTCTGGATGGGCGCGTCGAGGAATACGACATCGTGATCGGTGCCGACGGCGTCAGATCGACCATTCGAGCTGCCAATTTTCCCCAAACAGCGCCCCGATTGATTGGCTTCGGTGCCTGGCGGTTTGTAACGGATAACTACTACGGTATCGATCGGTGGACCGCCATGCTGGGCGCGGGACGCACTCTCCTGGCCATGCCGTTGCCGCATTCCCAACTCTATCTTTATGCGGACTGTGCCCAAGATGAATTCGGCGATGGTTCGATCGCGACCTTGAAGCATCTTTTTGCAAATTTCGCCCACCCCTTCGACGATATCATCGCTGACCTCGATGAGGACGTCGATGCCCACCTTGCTTTTCTGGAGGACTTGCCCAATCAGGATTATGTCGGCGACCGGCTCGTCCTGATCGGTGACGCAGCCCATGCTTCCTCGCCGAACATGGCACAGGGCGCTGCCCTGGCGATCGAGGATGGTATCGTCCTTGCACGATGCCTTCGAAACGACCAGGCGATAGAACGCGCGCTGGCGAAGTTCAGTGAAATGCGCAGACGCAGGGTGGAATGGGTTCAAAAGCAGGGTCGCATGCGTGACAGGTTACGCAAGGCACCCGACTTTGTTCGCAATTTCCTGTTCCTTAACTTCGGAACACGATTGTATCGGCGGGCCTATCGCAGCCTGCTTGAGCCGTTGTGAAATTGGTGTGACAGCCCTGCGGGGCAAGTTTGCCAAACCGAGCTTGCGCCTTCGATACACAAATCTCGACTGCGGGCAGTCAACCAGGCGACCGACAAGTCTTTAAGCTGGGCTGGTCTCAGACCCTACAAAGGGGCAGGTGAAAGCTCTGACCTTTCCCGCTCTCACGGTCGCTTCGATCGGATCTGATCGCCAGTCGACAGTTCGAAAGCCGAAAGAACACATTGCGATCGTGATTGGTTGACCTACGTTAGAACTGAATAACACCGAGGACCATAACCATGGCGAAGAAAAAGCAGCCAATCTCGACGCCAACCAAGGATGTCGAGGCGCAGGAACAGGACGACTATCTCGAAGAGGCGCTTGAAGAAACATTTCCTGCAAGCGATCCGATTTCTCCCGGCCGCGCCGGCAAGGGCCATCGCAAAGATCCTTCGCCTGCACGTTAGCGTGATGCTGCGCCCGATGTCTTCACGATCGAGGCGGCGTCAGGCGCAAGATCCGGCATCATCAATTTGATCGATCGCGATTTATGTCGGCCAAGACGACATCGTTCTATGAGCGGGGGCCGCGTATGTGCCGTGAGTTGGCAGAGCAACCGCTACACCACGATTAAATTGGGTGCCCAACATTTAGATTGGGACAAGCTTGGATGGCTATTGGAGGCGCATGGCGTGAATCCAACTTGGCGCGTTGAGACAGGCCAGCGTCTTGAAACTCGTTTATCTTTACCCTTCCAATCGGGAAGATCCATTATGGTCAGCTCACTCACTCTACTTCGACTCCACAATGCACAGGCTGCCTTGCAAACATTGCGCGGACAGGCATCTTCTTCGGCGCAAACGTCGCCACAAACATCCGTGGCGAATGCGCTCAGGAACCTCGGCCACGACGCCTCCGGTTCGTCTCTGTCCAACCGAACGCTTGCCAGCCTGATCGATGCGCTGGCCGCCAACGGCACCAAGAAGCCTGCCGCCACGGTGAAGGCGACGGACGACATTTCGTCGAACGATTTCATGAAAGCGCTCAAGGCCAAGCTGACGGCTCCCGAAGACGATCCGACGGCCTACATTCGTTCCCAAGACATGCTCAAGGCCCTAAGCGACGGCGCCTTGACAGTCACTGATCCCGTCACGGGGAAGACGATTGACGCCTGGGATCCGGACGTGAAGGGTTCACATCCGCAAAAGGCGCAGACAACCACAAAAAGCAACTGGAGCGCCTTTCTGGACGCGCACCTCAAGCGGGGCAGTGACGGCGCATTCGTCAGATCGACAGACGGCAATTACATCGACAAATCAACGGGCGAAAATGCCCTGTTTACCGAGCTCGATGGTCGCTATTACTACATGACCTGGCCGGCGGCGACGAAGGAAGCGACCTCTTCGAGTACTCAAAAATAGCGGTTATCGTCTGGACGCCCCGAGGGCGCCGACATGTCCGCATGGGACCGGTCGACTGCCGCCGGCAACAACATGCCGACCTCGCTCGGATCTCACTCTCAGTCTTCGAAGCGGGACTGTCTCATGAGTTCCTCGATGAAGCCTGCAACAATTCTTGATGGCCTGCGGTCCGGCGGCAAAAGGAGCAGCGTCCGGAAGTGCACGGGCGCGCTAAAGGGACGTGTGACCAGGGCCTGGCCAAGATAGGGATCTGCCGTCAACGGGTGGATCAATCCCACGCCCAGTCCTGACTGGACCATCGCGCAGATCGTTGTCGAGTAAGGTGTCTCCAGCACGATCTTGGGCTTGGCGCCATGTTCGGCAAAGACGAGATCTGCCTGGCGTCGCGTCGTGTCTTCTGGCGACAGGGCGATGAAGGTCTGACCGTCCAGGTCCTTCGGCTCAATCATCTGCCGCTCCGCGAGCCGATGGCCGGACGGCATGGCCACGGCAGCCCTGTATTGCGCGAAGGGACGCGATTCGACGCCCGCGACGTCTATCTCGTCAGCTGCCAGGCCGACGTCGAACTGGCCTCCGGCAACGAGATCTTTGACGACTGAAGACATGCGCGCCTGCAAGGTGATCGCCACGTCCGGATGACGTGCGTGAAAGGCGCGCAAGGCTTTCGGCACGATATTGGTGCTTAGCGCCGACAGGCTCGCGATGCGGATCTCGCCCGATCCGAAATCGCGGATGCGCGCTGCCGCGCTTCGCAGGTGCACCAATCCGCTGAATGCCCCGGACACTTCGCGGAAAAAAAGCCGACCCTCGGCGGTGGGCAGCATGCGCCCTTTTATCCGATCGAATAGGGCAAAGCCGATTATCCGCTCCAATTCCTGGATTGCCTTGCTGACGGCAGGCTGTGAGACGCGCAGCACTTCTCCTGCACGCGATGCCGTGCCATTGGTCATGACCGCATGGAAGACCTCCAGATGACGAATATTCATGTCCATATGGGCAAGCCACCTATAACCTACTGGAATAACCTGCCCGCTTTTTAATATTGGACGTGATATGCGGCAACGTGTTTCTTTGAAGCGCAAGGACGCAAGAGAAAGAGCGGATATGAAAGATCTGACACGGTGCGTGGTTACTCCCAGAATCAAGACGGACGGGTTCGATCCCCTCGGCGTCGGCGTCCACCGTGCCTCGACCATCGTTTTCGAGAATGCTGAAGCCTATGCAAGGCGTGGAGAGCGCGGCCATGACGGTTACAGCTATGGGCTTTACGGTACACCGACGACACGCACCTTGGAAGAAAAACTCACCCGGCTGGAGCAGGGGATACGAACCTTCCTTTTGCCATCGGGTCAGGCGGCAAACAGTTTCGCGATGCTTCCCTTCGTGAAGGCGGGCGACAAAATCCTGATCGCCGATACTGCCTATCCACCGGTGCGAGACTTCGCCAATCTTGACCTCGGCCGGCTGGGCATTGAGACTGCCTTTTACGATCCGGTCGACCTTGGCGACCTTGAACGGCAGATCGACGAGCGCACCAAGATCGTCTGGTGCGAATCCCCTGGATCCACGACGATGGAAATCCAGGATCTGCCCCAGATCGCTGCAATCGCCCACCGCCGCGGTGCGCTCGTCGGCTGCGATAATACCTGGGCGACGCCCATGAACTACAAACCGCTGACGCTCGGCGCTGATATCGTGACCGAAGCATTGACCAAATACATATCCGGTCATTCCGATGTGCTGCTGGGTTCGCTGACGATCCGCGACGAGGCCCTGATTGTGCCGATCCGTACGGTGCTCGGCCGTTTTGGAATCGGTGTTTCTGCCGATGATGCATCCCTCGTTCTGCGCGGCTTCGAAACGCTCGGCGTGCGGTTGAAACATGCCGCTTCAGGAGCGGACTCGCTCATCGATTGGATCGCCAAGCACCCACTCGTCGAACAGGTGCTTTACCCTTCGCTGCCCGATTTTCCGGGCCATGCGATCTGGAAGCGGGACTTCCTGGGGTCGAGTGGCGTCTTCAGCGTGACCTTCAAGCCGGCGGCCGTACCGCACGTTGCCGCCGCGCTCGACGTGCTGAAGACGTTCGCAATTGGCGCGTCGTGGGGCGGAACGCGTAGCCTCATGGCACCGATGCCCGTCAAGTCGTACCGCACGGCGACAGCCTGGCAGGGAGAGGATCTCGTACTTCGCATCAGCGTCGGTCTGGAAGATCCCGAAGACCTCGCCAATGACGTCCAGGCCTTCTTCGACGAAGTCGCAAGTCGCGTCGTCACGCAAGCTGGACGTGACCCGGCTTGAGCCACAATCGAAAACCAACCAAGAAAAGGGGAATACCATGAGCAATCCGATTTTAAGACTGGCGACCGCGCTTACCCTGTCGACTGCTTTGCTGGCAGCCATCGTCCTTCCTGTTCAAGCAAAGACGCTGCAGGAGGCCCTTTCCGACGGCAAGCTGACAGTCGGCATCCACAATCGTGTGCCCTGGGGTTTTCGCGGCGCGGATGGAGAGGTGACCGGCTTCCATCCGGATCTCGTGCGTGCCGCCTTCGCGCCTCTCGGCATCAAGGAGATCGATTTTGTGATCTCCGATTTCGGCGCGCTGATCCCTGGCCTTAACGCCAACCGCTTCGACATGATCGCGTCAGGCATTTCCATCACGCCGGAGCGCTGCGGCCAAGTCACCTTCAGTGAACCGGACCTCTCCGTCCTCGATGGACTCATCGTCAAGAAGGGCAACCCGAAGAACATCCATTCCTATGCCGATATTGTCGCCGATGCGGATATCAAGCTTGCCGGCGGCCGCGGTTCGCTGAATACCAAGAATGCTATCGATGCCGGCGTGCCGCCCGGCCAGGTGCTGCAGCTGACGGACGCGCAGGCAATCTTGGCTGCAATCCTATCGGGCCGCGCCGATGCGGCGACCATTTCCGCCCCGTCGGCGCAATCGCTGCTGACGGACCCCAACCTGTCCGGCCTGGAGCGGGCGATGCCTTTCAAGGGGCTGCAGAAACCCGATGGGACAGAGGCCGCCATGTATACGGCCATCGCTTTTCGCACGGACGAAACCGACCTGAAGGATGCCTATAACAAGCAGCTTGCCACCATGATGTCGGACGGAACCGTCAAGCAGCTGATGACGAAATACGGCTTCACCGACGCGGACACCGCGCCTGCCAAATCCACTGCGGATATCTGTGCCGCCAAGTAATCCTGCCGCAAAAGGAAACAGGGACGTGAGTTTTACGGCCATCCTTTCCGGCATCTTCGAAGGCTTCGGGGTCACCGCGACGGTGACGCTGCTCGGCATGCTCTACGCTGTACCCTTCGCGCTAGCGTTCGGTATCCTGCAATATTTCACCCGCGGCTGGCGAAACATGCTGGTGACGGCGATCATCGAAATCTGGCGCAGCACGCCGATCCTGGTTCTGATGTTCGTCTTCTACTACACGCTGCCGGGGCTCGGCATCACCCTGTCCGGCATCACGGTCGGCGCCATGACGCTCGGCCTTCACATCGGCGCTTATGGCAGCCAGTCGGTGCGTGCAGCCCTGCAGGCGCTCGACCGGGGGCAGGTTGAAGCCGGTTTTGCGCTCGGCCTCAAGCGCCGCCAGATCCTGTGGTCCATAGAGCTGCCCCAGGCATTCGGCGCGATGACACCGACCTTCGTCAACCAGTTCATCCAGCTGGTGAAGGGAACGGCGCTCGTATCGCTGATCACGCTGTCGGACATGACCCACAGGGCCATGGAGATCAACCAGCTGACCTTCGATCCCGCCGGCATCTATAGCGCGCTGCTGATTGCCTATGTCATGATCTGCTATCCGGCCACGATCTTCGGCCGTTGGCTTGAAAAGCGCACAGTTCCGCAGGGGAGGGGCAACCGTGAACTTTGATCTCCATTTTGCCGCGTCGATGCTGCCGACGGTGATCGAGGCTATGCCTGTCACGATCCTCGTGGCGCTTGTCGCGTGCGTCGGCGCTTCGCTCATCGGCTTCCTCCTGGAGACGTTGCGGCGGTCGAACCGCTATCTCGGTATCTTCATCCGCTTCGTGATCGATTTCATCCGCTCGACCCCGGTTCTGGTGCAGATCTATTTCTTCTATTTCGTCCTGCCATTTTACGGGGTAACACTGCCTGCGCTCGGCGTCGGCATGATCGGCCTCAGCATCTATTACAGCGGCTACCTGGCCGAAGTGTTCAAGGCGGGGATCGACGCAGTTCCTGCAGGCCAGTTCGAGGCTGGCAAGGCGCTCGGGCTCAAGCGTATCGATACGGTCATCTTCGTGATTGCTCCGCAGATGCTGCGCAATATCGCCGCCCCGATGGGCAACTACTTCGTCTCGATCCTGAAGTCGACGCCCTACCTCTCGGTCATAGGGGTTAACGAAATGCTCGGCGCTTCCATGCAGGTCGCCTCCGACACATTCCGCTATGGCGAACCTATGGCAATCGTCGGGATCACGTTCCTGCTGCTCGCCGTGTCCGTCGCCCAGTTCGTGCGGCTGCTCGAAAAGCGGTTACTCCTTTCTTCCAGACGGTGACGACGCCAATGACACAGACCCAAGCCGCCGTATCCATCCAGGGCCTTAACAAGTGGTACGGCCACTTCCACGTCCTCAAGGACATCGATCTCGAAGTCATGGCGGGCGAGCAGATCGTCATCTGCGGTCCCTCGGGTTCGGGAAAATCAACCCTCATCCGCTGTATCAACCAACTGGAATCCCACCACAGCGGCCGCATCGAGGTGAACGGTCGCGAGATCGGTCCTTCGATCTCGCGCCTCCACGAGCTGCGCCGTGACGTAGGCATGGTCTTCCAAAACTTCAACCTCTTTCCGCACCTGACGGTGCTCGCAAACTGCACGCTTGCTCTGACGCGAGCCAAGGGCCTCGCCCGACGGGAGGCTGAAGAGCTTGCGATGGGCCTGATCGAACGCGTGCGCATCAGCGAACAGGCGAAAAAATACCCTGGTCAGCTCTCCGGCGGCCAGCAGCAGCGCGTGGCAATTGCACGGGCGCTCTGCATGAGTCCGAAGGTCATGCTCTTCGACGAGCCGACCTCGGCCCTCGATCCCGAAATGATCAAGGAAGTCCTCGATGTCATGACCGGTCTTGCCGAAGACGGCATGACAATGGTTTGCGTTACCCACGAAATGGGTTTCGCCCGGGAGGTTGCAGACCGTGTGATCTTCATGGACGGCGGCATGATCGTCGAAAAAGCGCCGCCCGACGATTTCTTCGAGAACCCGCGTCACGAGCGAACCCGCAACTTTCTTCGCAAGATCCTCTAATCTCAATATCCTCAGGAAGGAAGCCACCATGTCGAGCGCAAGCCGCATCTGGACTAGTATCGATTTCGACCAGGACGGCAAGCAGTCCGATTATATGCGTGTCCCCTATTCTTCCGACAAATCCGCCTATGGATGGATCCCGGTACCGATGATCTGCATCCGCAATGGAAATGGGCCAACCGCTCTTCTGACAGCCGGCAATCACGGTGACGAATATGAAGGTCAGATAGCCCTCCTCAATCTTGCCCGCCAGATCACCCCCGAAGATGTCCGGGGGCGCATCATCATCCTGCCCGCGCTCAACTATCCCGCCGTCGTCACCGGCCGCCGCGTCTCGCCCCTCGATGACGGCAATCTCAACAGGCTCTTTCCGGGCGAGGCCAACGGCGGTCCAACAGCAATGATCGCTCACTATGTCGAAAATGTCCTCTTTCCCCTCTGCGATATCGTCATTGATCTCCATTCGGGGGGCAAGTCGCTCGATCACTATCCGGTGGCACTCGCCCGCCCGGGTCTCGATGCCGCCGGCGCGGCAAAAAACCGCGCCCTGCTCGAAGCCTTCGGCGCCCCTTACAGCGTCGTCACCTCCGGTGAAGGCGGCGGCGCTGGAACTACGCTTTATGCGGCGGCCGAACAACGCGGCATCCCGGCCCTGACCACTGAACTGGGAAGCGGTGGCACACTTTCCGCACGGGGCCTGTCGATCGCCGAAGACGGCATTCGCCGTGTCCTCAAGGCCTATGGCATTACCCCCAAGATCCAAGCGGTGGCCTCGCCGGGTACACGGTTCATGCGCTCGCTGAGCCGCGGCGGTTCCATCTATGCGCCGAAGACTGGCCTATTCGAGCCTCATGTGGAATGCGGCGAGCCTATTCTCAATGGTCAAAAGGCGGGATTGCTGCATGCGTTTGACACGCCCTTGGCCGAACCGACCAGCCTTGTCTTTGGAACTGACGGGATCGTCCTGTGCCGGCGCTTTCCAACATTGACAGAGCGTGGCGACTGCCTGTTCCTGTTGATGGTGGACGAGGACTGAACGCCTTTTCCAGTCGAGGCAGAACAGATCCTTATCGCAAGCAGTCAAGCCCGCAAGCGCTCAGCGAACGATGCGGTCTGGGTCGGCCACCAAGAGATCGGACCCGGCACCCGTCATGAACCGGGTCGCGGCGATGCATTGCGAGGCGAAAAGCCGGGTACGGCGATCATGTCGCCCGCGGAGCGGCTAAGCGCCAACTTGAAATATCGCTTGCCGTCCATGTCAACGTCTGGCAATCGCCCACCGGCAATGTTGACCTGCAGAGCTTGAAAGATGAGCTCCGGCATCGGCAGGGTCTTGTCGCGCGCCTGCCGCAAAGCAACGTAATCGCCTTCGCTGGCGCTGCGCAAAAGATGGATATTTCCGGCTTTCTCCCGTGCCACTGTCGTTTCCCATTGCGGCTCGCGTCCGCCGGGCTGATAGTCGTGGCCCACGAAAACTCGTGTCTCGTCCGGCAGCGCCAAGATTTTTTGGATGGTCTCCCAGAGTTCCTCGGCACTGCCTCCTGGAAAATCAGCGCGCGCAGTACCGCTGTCGGGCATGAAGAGCGTATCATGCACGAACGCGCAGTCGTCGATCAGGTAGGTGACCGAAGCAAGCGTGTGGCCAGGCGAATGCATCACACGGGCCGAAAGAGTGCCGATTGAAAAGACCTCGCCATCCCGAAACAGTCGATCCCACTGGGAACCATCACAGACAAAGTCCGGCCAGGCATAGATACCCGCCCACAGTCTTTGAACATCCGTAATATGGGCGCCGATTGCTGTCATCGCCCCGGTCTTTTCCTTCAGATAATGGCTGGCAGTAAAATGATCTGCATGCGGGTGGGTATCGAGTATCCATTGCAGACTGAGATTGCGGCTGGACACGAACTCGATCAGCTTGTCGGCATTCTCGGTGGTCACATTGCCTGTCCTGGCATCAAAATCCAGCACCGGATCGATGATGGCGCAGCTTGCGCTGTCGGTGTCGATGACGACATATTGGATGGATGAGGTGCGCCGATCGAAAAATCCGACGACTTCAGGCCTGTTCATGGACGTCTCCGCTCAATGTACAACTTTGCTTGGATCGGCACTCCCGCGCGCGGTTCCTGGCTGCCAAGCATGACGCGATCATGCCCGACGAATATCGACAGCTGATTTCCTATGAGCAGTCTTCCATTTCATCGGTAACAACATCGCCAACGAGTCCTCTCGAGCGGGTTGATGACGGATGTAACAATCGGGGATGAAATCCAAATCATCCGAACATCTCCTTGGTCGATAACGCCGCCGGTACATCACAGGCATTAGTAACGGAGGTCCCATTGACCCTATCATTGAACGATACGGCGCCCGATTTCACGGTCCAGACAACGGAGGGCGAGCTTCGCTTTCACGACTGGATCGGTGATTCCTGGGCGGTCCTGTTTTCCCATCCGAAGAATTTCACGCCCGTGTGCACCACGGAATTGGGTTACATGGCAGGTATCAAGGGCGAATTCGACAAACGCGGCGTCAAGATCATCGGTCTGTCGGTCGATCCGCTCGAACGCCATTTTGAGTGGGCCGAGGATATCGGCGAAACGCAAGGCTTCATTCCGAATTATCCTATGATCGCGGATGTCGACTACACCGTCTCGAAGCTCTACAACATGCTACCCGCGGCGGTCTCTGGCGATCCGACGACGCGGAGCGCGGCCGACAATCAAACGGTCAGAAACATCTTCGTCATCGGACCGGACAAGAAAATCAAGCTGATCATGGTCTACCCGATGACCACAGGCCGCAACTTCGATGAAGTGCTGCGCGTGATCGATTCCCTTCAGCTTTCGGCCAGGCATAAGGTAGCAACGCCGGTGAACTGGAAAAAGGGTGAGGACGTCTTCATTGCCGGTTCGGTCTCCGACGAGGCGGCAAGGGAGCAATATCCGCAGGGTTGGAAAGCGCCAAAACCTTATATGCGCATCGTCCCGGAACCAAAGGACCCTCAGGGCTGAGCGCTTCACGGCCGCCAAACCATCGTTTCGCGGGGTAGCCCTTGGCTCGCCGGGTACGGTTTGCGAGCTGCAGGACAAGGCCCAGGTGCAGCACGCGATGGCAGCCATTGCAGCCTGGATTGGATCGCCGCGTCGCTATGATACCGGTGCGGTGCAATAGTGAAATCTCGATTGAAGGGGCCGGTCCGGACCGCTTGCAGGCAAGAAGGCTGCAATTTGAGCTTATTTGGGGCGACAGGCAAAGGGCAGTGCGCATCGGCGCGAGCTTGGGGCGGAAAAGGTCCGTCTGGGGCGTGGCTTCCAATTGCCTGTCGTTGTGTCGTCGTCTGTGACACAAATGGGGGTCGCACTTGCCTGGCAATGTCGCTATCCGCAAGGGCGCACCTACGCGCCACGCGCGTCGATGGCCTCCAAACGCTGCCGCTGGCACGGGCGGCCCACGCAGAGTTGAAGATTATGATCCAAATTCGGTGATCGGTAATGCGACGAACACAAAGGACAGTAATCTTTGATGTTGAAGGAGAACGCCATGGCAGTTACGAACACTTACAGTCGCGAGATCGAGGAGATGTTGCCGAAGAATAGGGAATTGTTCTACGGCGGGCGATGGAACCCCGCGATTTCGGGCGAGCAGCGCCCCGTTATCAGCCCCGCCAATCAGGCCAGCCTCGGAACGGTCCATTGGGCAGGCGTACTTGACGTCGACGCTGCCGTGCGCGCTGCCCATGAAGGCTTCAAGTTTTGGCGTGCGACCAAGCCCCTCGAGCGCGGGAAGGTTTTGCGCGAGGCGGCATCCATCCTACGCTCCCATCGCCGCGAGCTGGCGCTTATCGACGCCATCGATTGCGGAAACCCGGTCAGGGAGCTTGTTAAAGATGTCGACTTGGCGGCATCGTCAATCGACTATTTTGCGGGTCTGGTGACGGAGGTAAAAGGGCAGACATTGCCAATGGGGGAGGGTATCTTGAACTATACGGTGCGCGAGCCTTTGGGAGTGATCGCCCGTATCAGCGCCTTCAATCATCCGATGCTGTTTGCTGCAACGAAGATGGCCGCCCCCTTGGCGGCCGGCAATGCTGTTATCCTGAAATCACCGGACCAGGCACCTCTTTCGACGTTGCGGCTGGCGGAGCTGTGGTCTGGCCTTTTTGCGCCGGGCGTTTTCTCGGTCCTCTCCGGCGGGCGCGAATGCGGCGGCGCTCTCGTCGGGCATCCGCTGGTCTCCAAGGTTGGCCTCATCGGATCGGTCCCGACAGGAAAGGCGATCGCCAGGGCGGCCGCTGACGGTCTCAAGAAGGTAACTTTGGAACTTGGTGGCAAAAATGCCTTCGTCGCCTGCCCTGATACTGATGTCGCAAAGGTGGCCGACGGCATTGTCAAGGGCATGAACTTTGCTTGGTGCGGCCAATCATGTGGGTCTACGTCCCGCGCCTTCGTCCACGCCGAGATTTATGACGCGGTCGTGGAAGCCGTGCGATATCGCGTCGAGAGCATACGGCCGGGTTTGCCGAGCAATGAAGACACAGAAATGGGTTGCCTGATCAGCGAGAGCCACAGCGAAAGGGTATGGTCCTTTATTCATTCGGCATCGTCGGAAGGGGCGCGCCTGGTGACCGGCGCAAGGGCACCCGACGATCCAGGCCTATCGCATGGGTTTTATATCCTGCCGACGGTTTTCTGTGATGTCACACCTGAGATGAGGATCGCCAGGGAAGAGATATTTGGACCGGTCCTGTCGATCTTGAAGTGGCATGAGGAGGAAGAGTTGATCGAGGCGGTTAACGCCGTCGAATATGGCCTCACGGCCGCGATATGGACGTCCGATCTTGCAACCGCCCATCGGATAGCCGCACGGATCCAGGCCGGCTTCATCTGGATTAACAACAGCAGCGCTCATTTTGCCGGCGCGCCTTTCGGTGGCATGAAGCATTCGGGAATTGGCCGGGAGGAGTCGATCGAGGAGTTGCTCGACTGCACCGATGTCAAGAACGTCAATGTGACGCTAACGCCGTAATCGACACGGCGCGGCCAGGGGGCGCCGGACATGTCCCTGCGGGCTGCGTCTTTGCTTGTTGCCAATGCGCCACGATGTTGGGGCGGCAGGTGCCGCAACGATAACCTGCATCGACCGATCCGGAGGCGTCCTGTGCCTGAACGGCTCTGCGAAGTCGGAGGAGGAGATCACGTTGACCGCTTTCGTACTGTCTGCGACTGGTCAACCCGGGTTCCCGTTCCAACCGTGCGCCTCCGGCCAGTGCAGCGTGGCGGAGATTTTAATCAAATGATGCTCCCGCGATGTCTGATTTCACCTGAAACGCGGACCCGAAAAAAATGAAACCGTGTTGCCACGCGCGTCGACCAAACTGCGCCCATCAATATCAGGCACGGGAGACATCATGCAGGTTCCAGGCGTCGGCCACATGCTTCGACCACTCGGCATCAGCGAGCGGTTGATGTACGATTACTCGCAACTTCATCCGCGGCATTTTTGCGTAGCGCTGCAATTGAAAGCCAGGCGGTCGCCAGATGATTTCCGACACGCCGTCCGCTCAGTGCAACATCGCCATCCGTTGCTTCGTGCCATCGTGCTTCGCGACCCTCTCCAGCGAGCGGCCTTTTATGACAGCGACATTGGCCGAGAGCCGGCGGTTCTTCCCTGGGGGCCGGAAATTCGGTGGGAAAACCTCGTGCAGTCGGAACTCGAGACCGATATCGAACCTCGTGCTCCCCTGTTTCGGGCGACGGTTCTTCACCGCCCCGCTCGGGCGATGGTGATTTTTACGTTCCATCATGCCATCGCAGATGCCAATGCGGGCCTGATCGTTTTGAGGGATCTCCTGCGAGCACTGGCGGGCGATCCGGTCGACGCACTCGACGTTCCTGATGGGTCGGATTTACGTATCGGAATCGGTGATCCGCCTCAGGTCGAGGCTGATCAATCGGCAACCCAGGCCGCAAGGAGAGACATGCTGAGGGCCATCGCCGGGCAACAGCTGTGGCGACCTTTTGAAGGCGACAGGATAAGTGTTGCCTCGGCGGAGATACCTGCAGATCTTACCGAACTACTGCGCGATCGTGCTCGCAGCGAGCAGACGACGATAAACAGCGTCATTTGTACGGCTCTTGCCATTGTCGCCGGGCGACGCGAGGGGCTGGGTCAATATACCATACTCACTCCGGTTGATCTTCGTCAGGCAGCCGGCTTCGACGGGGACGAATGTGCGATGCGGGCCTATGCCAGTCCGATCCCGATCTCAAACTTGAGAACGGACAGATTCTGGGAAACCTGCCGACGCCATACGTCCCAAGTCAATGCCTTCAGAAACGTGAAAGCGTTCCAAGCAAGCACCCGCAATCTCAACGAGCTTTTGCGGTCGGATGACGATCCGCAGGTCGCGGCGGGTTTGCTCGGCAGTCTGAACAACAATGCCGTCGTCTCGAACCTCGGCGTGTCGTCTCTACCGCAGCGCATCGGCGATATCCACATTGAAGGCGTATGGGGACCGGCAGGCCAGGCCAGGATGACGGATGAACGCTTCATCGGAGTGGTCACCTACGGCGGTGTTTTACGGTTGCTTGAGGCAATCCCGTCCTACAAGCAAACAGTGATCGAGGCGCTGGTCGACCGGTTGTTTGCCATAACTCACGTGCGAAACTGGTAGCCATTGCCGTTCATGACCAGTTAGCAACGGACCACAACTTCTGTGACAACTGTAGCAATCAACCTCAGCCGTGAAATCATGGCGAAACAGTTTCGATGCTTAATCTGGCAAGCTAATCCAGGAGTGCACAATGGAGCGCAAGAGCATCGCAGATTTCGGCCATCCACGCATTTGTGTGGCGGGCGCTGGGGCCATCGGCCTGACCTTGGCTGCACGATTGAAACTCGCCGGATTTGCCGTCAGCATCGTCGCGCGCGGCGCAAGCCTGACCGCCATCTTGAACGAGGGTATCCGTCTCTTTGACAGGGAAGGGGAACACCAGGTGCAGGTGGAAGCGGGTTACGCTGATGATCTGTCTCTGCAAGACATCATCTTCCTGTGTCCAAAATCACAGGACTTGCCGACGCTTGCATCATCCGTTCAACAGCTGATCGGTCCCGACACAATGATCGTTCCTGTCATCAACGGCATTCCATGGTGGTATTTCGAGAGGCTTGCAGGTACGTGGGAAGGTCGCCAGATCGAAGCTGTGGATCCGGACAACGTCTTGAAAGGGCTTCTGCCGTCCGCACAGATCATCGGAACGACCACAATGATCACCGCCGAGCGGCTGAAGCCCGGGACGGCCAGGACAATCAACGCACTGCAGATGACGGTCGGAGAGCTCGATGATCAGGTTTCCGAACGCGTGACGATCCTTGCCGATATTCTGAAACTCTCGGGTATCGAAACGCGTGTGACGTCGCGTATCCGCGACGCGGTTTGGACGAAAGTGGTCAGAAACCTCATCTCCAATCCTGTCACTGCTATAACTGGAGCAACACTGCGCGAAAACTTCGGCAACGGAGACCTTGCCGGCATCTCGCGTCAAATGCTGTTCGAGGTCTTGCCGGTCATTGCCGCATTCGGTGCGCGCATCGAGGTCGACCCTGACGCAATTTTGAGCTCGGGGCGTAAGATGGGTGATGTCAAGACATCGATGCTCCAGGATTTGGAGCGCGGTTCTCCACTCGAATTGGCAGCCATCTGCGATGCGGTGCTTGAGCTCGGTCGGCTGCATCATATCGCCCAGCCCGTCACACAGGCGATCACTGCCCTGGCGCGGTTCAAGAGCGTGGGCACCACGCGACAGCCGAAAGCGGCTTGAGACCAATGGCTCACGCGAATGACGGGATCGTAGCAACAGCGGTCGACAGTTCCGGAGAAGTGGCACTTGGCACACGGATCTTTGCCTGCGTGGTTGGTCCGACCGGCGATGCCATGTGCTGTAATCCGGCGACCACGCGGGATCTCGAAGAATTGCTGTCTTTGACCGGATATGAACTCGTCTCGGTCTCACCGACCTCGCGCTCGGGCAGATCGCTACAACGGTAGCGACAAAACCGTAGGGTGAAACCACGGTGAAATGCAGGTGCGCCAGAATGGTTGCATGAAAAGCTTGTTCATCGCCATCAAAGATCGCCTCTCGTGTCTCTTTCGTTGCGAACCGTCCCAAGGAGGGGATCCAGACAACCTCGAGCCGTTGGATTTGCTTGCCGGTTGGGACGGACACTCCGACAGCGGCTACATGTTCGTGTGCCGGTGGATCGACGGGTTCGTCGAATGAGCCGGGGGCAAAGCGGGTGGCGTGCGGTTGTCCGGACAAATGTCTGTCGGCAAGAGAAACGCGACGCAGCGTTCCTCACCGGTGTCCGCCCCAGCGATGCGGTTCGCAGCCAAGGCGACAGCGTGTCGGCTAGACCCAAGGATAGCTTGGTGAATACCGCGCCAAGCCCCATGCGTACGTCCCGGAGCGATAGGAACCGCGTCGAGACGCCGATCGCCTTACGAGGTACGGGCAAAGACACCCCGCAACCTTAATGAGGAAGAGCAGATCCTCTCTGATGCGCGTCAGGCATCGGGTGGGTACCGCCCAAAAAACTCAAGGAGACAGTGCATGCGTGAAAAACAGCAGCCGCTTGGCACCGGTTTCAACCCCGCTACCACCGCCGCACAGGTGGCGGAGGGTGTTGATTTTGCCGGAAAGATCGTGATCCTGACTGGTGGAGGATCACATCTCGGGCTTGAGACAGCGCGGGTCCTGACCTGGATCGGCGCCACAGTCATCGTTCCCACTCGCGACGTCGCCAAGGCGCAAGCGGCGTTGGCGGGCTTGGCCAATGTCGAGGTTTATCAGATGGAGTTGACCGACCCGACCTCGATCGACCGCTTTGCAGCGCTGTTTTTGCGATCGGGCCGCGCCGTGGACCGGCTGATCCTCAATGCCGGCATCATGGCTGCGCCACTGTTTCGCGACGGGGATGGCAACGAAGGACAACTGTCGACCAATCACCTAGGCCATTTCAGGCTGACGGGCCGCCTTTGGCCCGCGCTCAAGGCAGCGCGAGGCGCGCGCATCGTAACCTTGTCGTCGCGGGCGCACCATCTCAGTGATGTCGATTTAACCGATTTGAACTTTGTTGCCAGAGATTATGACAGGTGGCTCGCCTATGGCCAGAGCAAGACGGCGAATGTCCTGTTTGCCGTCAGCGCCGATGCTCGGGGCAGGGAGCACGATATTCGTGCCTTCGCACTGCATCCCGGTCTGATCTACGGGCCGCTTGCCAAATTCATGTCGACAGAGGAGCTTGTCGCTTTCGGCGCGATTGAGCAGGACGGAACGACCGTCATCGATCCGCAAAACGACAAGAAGACGCTTCCCCAGGGGGCGGCAACAACGGTCTGGTGCGCCACCAGCCCGTTGTTGAACGATCTCGGCGGTGTCTATTGCGAGAATTGCGACATTTCGCCAGTGGTGTCCGAGGGAGATTTCGGCGTGCGTCCCTATGCTGTCAATCCGATGACCGCCGAACGGCTCTGGCAAGAGAGCGAGAGGCTGACAGGCGTCACCCTGGTCCCGTAAACAAGAACGCGCCCCGGCGACGGGGCGCTTCCTTTGACGATTACTCCGCGCCGGGCGGGCGCCAGCCGGCCGGCACCCTGGCGGCGCGCTCGAGAATGTCCTCTCGGTCTTTCGGTGACAGATGGTCAAAGAAAAGAATGCCGTCCAGATGGTCGATCTCGTGCTGGAGGCAGGTCGCAAGCAGGCCTTCGGCTCGGATCACTTGGGTGCGACCTTCTAGGTCAGTAAAGGTCACCACCACGTTTGAGGGTCGTTTTACGCTCGCCAGCACGCCCGGGACCGACAAGCAGCCCTCCTGAAACGGGGTCTGGTCGGACGAGGTTTCGAGAATCACCGGGTTGACGAAAACGAGAGGCGTGCGGTTGTGCTCGTCGCGCGAAAGGTCGATGGCGACGACCCGCTTGGGCACCCCGATCTGGACGGCCGCAAGGCCTGCGGCGCGCCAATCATAAATCGTGTGCAGCATGTCGTCCGCGAGCTTGCGAATGTCATCGTCGACGGACGCAACAGTGGCGGACCGTCGGCGAAGACGCGGGTCGGGAATGGTCAAGATGTCTCGTACAGGCACATTACCTCCTTCGGTGAGTCGACCGTTGGCGCTGTGGGTGATGACGGAGCGGCAAACCTGAACAAAACGTCCGGCGCAGCGTCAATCGGTCTCAAGGCTTACTGGCTCCGTGACCTGCACGGCTATCGCGCCAGTATTGCAACTGCGCTTCAAGATCCTGGATATGAATTTCAAGTGAAGGACAGCGTGACGAGGGCCGGCCAAAAAGAGCCGCAGCGGTTCGTTAGCTTCAAATGTAACGAAATTGGCGTTTTTTCTCATACGAGACGCCTATACAGGTGATTATGGTTTGCCGACAGCGACACGATTGGCACGACATTGGCCCGCCCAAACAACACGCACGCACCATCGATATCATCCTCGCATGGCACGGGCGAGGTCATGCGCATGCTCATGCTTGCTGCTGTCGGGGGCGCGCTCGAATTCTACGACTTCGTCATATTCATTTTTCTAGCGGATGCGATCGGCATGATTTTCTTTCCGCCGGATCTGCCCGAGTGGCTGGTGACCGTTGAAACCCTCGGGATCTTCGCTGCCGGCTACATTCTTCGACCGCTCGGTGGCATAGTGCTGGCGCATTTCGGCGACCTGTTCGGCCGAAAGCAGGTCTTTGCCTTCTCCATACTGCTGATGGCGAGCTCCACGCTCGCGATTGCATTTCTTCCCGGCTATCGCAGCATCGGAGTCGCTGCCCCCTTGTTGCTTTTGGTACTGCGGATCATGCAGGGCATAGCGATCGGTGGCGAGGTGCCCGGTGCCTGGACTTTCGTATCGGAGCATGTCGCACCAAACCGGGTCGGGTTTGCCTGTGGCATGATCTGCGCCGGGCTTACAATTGGGATCCTCGTCGGCTCGACCATCACGACAGCCATTACGGCCTTGTTGCCGACCGACCATTTCCTGCGTTATGGATGGCGTTTGCCATTTCTACTCGGAGGGATTTTCGGCGCCATCGGTGTCTATCTGCGCCGGATGCTCCAGGAGACACCAGTTTTCGTTACTATGCGGACCCGCAAATTGTTGGTTCCGGAAATGCCGCTTCGTGTCGTTGTCAAGGACTATCGCGCCGGCGTCGTGATCTCCGTCCTTTGCACATGGGTCCTGACCGCAAGCGTCGTTATGCTGACGCTGATGCTGCCAACAGTGCTGGAGCAGTCTCACACGATTAGCCGCGAGGAATCCTTGATCGCAGCCAGCACCAGCACGATATCGCTGACGATCGGCGTCGTGCTTGCTGGCGTCATCCTCGATCGTATCGGGCCGGCAAGAGTTCTGGTCTTGGGCGGACTGATGTTTGCTTGCGGCGATGCGGCCTTTCTCGAGCTTGCAAAGCCAGGGCTCGAACACCTTTACCTCCTCAGTGCTGTGGTCGGCTTCTCGGGTGCGGTCGCCTCGGCCGTGCCTGTCGTGATGATATCCTGCTTTCCACCGCCGGTTCGCTTTTCGGGCGTGTCGTTCTCGTACAATCTATCTTACGCGGTCTGCGGAGGGCTGACGCTCGTTGGCCTCGCGGCATTCCTGCAGATCGATCCTTTGTCACACATCTACTACCTGCTGTTCGTTAGCATTCTCGAGACCGCCCTTGGGCTTTACCTCTGGACGGTCCCAAGCGCGCTGAGATTTCAACGGCGGGACCCGGAGGGGCCTGTTTCCAAGGCTGCCGCTACAGGCTAGCGGTCCGCGCTTTGCGAGCCGCGATCGACACGTTGGCCATGGCTTTCGACAGACCGATCGCAAGGTTGTTGGAGCTTACCGGCAGGCGCAGGAGCGACAAGTCTTGGAAGGCACGGGCGTCAATCAGGTCCCGCGTGGGGTTTGTCAGGAACAGGATATTAAGCGGCCGGAACTTGTCGGCGATGGCGTGGAGATCGGGCGACGTGGGCCACAGGTCTAGATCGAGCACCAGCAGATCCGGTGATCTGCCGTTGCCGTCCAGCCATTTTTCAAGTGCGACAAGATCGGAAACGCCGACCGGCTCATAACCCAGGGCGGCAATCTTTTCCTCGTACATCGGGCGCAGCTTCGCATCCTGTTGACCAATAACCACGAGTTGTCCGTGACCGATTGGCACGCTGCGCTCGTTGAAAAATTCCGCGAGCGGCACCGGAGCATAGCAAGTGGTCGGCAGGTATACCCTGAAGCTTGTACCGCGACCCGGCTCGCTCTCCACGTCGATCATTCCGCTCATTCCCGTGACATAACCATGGACGGCGGCAAGTCCGAGACCGGTGCCTCCCACCTTCGCGCGGGTGGTGAAGAAGGGCTCGAAGATGTGTGGCAAGACGTTGGGCGCAATGCCCGATCCGCTGTCGACGACGCTGACCCGCACATATCGACCGGGAGGAAGTTCGCCGTGAGAAAGAACGAGCTCTTCTGCCGTTTCAACCCGATCAACGGTGATCTCAACGGGGTCGCTTTTCCTGGAGGCCTGTGCGGCATTCATGGATAAATTCATGATCACCTGCTGCAGCTCGATCGGATTGCCGAAAACCGCCGGCAGCCCGTCAACGATTGTCGCAGACACGCCGATATCGCCGGGAACGGAGAGGCGAACGAGTGGGAGAATGTCGTCAATGGCCTCTCGGACATCAAAAGGCCTGCTGATACGCTCGCGCTTACGGCTGAGCGTCAGGATCTGATCAATGACATGTTTGGCTCTCTGTCCACTCGATAGGATCTCGCGTACATACTGGCGCGTCCGGCTGGGATTGCGGCTCTGCTGGAGCGCAAGTTCGCCATAGCCCATGATGGCTCCGAGCGTGTTGTTGAATTCGTGCGCAATACCTCCTGCGAGGGTCCCGACCGCCTCCAGCCGCTGTGCGTGCTCGAGACGAGCCTCCAAGGCTTCCTTTTCCTTCTGCTCCTGCTGTGCCCTGAGACCCTGGGTGATTACATCGATGGTGTTTGCGAGTAGACGCACCTCGTCGTTGCTGGGCTTGATGCGCGCCTGCGCGTGTTCCAGCAGAATAAGACCAGCATGATTGGTATCGATACGCGCGGCGGCAACCGACCCCGCACTCAGCGCGCTTTCCGGAAAGGCCTGGATCTCGCTTTGCTGGAGATTGCGATAAAAACGCTCCCATTGCCCGCTTTCGCCAAAGGAGACGCTGGACTGGGTCTCGAAGAAGCGGTCGATGAGCAGGGAAATCGTCGCCTCGTCGGACTGACCGTATTGCTCCTGGACCTCCTTGGTTTCCATGTCGAGAACAGCGAAGGCGAATTGGCTTGCATCGAAGAAGCGCGCCACCATGGCGAGGACATCAACCATGGTGGAATGGGCTGAGGCGTTGTCGTCGGCAAAGCGCTTCTTTATGGCGGCAGCGAGATTTTCGAAATCCAGTTGCTGGGTTAACCGGAACGTCTGCGCGCGCAGCCGGTAAATCAGCACGGCAATATAAAGGCAAAGAATGACCGAAAGGGAGGCAAGGAACATTCGGCTCCATGCCGAGCGATTGCTGATGATGCCATAGGCATCAAGATATTTCGTTTGCAGCAACTGAGCTTCCGAAGAGGTCCTGGAGGCCTGGATCGATTCAATCGTTGCGTCGACCGACGGCAGCATCGTCAGGATCAACGAGGCATGCGCCACGAAGGTCGAAACGTCCGGATCCCGCGTCGCGTCGGCGCGCACCAGGGATGCAAGCTTACTGCGGATCAGGGCTGCAATCTGCGGTTCCGGCTCGGCCGAAAATCGCATCATCAGGTTCCCGAGATCGCCCGACGAGGCCAGACTCTGTACGACGACCGGGTCATTACTTTCATTAAGATCGCTCAGCATCTGGTTGGCAAGCGAGAGCGAATTCTGCAACAGGGCATTTTCGGTCTTAAACCTTTCAACCAGTTGTTCGTCCATGTCGACCGACGCGGCGAGCGTCGACAATTCCGCATCGAGCGCAGAGGAGGTTTCTACGCCGCTGTCGACAAACAGCGGCCTCAAATCATCAATCGTCCTGTGTAGGTCGACGATGGACTTGACGAGCGGATCGTAGTTCCTGAGCAGGCCGGCGCGGGCCTGAAGCACGTCGCGCTGCAACGATGCATGATTGATATCGATGGCGCGAAGGTTCGTCAGGATCGCTTCGTGATTTTCGCGAGATGGAACCCGCCCGATCGCGAGGGCCGCGAGCGAAAAGGCGGTCGCCAAAAGCAACAGGATTCGCCACAGCTCAATGGCGGATTGTCGCGGCCGCTTTGAGCGTTCGTCCATGATATTCGCCCGTCAGTGTTTTGAGGAACGCCACAAGGGCGTCAACTTCCTCGGCAGTCAGGGTTCTGCCGAGTTGGCTGCGCGCCATCAGTGATACGGCATCCCGCAGCGTGCCTATTCTGCCATCATGGAAGTAGGGCGCTGTCACCGCCACGTTGCGCAGGCTCGGCACTCTGAAGACGCCGATATCCTGCTTTTGGCCCGTCAGAGTGAACCGTCCGAGGTCACCGTCATTATCGCTTCCGCGGTCGCCAGCCGATCCCGAGGAGAAGATCCCGAACTTCTGGAACATGTTGCCGCCGATATTCGAACCCTGGTGACAAGAGGCGCAACCATAATCCTTGAAGATCCGGTATCCCTCCAACTCCTGAGTATTCATCGCCGCCTTGTTGCCCTCCAGGTAGCGGTCGAAGGCGGAATTGGGCGTACTCAAGGACCGCTGGAATGTGGCCAGAGCGTCGAGAAGGGCCGCGCGCGTGGGAACCCCACCGTAGGCGCGCTCGAACTGCATTGCGTATCTGTTGTTGTCGCGTAGCCGCTGCAGCAGCGTTGGCCACGTTGCCGCCATCAGGTTTTCATCGAGCAGCACCTTTTCGTTTTGCGCCTCAAGCGAGGTGAAATCTCCGCGCCAGCCGAGCCGGTAATTGTTGCCGACGTTGAACACCGTCGGCGCATTGAAGCGATGCACGCGTCCCATGTAGCCGATCGTGCGCGCGCGGTTGATCGTACCGCCCGCACCAAGGTCGTGGCAGCTGGCGCACGACAGCTGGTTCTTGCCGGACAGGATAGGATCGGAAAACAGCGCTTCACCCAGAGCCACCCTTGACGGATCGAGTGGACCGGGCGCCTGCAGCGGCGCCAAGGGCTCGCGCGGGTTGGCATCCCTGCCGCCGGCCTTCATGGCGCCAAAAGAAAGCGGCACCAGGAAGGCAATCATGACGAGGATTGGGCGGCGAGGAAAGGACGCCTTTGGCAGGTGGGAGAGCTGGCTGCCTCTCATGGCCTCGCCCGCCCCTTGTCCTCAACGGTCACTTGCGCGTCGAACATGTAGCCCACACCGCGCTCGGTGCGGATAAGGACTGGGTTCGACGGATCGGCCTCAAGCTTGCGTCTGAGGCGCAGGATCAGCACGTCGATGCTACGGTCGAAGATTTCTTCGTCATGCACCCTGCTGGCAGCCAACAACTGCTCGCGCGAAAGCACCTCGCGGGGCGATTTCAAGAAAGCAACCAACAGATTGAACTCCCCGGCCGTGAGCCTGACCTCCGCCTCGTTTTCGTTAAGCAACTGCCGTTTCTTGACGCTCAGCGTCCATCCAGCGAAGGTGTAAATCTTGCGGTCCTTGCGATCGACCGTGGCGGGACGTGTGCGCAGGGCGGCACGTACCCTGGCAAGGAACTCGCGCAATCCGAAGGGCTTGGTGACGTAGTCGCAGGCTCCCAGTTCAAGTCCAACGACCTTATCGGTTTCTTCCTGGCGGTCGCCGCTGATGATAATGATCGGTGCGTCGGACTTTCCAGACAAGGTGCGGACGATTTCCAACCCATCTTCGTGACCAAGATTGAGATCGACGATAAACAGATCGACAGGGTCGGTCTGCAGCACCTGTTGGAGCTGATAGTTGTCTTTCACTCCGCTCACACGGAATGCATGTTGAGACAGATAATCGATGAGCAGGTTGCGAAGCTTACTGTCATCATCGACGACAAGAATATGTTTCACGACTGGTACTCCGGACAAATATTCGTGTGTTGGCGAAGGATCCGATCCTTCAACCGAGGCATCAACTCCAACTACCTTCGCTGCCGCAGGATGATTCTCAGTTGGGCATGGGCTTTCCGTATAGGGGAGCCAAGTCTTTCTTGCGCGGGTTGCGTTGAAAAAAATGACTACAATTGAAAAACAGCGAAATCATTGGGCAATCCAACATCTGTGTCGGATTGTACCGATATGTATGCATTAAACTGATCGGTACAAGTCCAATTCTTAGCGCTAAGGCGGATGATACCAACAAGGCGGTGGTCAGAGATCGGCCGGTTCTCGACAACGATGTTCGACCAGCCGGGCTTGCCACACGCCCGGCAAGTCCCCCCGTTAATGCGCAAAAGACGCAACGCACATCTGCCTTCGTTGGAACAACCTCCCCCGAGAGGTCATGTGGACCCCGGGGAACGACGGCAATGGTGTTCCGTTTGGAAAAAGGAGCACGTGTTCTGACCACGCGCGCTTGCAGGCGTCGGGCCGTCCTGAGATTGATGTGCTGCCTCACCAGAATCCAGACTGGCATTGGCGCATCCGAGATCCTCCGATCGGTCTTTTGTTGACTGAGGGAGCCGTTCGTCGCCGAACTTCAATTCTTGCTCGAACTGCGTTCAAAATCTGACCTGTGCTCGTGCATGAAACCTGCCGTCAGAGCTGCCACCTCATCCAGCTGCGTATCCATGACGAAATGCCCGCCGTCAAGGATTTCAATTGTCGCTTGGGGAAGATCCTTCCGGAAGGCTTTTGCGCCATCAACGGTAAAGGCCAAGTCGTAGCGTCCCCAAACCACCAGCGTTGGCAGTTGGTTCTCACGCAGCCACTCCTGCCAAGCTGGGTAGGCGGCGATGTTGGTCTGGTAGTCATAGATCAGGTCAGCCTGGATCTCACCTTGACCGGGTCGGTTAAGATAGGCGAACTCGTCCATCCAGAGGTCAGGGTTATAGGCCTCGACATTGGGATCGCTGCCGAGGTGACGCGCCCGTGTAGCCTCAAGCGACAGGTGGGTGGAACGCACCGTTGCCTCATGGGCGGATCGATCCCTCCAGAAGGCCTTGCGCTTGTCCCACATTGGGGCAAGGCCTTCTTCATAGACATTACCATTCTGAAAAATCATTCCCTTAACTGCCAAAGCGCGCGCGGCCGCAAGCCGCATTCCGACCGGTGCGCCATAATCCTGCATGAACAATACATAGTTTCGAAGCCCCAGTGCATCCGTGAACATCCCGGTCGTTTCCGCAAGATGATCGAACGTATAGGCATAACGAAACGAGTAAGGAGCGTCGCTGTTACCGAAGCCGGGATAGTCGAGCGCCACCAAATGATAGGTTTCGCCCAACATCCGCATGAGCCCGTCATACATACGCGATGAACTTGGTACGCCGTGCAGCAGAAGCAGCGTAGGCTTGTTGGCGTCGCCGGCTTCACGGTAGGCAATCTTGACGCCATCAATGACGATGCTGCGATAGGCGACCGGCGCCCAGGCTTGCTTGGACGACAAGCGCAACGAAAGCTCAGCGGGGGAATTTTCGTTGCCAGTTGAGAGCGCACTCTTACCCCCGGCAGTGCCAGGGGGCATTGAGAGGGCAGCAGCCACGAGCGGTTTCGCCTTCATGCGCCGGGCCTTCTTCTTCAGTTGCGTATGCGTGCTCATGGCCATCTCCTTGAAGTCTCGCACGTCGATGTCAACATGATCGCAGGTGACCCGAGGCAGGGGAATTGTAGGTTTGACTAGTCATAGTTCCGGAGAACGGAATAATGTCTCCATCGAGCGACGTTTGCACCCGCGTCAGTGCGCGTGAATGCTCCCACTTCATCCCCTGCAGGGGATCGATGATCTCCTCTGACCTGCTTCGGATAACGACTGCAAACGGGCTCGGGTATGGGATGTGGGCTCGGTTGGAGAGTGCAGGACATCGCACCATGCAGAGGACCGCGCCCGAAGTGCTGACAGTTGGCGGACAACCTGATCCAAAGCCTGGGCCAGAGAAGTCGGTGCAAAAGTCGCCGCATTGGGATCAGCCCTTCCGATATCAGGTGTTTATCCGGTGGATAACCCCTGCCATTCCCGAGGTTCGGATCTATCAACTGTCCTTCCGATCAGAGGGCCACTGCGAGATTGGAGCGGCGAAAGCATTGCCCCAATCCCGTTGCTCGTGCGCGCCTGTTACGACTTTATGAACGCAAGAAGATCAGGGTTGATTGTTTCGGCATGGGTCGCAAGCATGCCGTGCGGATAGCCCTCGTAGACCTTCAAAGTCCCATTCTTCAGAAGCTTGACGGAAAGACGCGCCGAATCGTCAATCGGAACAATCTGATCGTCGCTGCCATGCATGACCAATGTTGGAACTGAGATCTTCTTGAGATCTTCCGTTTGATCGGTCTCGGAGAAAGCCTTGATACCCTCGTAGTGGGCCTTGGCGCTGCCGATCATACCCTGTCGCCACCAGTTTTGAATGAGGCCTTGGGACACTTTGGCGCCATCGCGATTGAAGCCGAAGAACGGTCCGCTCGCAACATCGAGATAAAACTGCGCTCGGTTTGCTGCCAGACCTGCGCGCAGCCCGTCAAAGACCTCGATCGGCGAGCCGCCGGGGTTGGCTGCCGTCTTGAGCATCAACGGCGGGATGGCGCTGACGAGAACAGCTTTGGCGACCCGCTTTTGTGGCTCGCCGAACTTGGCGACATAGCGTGCAACCTCGCCGCCGCCCGTCGAGTGGCCGATATGAACGGCGTTCTTGATGTCGAGATACTCATAGACCGCAGATGCATCGGCGGCATAGTGGTCCATGTCATGGCCATCGCTTACCTGTGCGGAGCGCCCATGACCACGTCGATCATGCGCGATGACCCGATAGCCTTTTGAAAGGAAGAACAGCATCTGGTTGTCCCAGTCGTCAGCAGACAGCGGCCACCCGTGATGGAAGACGATCGGCTGGGCCTCTTTCGGACCCCAGTCCTTGAAAAAGATATTCACGCCGTCCTTGGTCTTGATGAAAGTCTCAGTCATCCGATGATCTCCTTTGATGGTTTCGTGGGTAAGCTGGGCGCCGGCCAGGACGGGAATGCCATTGGCGAGCGCCATCGCGGACGCGCCAACGAGCATGTCTCGGCGCGAAAGAAACAGAGAGAGGTCGTTTGCCATTTTTTCCTCTTGAGGTTGCGGGAAGGCTGCGGTCCGGACGTCACGCCCAGGCTATCGCGACCGGTTCAGACCCCCTTGTAAACGAGCCTGGTAAAGAACGCGGGACTGATGATCGCCTTACCCCACTTGTCGTCGAACGCTGCTGTCGGTCGTGCGTCAGCCACCTGGTCGGCCGACAGGCCCTTTGCCTTTAAGGAGGCGACATTCGCGCGGATTGTCACCAGCATCTCGCGGTATTGTTTGAGCTCGCCGAGATTGCTGACCGGGTGTCCATGGCCGGGTACGATAATCGTATCGGCGTCAACGGTGGCGATTATCTTTTCGGTAGCGGCGATAGTACCGTCGATGCTGCCGCCGGTGGAATAGTCGATGAATGGATAGAGCCCGTTCCAATAAACGTCGGCAACGTGGAGTACATTGGCATCTTCCAGGTGAACGGAGACGTCGCTGTCGGTATGTGCTGGCGCGAAGCAGGCGATCGCCATCCGGGTGCCGGCCAGTTCCACCACTGTATCCATGTTGATCGAGGTTGCCGGAACGGCGCCCTGCGGGGACGGTGGAAAGTTGAAATCCCAGTCGTCAACGCGCTGGGCGGAGCGCAGGTGCCGCGTCGTGTTCTCGTGAGCGATGATATTCGCGCCTTCAGAGTGCAGCCACTGGTTGCCGTCGGTGTGATCAAAATGCCAATGTGTGTTGATCAGATTGGCAACGGGTTGGCTACCGAGGTCAGCAAGCGCCTGCGAGAGTCTTGGCCGTGAAGCTGAGATGCCGGCATCGATCAGGACCTTTCCATCGCGCCCGCAATAAACAGCGATGTTACCGCCCGAACCTTCCAAAAGGGCGACGTTGTTGCGAAGTTTGTAGGTGGTGATCTCTGCAAGTCCAGCGCTTTCCTTCAGTGAATCGACGATGTTCCTGGCTGCGGCAAAGGCTTGGCGCGGAGAGACATATGCCGTTGTCAGGGACGCCAGGCAGCACAGGCAGAAGTTGCGGCGTGACAGTGTCGGTGAATTGGTCATGATGTAACCCCAACGTTGAAACTGCCTCTAGGATAGCGGCCGGCCGGTTGCCGATAAGCGGCAAAAGAGACAACGCACTCTTGCCGTGACCGTAACAATCAGGGTGATTAGCTCGCCAGAACGCTGAAGACGCGTAACAGCTGCGCGTCATATAGTGTCCGCGTAGCGATTGGGACCGGGGCCTCCATGTCACAAGTGTTGGCAATTTTGACAGCATAAGCAGCGCACCATATGCTTCAGTCGCATGAGCCTGCTCTGTTTCACGATTACCAGCCGGCTTGCGTGCCGCTGCGTATCGATCGGTGCCATGGGCACCTGTGATGCGTGAGCGATCTCGCAGTATGAGCGCCCACAGGCTCCAATGACGGGGCTCGTCGCGCAATCGGAACGGCGCAGGGTCCATTGTTGCATCCGATGGAATGATCCGTTGTCGATTGTGACGGTTATCGTTTCGGCGTCGATCGACCATCTTCAGCCCGCCGGCGATAACGCTGGCCAATCGTCGAACCGATGGAGAGTGCGATGAAGTCCCTATTTCTTTCCCTGTTGCTCGCCAGTGTCAGTCTTACCGCGATTGATACCTTGGCGGCCGAACCAACAAGTGTGAGTGCAACGGCGCCAGCCGTGGTTCATTACCGCACGGCCAAGATTGATGGCCTCGATGTCTTCTATCGTGAGGCTGGTCCTAAAGACGGGCCGGTGGTTCTGCTGCTGCACGGCTTCCCGACATCGTCGCACATGTTCCGCAACCTCATTCCGCTGCTTGCCGATCGTTATCATGTCATCGCACCTGACTATCCGGGTTTCGGTCAGAGCGATGCACCCGATCACACGAAGTTCGCCTACACTTTCGGCCATTATGCCGACATGGTCGATACGCTCATGACTGAGCTCGGCGCCAAGACCTACGCCATGTATGTCATGGATTACGGCGCGCCGGTTGGCTATCGTCTGGCTCTCAAGCATCCGGAACGGGTAAGCGGGCTGATCGTCCAGAACGGCAATGCCTATGAAGAAGGCCTGCGCGAATTCTGGGATCCGATCAAGGCCTACTGGGCCGACGATTCAAAGGAGAAACGCGAGGCCCTGTCCAATCTCGTCGTCCTCGAAACCACCAAGTTCCAGTACACCGACGGCGTCAAGGACCTCACCCGCATCAGCCCCGACAACTGGGTTCACGATCAGGCGCTGCTCGACCGTCCCGGCAACAAGGATATCCAGCTCGATCTCTTCCACGACTATGGCACGAATGTTCCGCTCTACCCGCAATTCCAGGCTTTCTTCCGCGAACGCAAGCCGCCGACGCTGATCGTCTGGGGCAAGAACGACAAGATCTTTCCGGAGGAAGGCGCGCATCCTTACCTGCGTGATCTGCCGGACGCTGAAATGCACCTCCTCGACACCGGCCATTTTGCCCTGGAAGACAAGCTGGATGAGATGGCACCGCTCATTCACGACTTCCTCGACCGCAAGATCGCAAAGTAAAAGTGCGTGAGTCTTGCGCGGCGATAGCGCGCAAGACTACCCATTGCCCCAAAAGCCAGCGCAGATCGGCGATGACCTCTTGGAATGATATGCGTTGAAAGGGAACTGATGCGGCCTCCTGCGATACCCGCATCCGTCTCTTTTATTATTTTCGGTGTTGGTGGGTTGGCGGGCAGTTGGCCCGGCAGCATCGATATTGGGCATGCCGCATGCTCCCGGCGAGGCCATCGGGCTGCTGGCGGTTGCGATCTGGTCGATCCTGACATTGCTCTACGCACGGCAGTGGTGGGCGATCCTCAAAACGATGCGCGCGGAACTCGATGATGCCGATCAACGCTGTTCACGGGTCTGATAGGCGTCGCTGCGATGCTGGCGGGGTCTATCGTTGGTCGACTTTTCCGAAACTTCTGCCATCGTCCTGTGTGCGGCCGGTTGCATCTTTTCGTTCATCTTTGCTATCTGGCCCACAGGACGCTTGTGGAAGGCCGGTGGGACCGTCGAAAACGTGACCGCTGTGCTCTATCTGCCGGTCGTGGCAGCCTCATTCGTGACGACCATCGCCTGCGGCGCCTTCGGCCAAGAGGCGATCAGTCGTTATCTTCGGTGCGCGATTTTTCACGGCGCTCGCATTGGCATCGGTCCTACTTGGTCGATTGCTGCATCTACCATCACTCGCCGAAAAATCGTGGCCAACGCCGGCTATCCAGCCTGCGCCGCCAGCAGTCGGCACGGTTGCCTACCTCGGCGTGGCGAGTGATGCACCTGGTGTGCTCGTGCACGCCATGTTCGGATACGCCCTTTTCCAGTCGACCGTCCTACCGGCTCCGTGGAGATGGATCGCAACTCAACCCTTTTCAATGTCCGACTGCTCTTTGACGTTCGGACTGACGGGGCTCGCAACCACGGCAATCCGCCTGGCCGGCCACGGCGCAGACACCTCGTTTTTGGCCTTGGCGGCGGCAACTTTCGTGATCACCAACTTCATCGTCGGCGGGATCGCGCTTCGAACCGTCTGAATGATCATGCACGGCAGGCTGCTTCGCACGCGCAGCCGTTGTCAGCGAGATCCGCTAAGGTCCGGGCGAATGGAACAGGGCGTAACAAGAACCGATGCCGAGAGAGGCAGCGGAGAAGAGCCTCCTCTGTTATCGCCTTTCTCGTGCGTTTCATTCTAGCACCAGCAGGTCACCCATGCTCAAGATAATAAAATGGTCAACCGGTCATAGACATCAAGCAGACTTGCGCGACGGATTTCGACGTCGCCTCGGCGCGACGATGGAGACGACATGCCAATGTCATCCGAAAAGCTTGGTTCCTCTCTGGAAAGACGGTTCTGCGCGGCGATTTCAGACTCTAACCACTCGACCATGGCGATCGTATCAAACATGGGACATCCATCGGCTGTTAAGATCTGCCAATTTTCGGACAGACGCTCGGGCGGCTTAACCTTGAAAATAGGAAAGACACTATTGCGTTCGTTATCGTAAGTCAGTGGTTTTGTCCCAAAGGCAACCATCGCGAATTACGTCGGTTTTTTGCAATAGTGCCTTCCTTGGAATCGATCTTCCAAGCGGCATCGTCTCCAAGCAAATTGGCCCCAGAAGGGCGGCCCGGCACGCGTGTCGCGCTGCACATTGGAGAAACGATCATGAAACTTTATTCGCATCCGCTATCAGGCCACTCGCACCGCGCACAGCTGTTCTTGTCGCTTTCCGGTCAAGAGTTCGATCTGATCGAGGTCGATCTGGCAAAGGGCGAACACAAGCAGCCCGAATTCCTGCGGCTCAACAGCTTCGGTCAAGTCCCCGTTCTCGTGGACGGCGAAACCGTGATTGCCGATTCCAACGCAATTCTCGTCTACCTGGCCAAACGGCTTGGAAAGACGGAGTGGTTGCCAGAAGACGCCATCGGTGAGGCGAACGTGCAACGCTGGCTCTCGGTGGCGGCCGGACAACTGGCCTATGGACCTGGCGCGGCGCGCCTGATCACCGTGTTTGGCGCAAAGTTTAATCCGGAGGAAGTCATCGGCCGCGCCCATGCCCTTTTGAAGGTTCTGGAGCAGGAACTGTCCGCGAGGAACTGGCTCGTTGGCGACCATCCAACAATTGCTGATCTTGCGATTTACAGCTACACGGCAAGGGCGCCAGAAGGCAATGTCGATCTGTCGGCCTACCCGAATGTCACGGCTTGGCTCGGGCGTATCGAGGCATTGCCAGGCTTCGTCGGCTTTGTCAGCACGCCGGTCGGGTTAGCCGCATGACGATTGTCTTCCGGGAGCCATGGTGATGAACCCTTCCATGTCGTCAAGCGGCAGATCGCCGTGGCATCAGGGTGAACTGGAGATACAGGGGTCGGTCGGTGTCGTCGACAAGATGGATGATATCGGCCGGCGGTTCATACGCGATCATCTTATCGAACAACATCGAGCATTTTATCCGCAGTTGCCTTTCCTGGTGGTTGGCAGCGTCGACGGGCGTGGCGATCCCTGGGCAAGCATCATCTGTGGGCGCCCTGGCTTTTCGAGCGCACGCGACGAGCATACATTCACGGTCGCTGCTCCCCTGGATGCAAGCGATCCGGCAAGCGCCGGCTTTGTCCAAGACGAGGCTGTCGGGATTCTTGGGATAGAGCTTCACACACGCAGGCGAAACCGGCTGAACGGTCGCATCGAGAGGGTTAACGGTAGCGGTTTCGATCTGCACGTCGTGCAAAGTTACGGCAACTGCCCGCGCTACATTCAGCTGAGAGACTTTAGTTTCGTCCGCGATCCGACTTTGCCCTTCTCCGGGCAGGTCGAGTTGCTTGATCGCCTGGACGAACGCGCCACCAACATGATCCGCGCATCAGACACCTTGTTTGTCGCCTCTTACGCCGAGGTCGAGGCGCAACGTCAGGTGGACGTTTCCCATCGCGGTGGACGACCCGGCTTCGTTCGCGTGGCGGAAGATGGGTTGCTGACGATCCCCGATTTCGCGGGTAACTTGTTTTTCAACACGCTAGGCAACATTTTGTTGAATGGGCGAGCCGGCCTCACTTTCGCCGACTACGTCACCGGTGACATTCTTCAGCTGTCGGGCACGGCTGAAGTTGTTCTGCAATCCCCGGAGATCGAGGCGTTCCAGGGCGCCGAGCGTCTATGGACGTTCCGCCCCGAGAGGATCGTCAGACGATGCGACGCGCTTGCGTTGCGCTGGTCAGATCAACCTGAAGGGGAGAGCCCTTACTCCATCATGACTGGCGACTGGGCTCAGGCCGAGGAGCGGCTGAAAGCCAAGGCTCTGGCCACAGCTTGGCGAAGTTTCAGGATCGAGCGTATCGTCGAGGAAAACTCTCACGTTCGCTCGTTCTACCTATCGCCGTCGGATGGCGCCGGCCTCATTCCGCACCGGGCTGGTCAGCATTTGCCGATCCGCGTCCGACTGCCTGACGCAGCTGATCAGGTGATCCGCAATTACACCCTTTCGGTCGCTCCCTCCGACAACGCCTATAGGATCAGCGTCAAGAAGGAGGGAGCGGTATCGAGTTACCTTCACCAGTTGCAGGAAGGCAGCGTGATCGAAGCACGGGCGCCGGCCGGGCTATTCACCATCGATCCCCTCGAGCCTCGTCCCGTCGTTCTGTTGGCCGCCGGCGTCGGTATTACACCGATGATTGCGATGCTTCGCCACATAGTCTACGAAGGCCGACGCAAGCAGCGCATGCGCAGAACATGGATATTCTATTCTGCGCGGTCGGTCTCCGATCAGGGCTTTTCACGCGAACTGTCTGAACTCGTCGAGGCATCTAACGGAGCAATACGCCTCGTGCGGACGCTGAGCAATCCAGAAGGCGCGGTCACCGGCGTCGACTTCGACGAAGCTGGCCGTATCACGATCGACCTGCTCAAGAAAGTGCTGCCATTTGATAGTTTCGACTTCTATCTCTGCGGACCGCCGGCCTTCATGCAGGACATCTATTCGGGCCTGCGGACCCTTCGTATCCCCGATGAAAGCATCTTCGCGGAAACATTCGGGCCAGCTAGCATCGCGCGAATGGCTGATACTGAAAAGCAAGCCGAGCCGCTGGCACCGGTATCGACCCGGTCGGTACATGTCATTTTTACACGATCATCCAAGGAGGCTCGCTGGACACCCGGCAGCGGCACGCTGCTGGAATTCGCCGAAGAGCGGGGCCTGTCTCCCGCCTTCAGCTGCCGCAGCGGGACATGTGGCACGTGCGCAATCAAGCTTGACAAGGGCTCGGTCACATACACATCTACCCCGACAGCACCCATCGAAGATGGTGAAGTGTTGATCTGCTGCGCCTATCCGGCCGACGAAATCACTCACGGACCCGGCGCATTGCAGCTGTCGCTGTAGCCAGCTTTTTCCGCGGGCTTTACCGTTGTCAAATCGTCTCCGTGGCTAGTCGGCCGCGGGCGACCTTGTCTCTGTCTCAGCAGACGTCGAACCGTGCAGTGTACGACATCTGACGCCGCCGGATGCAGTCTGTAAGAGAATTCTTCGAATTTCACCACATAAAGCGTTAATCACAGTCTCCAACGCTACGCGCCCTGCGCGTGGCGCACTCGGCCAAACATGCGTTCTGACGACTAAACCGCGTGCGCGCAGATCGCGGCCTGGACAAGCGTGTATTTGGTGGTTGTCAAACACCGCTGCTTGGTGCACGAGTGGTGGTCTTCGTAGCGCATGGGAGGGTGAGCTGAAAGTACTGCTCGAACGAGCCGACATCGTTCCTCGTCTTGCGAGCGTCTTTCGCGACTTCGGGTATGAAGGCACGACGCTTGCACGCATTGGCGAGCGCACGGGCATCACCAAAGGCAGCCTTTATCACTTCTTTCCCGGAGGCAAGCACGAAATGGCGATGGCGGTACTTGCCGAGATTGATGCTTGGTTCGAAAGCAACGTCTTTCGGTCGCTGCGCGAGGATGAGGCGGAAGCGGCCATCGCAACGATGTGGTCAACCATTGATCGCTATTACAGATCTGGTCAAAACACCTGCGTGTTTGCAATTTTTGGCATCGTCTCCAGCCGCGATCAGTTTGCCGTGGCGATCACGTCCTATTTCCGCCGATGGATCGATGCGCTTGCCATTGCAATCGAGAGGACCGGGCTCACAAAACCGGCGGCAAGACGCTCCGCGGAGACAATCGTTTCCGAGATTCAAGGCGCTTTGTTACTCGCTCACGCTCTCAATGAGCCGACAATGTTCACGCGCACGCTCGCGCGTCTGCGCGCCGCCTACTAAATCGGTGCAGCGTTTGCCGAACAAGTCGTCGACGCCATAACCCGGACCTCACCCCGCCGTAGAGGCATCGCACAATGGGCTAGAAGGCAATGCGCTTCGACCTCAGCCAGCCAAGGCTTGCTCCGAGTAATTGCCATGACACGAGGCTGACGACAAGCGTGAACACAATGAACTGCACGTGAAGCGCATGTGGAACCGCAGTCAGTTCGGTCTCAGGTCGTGGGGCGCCGACAACGAATGGCAAGAGGACGAGAAAGAGAGCAAATACCCAACGGTACCTGCCGCTCATCAGTTTCCAGGCGGCCACCGCTCCCGCAGCACACACAACCGAACCAGTCCACCAGATCTGACGCGATGCCAGCTCGGCGGCCGGCATGCCGGGGAGCTCGGGTGGGAGGCCGATTGCGGGAACGAGGCTGAAGATTGCGAAACCCGCAAGACCACAAGCGATGCCCTGGCGCCAGTCGTTCAGCGTTCCGAAGGCTTCGGCGTAAACGTTTAGAAGCAAAGCGAAGCCAACATAGGCGAGGATCATTGCGATGACGGTGAGGATGTTTCGGCTAGACATCAGGCCGGCCTTTTCACTATGGCCGTCCTCTTCAACCGCGTGATCGTGGGGCCGCCCGCCGTCGTGATTGTGCCCGCCGGTATTCTCATAGGTTTCTGCTGCGAGAACGATTGGTACTGTCGTCGTCAAATGCAGGATTGACGAGACGGCGCCGACAAGGCACCCGGCAACGAGCGCGGAGAAAACAAGGAAACGAAAGATCGACATGTGATACCCTCAATGGCACGGAAAGCTCAAGACGTGACGTACATCATGGGTTGCGTCGTGAAGAGCCGGTAGACCGGCGAAACCGACCCCACCGATCATTACAAAGCCGAGAATTGCGGCGCCGAAAAGCGCGCGCATTCTGGAGGTATTGGAAATCTGCGTTGGCTGGGCGACGGTTCCGGAACTGGACATTTGTTTGGGCTCCTGAATAGGGGACGGCTCTGGTCCCGGTTGCAAAGTGGGAGGCTGCGGGTCTCTACACCAATCATGTCGCGTCGGACGAGATGGAACACTCGAGGATTGGCTCCATATCGGGCCAGCAGACATTGTCGACGTGCGATATCCTCAGCGCCTTCGCGATTGTCGGGCTGAACCAAGGATGCCGTCATCTGGAAACCTCGTGCTGGGATTCTTCCGCATTCGCCTCTTGCCGATCGCGCAGCCCTGCAAAGGCAAGCCGGTTGACGGCGATTGCCAGGATCATTCCAACGATCTGGGCGGCGACATATTGAAAACCGGTCGCCGATGACAGAGCGACGGGACCCTTGGCAAAAATAGCCGCGAGCGCGACAGCCGGATTGGCATAGGATGCGGACGGTGTGGCAATGATTGCAGCCAGAAGCCAACCACCGACAGCAAATGGACCCGTCTCCCACCGGCTGCTGCGTGCGCAGCCGAAGACGACGGTCATCAAACCCGCCGAGGCAACGACTTCGCTGACCAGCAACGGAACGCTTGGCACGTTTTCGACAGTGCTGGGCACAGCCGCCACCCCGACGGCATTGGCAATCAAAACCCCACATATGCCGCCCGTGACCTGGCCGGCGACATAGGCGATGGTGCATAGGGTGCTTCGTTCGCCGGCCAGCCATTGCGAAACGGTGATCAACGGATTGAAGTGTCCGCCTGATATCTTTCCGAGAGCGACGATAAGACCGACGAGCGCGCCTGAAATCGACAGGCCAACCAGCAGCGATACCACCAGCGGTTCCTGCTTTGCATGAGGTGCCACGGCCAGACTTGATCCGGCTGTTGCGACCAAAAGAAGGCAAGCGCCGACGGCCTCCACAAATCCTCGCTGCAACAGCGGAAGCGCAGGATTGATCTCAAAGAAACAACGGGTGACGGCGCTTTGAAAAGGCCTAGCCATGGCCGCCATCGTTGGGCGTGAAGCGGGCTTCGACTTCCTTCATTTTCACGGCGAGTTCGCCCGGCGTGAGGACCCCCTTTTGAAACAAAATGTTGGAAAAGGCGACAATCCAGCGCTCATAGTAGGACAGTTTACCGATCATCTCACCCCCGAGCGCCTCGACGCCGCGGCGCTTCTCTTCGGTGTTGATGATCTTGTGAAAGTCCAGCACATCGGCAAGGGCGTGGCAGCGCTTTTCCCAAGGCAGCAATTCGTGCTCGATCATTTCGATCTTGCCGGCGGGGTCACCACCGATATCGTTGGGCAGTCTCCTGACGAGTTGCTCCGATCCCATTATGCTGCTTCCCTGTTGTAGGCGACCGGGACGACGCCTATCATGGCATCGCGCGTGACCAGGTCCGCCAGCTGTTCTTCGTTCATGTCTTCGGTACCGGCAGGCCGCATGGGCAGGACGAGATACCGCACGACGGCGGTGGAGTCGCTGACGCGTATTTCCACCTCCTCGGCAATCGTGGTGCCGAATTCGGCCAGGACCGCCCTCGGTTCATAGACAGCCCGGGCGCGGTAAGGCTTAAGCTTGTACCAGTCCGGCGGCAAACCAAGAACTGGTCGCGGGTAGCAGGAGCACAGTGTGCAGACGATGAGATTGTGCACCTGCGGCGTATTCTCCAGTACGATGAGCTCAGTATCGTCGTAGAAGGTTATGCCGAGCTCTTCGCAGGCAGCTCTGCCATTATGCAGAAGTCGCTCCTTGAATGCAGGATCGGTCCATGCTCTTGCGACAACCTTGGCGCCGAGAGCGGGCGTGCGGGAATCGAGAACTTCGATCTGACGGCGTATCTCGTCGGCACCGAAGAGCTTGCGTTCAATGAGCAGTTCACGCACCGCCGTTTCCATGATGTCATAATAACCGGGCGGCTGGTCCGAGGAAATCGGAGCGTGATCATGGTCGTGATCGTGGTGATGATGGTCGTGAGGATCGACGTCGCTCATCTCAAATCCTTTCAAGCCAGTTTTCGAAAATTTCGATGCGCAACCCATCGTTCGGAGATCCGACGTAATCGGGCCAGATCTCAGTCATGGGAATGGCGACACGATAGTAGTGACCTTTGGAGCCAGCGTTTCTGCCAAAGGCTTCCTCCTCATTGTCGACGGCCATCGTGCCGATGACGAGTTCGATCGTTCCGCGCTTGCCACGCAGATAGGTGGGCATGCGGTAATGTCCGACCGGAGAGCGGTCCGCAATACTCACCGCATCACCCTTTGCGAACTTCGGCATCTCTCCAAATGCTGGAACGATCCCTTCGATGTGCTGATGTGGACTGTTCACGCTCACTCCATTTTTGCAGGGTCACGATTGTGATTGAGGGATCTGATTTGACGCGCCTTTTCTTGAAGCAGCTTTCGACAGGTCAAACGTTGCCTGGCAGTCGCCGTTCGCATTGGTCGCACGAGGCGGTCGTGACAACCGCGGCCAGATTTTAGCCCGCTCGTCTGAGCCGATTGCAGCTTCTTGAACTGCCGCGGAGAGCCACTGCACCGTAGGGCTCGCGGACTGGGCAGGCGATCGCCAATAGTTGAAAGACGGGATGCGAGAGCGACGTGCTCCCGCATCTTGCTCCGACGGGCGTCTTTCATCTCCCATCAGAAGCGAGGTCGCGTTGGCTTCCCAAGGAGCAAAACATCATGCCAACTACCCATCAAACTGGTTAGAAACCAAAATCGCTGAGGCTTGGAACGTCGTCAGGACGCCGACCGAGTGGCCAATGGAACTTACGTTCGGATTCTGCGATGGGATGCTCGTTGATGCAAGCGAGGCGAACGCCCATCAGTCCGTCCTCATTGAACTCCCAGTTTTCGTTGCCATAGGCGCGGAACCACTGCCCGCTGTCATCATGGTATTCATAAGCAAATCGTACAGCGATACGGTTTTCCGTAAATGCCCACAACTCCTTGATCAGGCGGTAGTCGAGTTCACGGTTCCACTTGCGCGTAAGAAACGCCTCTGCCTCCGCCCGACCATTGGCGAATTCTGCGCGGTTGCGCCATCGCGTCTCAACTGAATAGGCGAGCGCAACCTTGGCGGCATCGCGCGAGTTCCAACCGTCTTCGGCCAGGCGCACCTTCTCGATGGCAGTTTGTTTGGTAAAAGGCGGCAGAGGGGGACGAGACATGCGCTTCTCCGTAGCGGTGTTCAGAGGTCGGTGCATCTTGCGAGGCGAGCCCGTGATGCCGGTCCTGTTGTTTGATAATGGCAGCGCCATTACTGGGGGTGAATGGCAAAATAGGGAAACGGACCATTTCACCTGGTGGAATAATGCTGGGTTTCGGCGCGCTGGGCGCCAGCGTGCATTCATTGATCATTGTGCTGCCCGCGATGGCCTCTAGGCAGCCAGTGACGCGCGGTGCCGGTTGCTCCCTGCCAGAGGCGTCTGAGAATTCCAGTTTCAATTGTCTTCATTTTCGCACTCGTGGAAATCCTTACCCAACAATGGTTCATCTAGAAAAAGGGCAGAACATTTAAGAGCGACAGGAGGAACCGTTGATCGAAACGAGGAAAACGTGCCCTATTCATAGCCCGTCGGCATCAAGCCGGTATGGCCTTCTTGAGGATCCAACCGGCTGGACTGTCTGGGATAGCGAGACAGATGGGCCAGTGCTGTTTGGTGGCGAAATCCTTTCCGGACAATCGCGCATGGTGGCCGACATCCTTCTTGCTTTTCTCGACGACATCGAGATCTCGCGTGCCGCCGGGCGACGCAGATTGTCTTCGACTTCCACAGATCCTGAGAAAAGCGGTTCGTGAATCTTGGGCGATCACGAAATTTCAAATGAAGCCAACTTGCTTTCCCCGTCATCATAGAGCAGCGCGAATGTCAGACGATTGATGGTCGCAACCGCTAGGGACTTGCAGCTCCCTTAAAAGGAACACCAATGACTGCCAGTACGTCAAAATATCAAGACAGCGACCATGTCGTCAGCATTCCGGCACTCGGGCTTGATCTGCGCGTGCGCGTACCGCCATCGCAGTCGCACGGCGTCTTTTCATTCATCGAGACAAGCCACCGCCCAGGGTTCGGTCCTCCACTTCATTCCCACCTGGAGACGGAAGTCTTTCGCGTTTTGAAAGGGCGCTATCTGTTCGAGGTGGATGAGAAGCGTTTTTATGCTGATGAGGGCGATGTCATCGTCGCGCCCGCCCGAAGCGCCCACACATTCGTAAACGTGTCCTCTGAAATGTCCTGCCTCTATATCATGATGTCGCCAGCGATGGATGCATTGCCGTTCTTCCAGGGCCTGGGCGAGTTAATGGCGGAAGGGCGACCGGCGGCAGACAAGTTGAACGAGTTCGGCCGGAAGTGGAATGTCGAGTTTCTCGGGCCTCCCCTGTCGCTCGATTCCAGCCAATAAATGTCTGCAGTGACTGCAGAACGCGCTCGCTCGTTCCCTTGGCGCTTTCATGACGCCCAACTTCGATGGCAGACAGATTCTGCGTGCAGAACAAAGCATGCTTACTGGTGAACCCTGGTCCCTCAGGATGCGGTAGCCAGCGAGCACCCGAATCCAGGTTCTTCGGATGTGGCTGGGCTTCCTAACAGGAACGGAAATGGCTTTTTGGTACGCGGTTTCCTCGCTTTCAACGAGGATAGAGGCTTCGGGACTTTCCCCACGCGCCGTGACAGCACGAACGAACGCTTGCGATTGTGGCGCCTCTAGCTCTCGAACGATCCTGCTATTGCTGCGCTGCCGGTCGAACCGTCTGCGCCGGCCGCTCCGAGCTAAACAGGCTTATTGAAACGAGTGCGAGAAGCAATTCCAGCACCGCGAATATAGCAAAAGCCATCGCAAACCCCATAGGAATCAGTATCCCGAACGCCATGCTGCCCAACCCCAGACCGACGAACAGCGTGAAAACGTTCAACCCCATGGCCTGCCCGGCGCGTTGTCCACCGAGCGCGCTGACGATGCCGCCGAAGAGTGGTTGGGTCATATCGTAGCCGAGCGATAGGACGAGCGCGATAAGCGGGACGATAACGACGGGGGGATGAAAGCAAAGGCTAAAAGCGGCAAGCGAACCGAACAGCAAGCCCATGGGTATGAGCCGGGCGCGCCCCATGTTGTCAGCAAGACGGCCGATCGCGGGGCCAAGCAAGAAGCCTGGGATACCGTAACCGAGGAGCGAAAGGCCAATTTCTACCGATCCCAGATGTTGTTCGCGTTCGAGGTACAGACCGAGCCATGTAAAAACACCGGAATGAAACATCGCATTGAGAAGGACATAGAGGTAGGTACGCGCGCCACGAGGATTGGCAAGCAACAGCTTGTAACCTGTCAAGATGTCATGGATCCGGCTGGGCATGGGCCTGGCGGTGCTGCGAATGAATGTCCGCTTTCGCAAGATCACACCCCACAGGACGAGACCCGCAAGACCGACACAAATGAACAGCCCTTGCCAGCCGATCGCCGATGCCAGGATTGCCCCGAGCGGTGAGCCGAATGCCATGCCTCCCGCCATTGCTCCAAACAACCATCCGAGCGCCCGACCTCGCTGTTCGTAGGGATAGAGCCGCCCCACAAGCGTCAAGCAGAGGGGAACAATGCCGCTTGCGCCAAGGCCGGCCATGATGCGCAAAACGATCAATTGTTCAACAGTCTGAGCCGCTGCGGTCAAGAAAGAAAATATGCAAAACGCTGCGAGCGAGCCGAGCATGACCCGATGGACACCGAAGCGGTCCGCGATTACCCCATATAGCAGTGTCGAAATACCGTAAGGAATCAGATAGGCCGGAACAACCAACCCGGCGGTTTTCTCCGATGTGTGCATGACCTGTGACAGGAGCGGGATGGTCGGGGCGACCATATAGGCCTGGAAGAAGATGACGAATGTCGTGAAGGCGAGGACTGGAAGAAGCCAGTCGCGTTGGCCTGTATCTGCCGGGGTTGAGGCGGATATTGCATCGGTCATGTGGTAAGCACTCCTCACGCTTCTGAAGGTCAGCCGTCGCGACATCAGTGCGCTCCGCAGCCTTTTCAAAGGTCGCGATAATGCGATAGGCCGCGGCGAGACTATGAAACCGACCATAGCCGATACAGGCAAGCCGCTACCATAATCCGATCGTATAGTTGCGAGTCCAAACGGGGCTTTTTCGGTGGCGCGGATGAGGGGAGCCGGTCACTGGCTGACATCAGCGCTGCGGGAAGAAAAGGCGAGGATGTTGGCCGGTCTTGTGATGCTGGCGATGCACGCGGCCGGTGCTATGAGTTTGCATTCGCGTTTTGCGAACTTGACCAGCAGACATCTTCCTCGATAGTGGCTCCGGGCGATGCATCGCCCTTCGAATATTGGTGCAGGAACATGTCTATCCCAGCCTCGACAAGCTTTCGCGTCGCGCTTGGATCAGGCCCGCCACCGAATGGCCCGTACATGATGTGCGGGGATACGATGAGACCAGCCAGTTGCAGCACGGCAAGTTCGACATCCGGGATGCGAAGGTTGGAGTGAGCGCTCAGGCTGACCAGCGCGACCCCAATGTGGTCGTGTAGGCGCGCTGGGCCAACTTCGAGCCAAACAAGTCCAAGTGCTGGCAAGCGCTGCGCATGGCCGGCAACCAGGGTACGCAGTTTCATCAGGGGCTCCGAGCGTAAGGCGCTGACCCAAGCATGGCTGATCTTGCAGAGCGCAGTACGCGCATCCACTCCGGGACTTATAGTGGCATGGATGACGTCTTCGACCTCGCGCAGCGTGCGATGCAACTCCGCCCGCACGACTTCGATGAGGAGGGAATCCTTGGTCTTGAAGTGATTGTAGATGGTTGCCTTCGAGATGCCCCCCACCGTGGCGACGCGATCGAGATTGGTTTCGGGGCCTTCCGCAAGCAGGACTGTGAGGGCGGCATCCAGGATGACCATCCGTTTCTTGGACATGCGGGGCGCTCGAACTGGCTCGACATCGACCCGGTGCGGTGCGGCAACGAACCCGTCGCTACTCTCCATCGGTCACCTCTTTGACGCCTCAAGGATCTGAGTAGGCGCGCAGTTGACAAACTAAACTGGACGGTACAGTTTAATATCAGTGAAGGCAAGAGCGAGCCACCCTGCCATGTTAAATCTCAATGACTTTCACTACTTCGTGCAGATCGTCGAGCGCGGCAGCTTCACGGCAGCTGGCATCTCGCTGAAAGTGCCAAAATCGACCTTGAGCTACCGAATGCAGCAACTGGAGCACAGTCTCGGAGTCCGATTGCTGGCGCGCACCCCAAGACGTCTTAGCATGACGGATGCCGGAAGGGATTTTTATCAGCATGCCGTCGACATGTTGCAACAGGCAACAGAAGCCGAGAACGTAGTGCGACAACGGCTTGCCGAACCGGCAGGAACCGTTCGTTTCACCTCCGCAACCGCGACCGCGCAATTTGCCATGCGCGATAAGCTGGCGGATTTCATGGCCACCTATCCGAAAGTCAACCTCGTACAGCACGTCAGTGATGACTTCGTCGATATCGTCGGCGATAATTTCGACGTTGCCATCCGCTCGCATTCGGGTCCGTTGCCGGATTCAAGCCTGGTGCAGAAACATCTTGCCTCGGTCCCGTGGATCCTCGTCGTAGGCGCCAAGTACCGTCCCGGCCACAGGCTTCCCGAAGCACCAGAAGAACTTTCGCAACATGATTCTCTTTTCATGATGCGCACAAAGGTCGCAACCTCCTGGACATTCCGCCGTCACGATAAAACCGCTTTGCAGCAGACGACCGTACAGCTAAAGCCGCGCTTTCAAAGCGATGACATGGTAGCGTTGAAACGAGCTGCGAGCGGAGGCGCGGGCATCGTGGCCCTGCCTGCTTATGTCTGCCGCGAGGAACTTGCGAATCGGGAATTGCTCCGCATCCTGCCGGACTGGACTGTCAATGAATCGACAATGACCGCACTTTTTCGCGATAGAAGAGGATTGCTTCCGTCGGTGCGCGTTTTCATAGACTGGCTGTCACGCGAACTTCCGAAGGTTACGAGCCTATGACGGCTGCCATGTCTCAATCATACGAGAGCCAGGATGTCGCTTGCATGGCGAGCAAATCTCAGCAGTGATGCGTCACGACCACGGCGGGCGACGATCTGCAACCCCACTGGCATGCCGTCTTGCAGGGGAATCGGGATGGAAATTGCCGGCAGTCCCGAAAGGTTGAAGGGCGCGGTATAGGTCATCAGCGCCTCGCGGATGCTGCCTTTCCAGTGGCCGATCTCGACATCTTCCTGGCCGACGAAGGGCGCCGTACAGGGACAGGTGGCGAGCAGAAGAAAGTCGAAGTCTTCCAGAAGGCGCTCGAGGCGGCACGTCAATGCCCTGCGGTTTGATTGAGCGAGCGCATAAGCGTCGATCGTCACCTTTCGTGCCTGACGCAGCCGTTCGACAGTCTCTGCCCCGTAGCGCGCATCGATGATCGCCTGACTGTTGCGCGAAAAATGAACAATACCTGCCTCAGTCAAAACGATCGTGGAAAAGGCCTCGAAAGCACCGTCAAACACGCCCTTGGTATCGGGTTCGGAAAGGTCTAGTTCTTTTGACAGTGCGGCGAGCGCCGCATCAACTGCGTCAGCAACGCCCTGCTCGAGTGGCACCGGGGCGATCGTGCGTATGACTGCCGCGGTGAGATGCCTATCGACCCGGTCGGCCCCGATTCCTAGAGCGTCGGCCACCAGCATTGCATCTTCGACCGAACGGGCCACGATACCCGGATGATCAAGACTGGGGGCCAGTGGGAAGATACCGTGGGATGGAAGGAGGTTGAAGGTTGGCTTGAATCCGACCGTTCCGCACAAAGCAGCTGGGATGCGCACCGAGCCGCCGGTGTCGGTCCCAATGCTGGCGGGAACCGCGCCATAGGCGACAGCAGCAGCGCCACCACCACTGGAGCCGCCCGGGATCCGCAGCTTTTGTTGAGGGTGAAGTGTGTTTCCAAAGGCCGAACTTGATGTCGTGACACCCCACGCAAATTCATGCGTAGTGGTTTTGCCGACTATGACCGCTCCAGCGTTCCTCAGCCGGCGGACGATCTCAGCATCTTGTATCGGAACATGCTCGAGAAAGGCGGGAGATCCATAGCGCGTTTCAATGCCCTTCGTATCAACGATATCCTTCACGGCAATCGGCAAGCCTTCGAGGGGGCGAGACTTCCTTTGCCTGTATCGCTTATCGCTTGCCCGCGCGTCGCTAAGTGCCTGGCCACTGGCGATCGTCGCGAATGCGTTGAGTTCGCGTTGGCACCGATCGATGCTGGTGAGCGTATCTTCGACAAGATCGACGGCGTTCCTTGAGCCGTCCTTGAAGCCTTTTAACGCCTGTTGACAGGACATGTTTCGCCAGATCGGGTCCGGCGCTCGGATCATCGCGCCCATCACCAGATACGCTCCAGGAGCGCGTCCAGTTTGTCATCCGCTTGAGTGCCAAGATCGGCCACCTCTTTCGGATAGTGCGCCCTGAGCAGCGCGGAGATCCGATGGCGCGCGTCGGGCTCGATGTCGAAAGCGCTAATGCGGTCGGCAAGTCCCAGAACCCGCACGAGTGATCCGATCCTTTTGGCCAGGAGGGCACCGGGGTCGGGTGATCGCTCCCCATCAAGGAATATGCCGAGCTTGTCGCCATAAAACAGCGAGCACGCCTCGATAACAGGCGCGAGCGTGATACAGGAGGTTGCGCTGTGTGGCAGGCCGAATGTCCCGCCAAGGATGTGGCCGATGCGATGACTGAGGCCATAGACGACGGAAGCAGGTGAGAAATAGCAGTGCCATGCAGCAAGCTGCAATTGCAAGAGGTCGTCGAGGCTAATCAGACCGGCATCGAGGGCACGCTTGCTTTCGATCGCCACTGGCCAACGGCCGAGCACCGAAAAAAACCGACCCACCCCATCGGCTGCCAGGACTGCGTGCGGATGATCGGAGCCGACCTGGCGCATGCCTTCTACAGCATGGTCGATCGCCTTGATGGCCGATGACAGCAAAAGCGAACGCGGCGTGTCGACGAGCATGGTCGGGTCAAGAACGACGAGTGTCGGCACTGTCTCAACAATAGCATAACTGCGCTTGAACTTTTCGCTGTCTCGATCTTCTGTTATCCCGAAATAATGCGAGAATTCCGAGCCGGACAAGGTTGTCGGAACAGCCGCGATCGGCAGGTAGCGCCCGGTTTGTTGATGATGCAGATAGGAAACGGCTTTTGCCGCATCGAGCACGGAGCCGCCACCGTGCGCCACGATTGATCCTGCGTCTCGTCCGATACAATAGCGCAATGCTGCAGCGACCCCGCTTTCTGGCACGTGGGCAGGAAGGTCCAACATCGTGCCGACCCTCCCTGCAAGTGATGGCCAGAAGGATGTTTCGCCCGCCGCCTTGAGTGCAGGAGCCGAAAAGATGACGGGTCTCTCGAGCCCCCAATCGGACAGACGGGGCGCTATGTCGCGTACCACGCCTTTCCCCCAAAGCACGGTTTTTTGTGGTAGCAGGTTCAACTTATCCATGGCCAATATCCATTGCGACGCTTACGGCAAATGGCAACGTCAATCGAGTAGCGGGGTCGGAGCCGGGCGGAAAGCAATCTGACGTTCGATCTGCACCCGATGTTCTTCGAGGTGATCTGGCAGGCAAAGTGTGGTGCCAAGCGTTGAAGCAGGCTCATCAACCGTGAAGTCGCTCGGAGTCGATATCGCGCAGATGTGACCGTCCGGGTCGCGAAACTGGAACAGTTTCGTATAGCGCGTGTGCTGGACCGGCGAAATCGGGACGCCGGCCCTTTGAAGACGGCGATGCTCGTTATCAAGGGCAGCGTCGTTTTCGACCTCGAGCGTGAAGTGGTGCGCCAGACCAGTTCCCAGGCGCCCCGGCTTGTAGTTGGGCAGACCCAAAAAGGTCAAAACAGAGCCCGGCATAAGGTCCTCGTGGCAGGCATAGTAGAAATGTGTGCCACCTTTTTCGTCGAGATAATCTGTCTTCTTGATCAGCGGCAGTCCGATAGTGTCGACGTAGAAACGCTCTGTGCGCTCGGCATCGCTGGAAATCGATGTGATATGGTGGAAGCCGCGCAATGCGAAATCATCGGTAATCGCCGCAATCGGCTGCGGCCATGTCTCGAAGGCAACGGCAAATTCGTCACGCCCGCCGATCAAGTTCTCCTTTGGCTGTTTGCGAAACCCAGAACCAAGAACTGCCTCGTCATGCCCAAAGCCCGGCTCGGATGTAGCGATTTCGATAATGGCACCGTCCGGATCGCGCAGATAGATAGCGTGGAAATAGTTGCGGTTATATGGCCCTGTCACGTGAATGCCGAGATCAGTGAGCCGCCGCTTCCATTTTAGCAGTCCATTTCGGTCCGGCACGTGTAAGGCGAGATGATGATTGGTTCCTGCACCCCAGCGACCTTTCGGATCTCCAGCGCGGGGTGAGGCAACGTCCTGTTTCGTTTGGCCTTCTTCCATGAAGCCCCTTTCCGGGACCATGTAGAAGATCGGGTTCCACTCTATGTAGGTGATGGTCTCCATGCGCGGGGCGGCGCCGGCGAAGCTATTAAAGCCGAACGTAATTGTTGCCAACTTCTCGTCGAGATGGTGTACCGAACGTTTGACGACCGGCAGCCCAAGGTGGTCGCGGTAGAACTGCTCAACACGGGCAAGATTTGCGGCGATGAACGTCTGACTGTTCACACCCCTGATGATCATCTGGTTCACGCAATTCTCCTCTTGATGTTTGAAAGCGGCATCGCCGTGCTGCCCTTGGCGCAATATCTAGAGAGAGATGGCGACGGGTAGAAGATCGCGATCTTGGACCCAATGTCCGATGATTTGGACATGATCGATGCACCGAAGAAAGTGAGCGCGGGCGGTTCAATGGACCGGACGATAAGTCCAACGCGCCGATCTCGCATCGGCCGCGGCCATGCTTATCCTCAACAACGGCAGCATGACTGCCTTTACGACAGAGGATCGACGACATGTTGACATCACAGGAAAAGGACATTGTGCGCCCGCAGATACCTGCAAATCTGATCGATACCCAGGCGATTGCGGGCCGGGTCTACGTCACAGGGCGTTACAGGCAGGCGATCGCGGGACAGCTCGATGTACTGGAGAAAGCAACGGGTACCAGACTGTTTGCAGCCGGTCAGGCGACCGCAGCCGATGTGGACGACGCTGCATCAAGCGCCAAGATTGCCCAGCTCAAATGGGCCGCCACACCCGGTCCCGAACGGGGAGACATCCTTCGGCGCTTTGCGAGCCTGTGTCAGCAGCACGCTGAAGAGATCATCGAATGGGTTGTTCGTGAGACCGGCGCGATCCGGGGCAAGGGAGTGTTTGAGGTCGAACTGTCGGCGCGTGAAGCTTTGGAGGCGGTCACGCTTGCAACCAAACCCTTGGGCGAACTCCTGTCACGCAATGGAGCGCGCGAGTCCCGCTTTGAACGGGTGCCGGTTGGTACGGTCGGCGTCATCACGCCGTGGAATTCGCCGATGATCCTGGCGGTTCGCTCGGTGCTTCCGGCGCTGGCGCTCGGGAACGCGGTGATCGTCAAACCCGATCCACAGACGCCTGTGACCGGCGGCTTCATGCTGGCACAGTTGCTGCACGAAGCCGGCTTGCCGGATGGGCTCTTTCACGTGCTGCCTGGCGCAGCCGATGTTGGCGAGGCGCTTGTTCGCCATCCCGGCGTCCCTATGATTTGCTTTACCGGCTCCACGCAGGTCGGAAGGCATATCGGGGCCGTTGCGGGCGGCTTGCTCAAGCGCGTTTCGCTCGAACTGGGCGGAAAAAACGCCTTCATCGTCTGCGACGACGCCGATCTCAACCGGGCTGCGATGGCTGGCGCCTTTGGCAACTTCTTTCACCAGGGCCAGATTTGTTTCACCATTGGTCGCCATCTGATAGGCGAAACCGTCTATGCGGGATATGTCGACCGTCTTGTCGAACGCGCGGGCCGGCTCAAGGTTGGCGACCCCTTCCGAGACGCGGTCCAGCTTGGGCCGATGATCAATGAAAAACAGGCGGCAAGGGCGCAAGACCTTGTTGAGCGCAGCGTCGCGATGGGCGCCAGGGTGCTGACGGGCGGCCGGCGCTGCGGACTTTTCTTCGAGCCAACCGTTGTCGAGGTGCAACCAGGCATGCCATTGTTCGACGAGGAAATCTTCGCTCCGATCGCAGCAGTCATGCCGGTTCGCGATGATGAGCAGGCAATCGCGCTCGCGAACGCCACCGAATACGGCCTCGTCGCCGCGATACAATCATCCTCGCAGCAGCGTGCAGAAGCAATCTCATCGAAGCTCGCGACGGGAATTGTCCACATCAATGACCAGCCGGTGGTGCATGAGGTTTATGGTCCGATCGGCGGCATCGGCGCATCAGGTAACGGCGCCCGTACCGGTCTGCCAGCCTGGGAACATGAATTCACCCACATGAAGTGGATCACCCGCCACTCCGTTTCTCCCAATTACCCGTTCTGAAGGGTTTTGCGAAAAATCGATAGTTCATTTTCACCAGAACGAAATGGAAGACCCATGCCAAACGGCTCATTGCTTGTCGACATCCATCATCATGCGCTGCTTCCCGATCTCACCGGCGCCGTTAGACTTGGTTCGGTCGATATACCCCCTTGGAAAATTGACGACAGTATCGCCTTCATGGACAAAGTCGGCATTGATGTTGGCGCTTTGACCCTGACATCCCCCGGCATTCCCTTCGGCGACAAGGTTAAGGCGAGAGACATTGCGCGACGTGTTAACGAGACCCTGGCCGGTTTTGTTGATCGCTATCCAACCAGGCTCCTGGCGATGGCGGCTCTGCCGCTGCCGCACATGGATGCCTCGCTCGAAGAACTGCGCTATGCAATCGATGTGTTGAAGCTTGATGGGGTCGGGGTCTTGAGCCACTATGGCGCTTACTTTGGAACGCAGCACTACGAGCCGCTTTATGGTCAGTTGCACGAACGCTCGCTTCCCGTGCATATCCATCCGACACCGCCGGTCCTGACCGCCGATCAGGATTTGGGTCTTCCTCCCTCCCTCTATGAGTACACGTTTGAATCGACACGGGTCGCTGCTGCCATCATCTACAATAATCTCTTCGCCAAATTCCCAAATCTCAAGCTCATACTCTCGCATGCCGGCGGCACTGTCCCGTTCCTGGCGAAGCGATTAAGCTACGGTCCCCAGATTACCGCGTCTCTTGCGGCCGCGGCGCCGAAGGATATTGTCGGTGAACTGGGCAAATTCTACTTTGATCTAGCGATGACAAACGCCCGCTTCAACCTGCCTGCGCTGAACGCACTGGTTGGAACCGACCGCATCCTTTATGGCAGCGATTTCCCTTTCATGCCGACCGGCTCGATCACCGAATCGATGAAGGATGCCTTCGAGTACCCGGATTTCTCTAAGATCGATCTTGTCCGGATTGGATCGCACAATGCAGCAACCTTGTTTCCCAAAATTGCGGCGCGACTGGGGCTTTAGATATGAGACCATGCGAACATCGCCTGAATGAGCACGCTCGGGCTAAGGACGAGCAACGAGGCTGCAGGTCGAGCGGTTGTCTCGACGGATTGACCCCGGGGCGATGACCATTGTGGTTAAGATCGCTGCCCGTTGTGCTCATCGAGCGTTCAAATACGGTGTCGATCACATCAAGTATTCTCCGCGACCTCGCTCGGCGCGCTTCGTCTGTCGTCCGGCATCCCGTTCAGCGTGACGATGCCTTTGTATGAGATATGGCATACGCGAGTATGATTTTCGATTCTCAACGACAGGGATAGGGTTTGGCAACTGGGATGGCTGCATGGCTGCACGTCCTCAACTCAAAGGGAATTGGAAATGCATTCGATGTCTCTGACTTCAAAACACCTTGGCACATTGGGCAAAATGGCTCTGTGTTCCACGACCCTTCTCCTGGCTGCCTTCGCGACGACCGACGTCGCGAAGGCAGAAAAAGCTCAAGTCGGCACGCTTGATTGCAACGTCTCCGTCGGCATCGGAGCAATCGTTGGTTCCAAGCAGGAGGTGGACTGTGTTTTCAAGCCATCGGCTTCAGGCCCGGATGCTCATTACACAGGAACCATTACCGATTTCGGACTTGATATCGGCAGGATAGAGCAGGGGCGGATGATCTGGTTGGTTTATAATTTGACTGCGGAAGATGTGAACCGGCTGGATGGTACCTACCGCGGCGTTGCAGCCGATGCCACTATTGGTCTTGGAGTCGGGGCAAAGGTACTTATGGGTGGTGCACGTGACAATCTTTCCCTGCAGCCAATTTCGGTGCAGGGGCAGGAGGGCGTAAATCTTGCGGTTGGTGTGGCTGCCCTGACACTGCGGAGCAATCCTTAAGCGTCGCTTGACTCTTCAAACCCATCGATATCGGATGACTTATTCTTTTTGGGGGCAACCTATGCGAAGAACCCTCTTTGGTGCGGCGTTTGTGATTGCTGCACCCCTACTGGCCGGGGCCCAGTCTCTCGGCGACATGGATAACTCGGGCCGTTTCCAGGGGATGCCGCCAGGCACAGATCGATATCACGGGTTTGGCGAACAAACTGGGTTTTCCATTCCGCTGGACCCGCCGGCACGCCAACCCACGCTCGATCGGCAGTATCAGCGACCACCTTGTCGGAGCGAGGTGAAGCGGCCGTTAAAAGAATCGCCGGCAGAAGCGCACCCCGCTCCTAGATGCCTTCGATGAGGGAAGGGAAATTGCGATTTGGCCAATGGATAGCAGCTACTGGGCCAGAGGCGGGTTGATCTTTGTGGTGATCAAAACGATGATCATGCTGATGCTGTCTGCGCGCCCAAGGGTGGCGGTGGGCGCGCAGGCGAAGCTCATGCAACATTGTGGAATGGCCCAACCGTTCTGGGCGGCTCTGTCTACTTGCTGCATCTGGCAAATGCACCCTGCTGGTCACCCGCCCGTATGATTTTTTCATTGCTGGTGGGGTTCTCCGACGCATTTTTCTCGGAGAACCCCACCAGCCGGGAGCGCGGCGGAAGCCACGTCATAAACCTGATGGATTGAGTTTCCGAGCCAGGTCTGCGAGTGACATCAATCGTGAACGACCTCTATGATGGATACAGGTGTCTTAGTCGGAATTATTCGGTTGATCTTGAATCCGGCTGCCCCCAAAAGATGCCCGTATTCGGCTCCTGATCTTTCCCGTCCGTTTGCCACAGCCAGCATGTTCATGTCCATGAATGCGGCAAATCCGGATGTTGCAGCATCGTCGAGGACCTGTTCGATGATGAAGAGCCGGCCGGACCGGGTAATCGCACTGCGGCAATTGCGAAGGATCGCAATACATTCTTCATCGTTCCAGTCATGGAGAATGAGACGCAGCACATAGAGATCGGCAGCAGGTACTTTTTCGAAGAAATCACCACCAACGAACGTGCAGCGCCCTGCCAGGTCGGTCGGCCAACGCGGTGCGGTTTCCGTGACCACGGCCGGCAGGTCAAAGACGATACCAGACAGGGCAGGGTGCTTGCGGAGAAGACCGGCAAGCACGGCTCCTCCGGAGCCGCCGAGATCAACAACAAGCGACGCCTGCCCGACTTCTAGCAGGGGCAGAATCTCCTCTCCGATGCTCGCCTCAAAATGAGTCAGGCCATGGATAAATGCCGCGCTTTCGTCAGGATTTTGTTTGTAGTATGACCAGATGTCGCCGCCCAGAACCGCCTCTGCCCTTGACCTGCCTTGACGAATCGCCTCCGGCAACTCACCCCAGCAAAGCCAATGGGCCGGCATGTTGAGGGCCATGGCCAACCCCCAGACGGAGTTGGGCGCGTCCCGATCCAACAATTTCAGTAATGGGGTGGAGAAAAACCTGTCATTCCTGTACTCAGTCAGGCCCAGAGAGCTGCAGGCACGCAGAAAGCGGAAGGTGGCGGAGGGATCCAGGCCGATCTCCTGGGCCAAGGCGTCAGAGGTCTTTCCGCCGTCAGCCAACCGGGGTGCGAGAGAGAAGGCTGCAGCCGAACGGACAAGCTGTGACGTCCAGAAGCCCGTAATCATCGAAATCATCCGTTGTGTGTCGTCGAGAGGAGGTATATCTGCCGCCATATCGATTGATCCTTCCAGATTGGTGAGTTTGTCGGCTCGACTGGGTTTTAGTGCGGCGCTGTTACCCTACGATTTCATACCGCATCATGGGCTTTCATCTGCAACGGAAGCCGGCGCTTTGAATTTGAGGACGACCACAGCTTGGGCGTACCTTTTTTGATCGCAGCATGACACGGATCGGTAGGATTTTCGCTACCGTGAATCCTTGGCGCAAATGCGGACTGCAAGCTATCGTCGCGACGACGGCTAGGACTATGTGCGCCATAATCGTGTTTAGCTGTCAGCGCTGGACCCGCGCTGTCTCGACAGCTTCGGCTCCAAGCGAGAAGATGAGCGTACGAAACCGGTATGCGAGGACCGGCCTCGGCCGAGGTCATTCGAATGCCATGACGAGACCCCTCATGCGGCCTGCATCTCATTGTTCCAACTTCGGATGGCAATTGGTTCTGGCCGGAGTATATTGACTTCATTCCCCAGTGAGGTGAAAACTCCGGGACGAACACGAGAGGCGAACCGATGACCGACGGAAGTGAACTAAACCAGGTGCTGAGTGGTGACGGTGTCGGGCGAGCGGCATCCTCGTTTCCTGGAAAGCCCCCACGCCACAACGCAGCACGAGGCCCTGGATCTCGCACCGGCGCGCGAGCAGCGATGGACAAGCCAAAGCTGAGAAAGCACAGTGAGGAAGAAAAGGTAGCGAAAATAAAGGTGATCGAAGAGCAAATCGCCGGCGGGAAAAGCACGCTCAAGGACGCGGTTAAACGAGTAGGGATCTCCGACGAGACCTACTACAAGTGGAAACGGGCCAGGGCAGCGGCGGCAAACCCAGCTTCGGTATCTGGATTCAGCGACGCGTTTGGCGACTTGCTTAAACTCGAAGAGGAAAATCAGCGATTGCGCCATAGCCTCGCCGAAAAGTTACGTCATGAGAATGCCGAGCTACGGCGCAAGCTTGGTCTCAGCGACTAGCGACCGAGACACCGCCATGACGAGCTTCATGCCGATAGCCGTTGGGTTATCGCGGGGCGTTTGCGTGAAGATCATCGAAGGCCGACATTGAATGAAGACGCAGCAGCGTAAATTTGTGGTCGAAATCAAATCCAGGCGCCGGCAAAGCAAGGCTGTCGCGCAGTCGATCTGGGGCGACACCGATTTCAAGGCACTCACCAGGCAAGTCGAAGATGACAAGCCCGATTTGTTCGCATTTGATGATGCGCGTGAGCAGATAGCTCAAACCATCATCGCACCGTTGGTTGATGATGGTGTTGTGTCACGATCGAGCGCCGCCGAGGATCCAGCTAAGGAAGCTGATGTCGTTCAAGATGATCGTGTTCCTGGGTCGACGAACGCGTTTGAAATTGAAGACATCGATCAGGACGGAAGCAAAGACCACATTCTGCAGGATTGTCCGGAGGAGTTTGGTGGGTCTGCCGATCTGAGCTTCCGAGCATTGGCCGACGAGATTGCCCAACTCGAGCTGGAAAATGCGGGGCTTCGCAGCCTTTGGGGAGTTCGTCTTCGTGAGGAGAACGTTCGCCTTCGCTCAATGCTTTCTCGCTATAGCTGACAGAATCGCGGGCCCTGATATCGCGCCGTCCGACCGTTTGCCCTGTGGGGTCGTGACCTCGCATCCGAGGCACGGCCCCTTGGTTTCAGCTGAAACAGCATCGGCGTGGCGCGACATGATTGCGTAACGACCCCCTTGTTAATAGCGGTCCAGCAATCGGAGCGGCGAGCCATGACGCGCAGGATCTATATTTTGTCACGCTGCCTTAAGGGAATACGGTAAGACGTGCCGATAAATGTCTCAGAGCCGAGTAAGTTTTCGCCGCGCCAGAACGCCGTTCTGGAGCAGGCGCTGCAGCTTCTCGCCGATGGCGGGGAGAAGGCGCTGACGACCTCGGGTGTGGCTCGCGCGGCCAACTGCTCCAAGGAAAGCCTCTACAAGTGGTTCGGCGACCGGGACGGTCTGCTGTCTGCGATGATCGCCTATCAGGCGAGCAAGGTGCGCACATTCGAGCGCAGTGGCGAGCGGCTGACCTATACGAGCCTGCACGACCATCTCGTGATCTTCGCCCGCGACCTGCTCGAGGTTTTGGCCGGCGACGTGTCGCTGGCGCTCAACCGGCTGGCGATCGGCCATGCCAGTGCACATGATTCGCATCGCGACGGCTCCAAGCTCGGCAAGCTCTTGCTCGAACGCGGCCGCCGGCAGATCGACCGTCGCGCCATGGCACTGATCGATGCGGGCAAGAGGGCATGGCTGCTGCGCTTCCATGATGCGGACGAAACCTACCATACGCTTTACGGCCTGGTTGTTTCCGATCTGCACGTGCGCATGCTGCTCGGCGAGCCGGGGCTGAAGGATACCGCGCGTCAGGCGGAGAAGGCGGTGACAGCCTTCCTGCGCCTCTACGGCACGGAGAAAGTTCTGGCGGAGATGCCGATCCTCGGCTGACCCGTTTTATACAGTCAACAAGACAAGCAAAGGGAAGGAACTTCAAATGCGCGTCTATTACGATCGTGATGCCGATCTCAACCTCATCAAGTCGAAGAAGGTCGCCGTCATCGGCTATGGTTCGCAGGGTCGTGCCCATGCGCTGAACCTCAAGGATTCCGGCGCCCAGAACGTCGTCATCGCGCTCAAGGCCGGTTCGCCGACCGTCAAGAAGGCCGAAGCCGACGGCTTCAAGGTCATGACGGTGGCCGAAGCTGCCGCCTGGGCCGATCTGATGATGATGGCGACCCCGGACGAACTGCAGGCCGACATCTACAAGGCCGACATCGCTCCGAACATCCGCGACGGCGCTGCCATCGCGTTTGCCCACGGCCTCAACGTTCACTTCGGCCTCATCGAGCCGAAGGCTTCGGTCGACGTCGTCATGATCGCCCCGAAGGGTCCGGGCCACACGGTTCGCGGCGAATACCAGAAGGGCGGCGGCGTTCCCTGCCTCGTTGCCGTTCACCAGAACGCTTCCGGCAATGCGCTTGAACTTGCACTCTCCTACGCCTGCGGCGTCGGCGGCGGCCGGTCGGGCATCATCGAAACCAACTTCCGCGAAGAGTGCGAAACCGACCTCTTCGGCGAACAGGTCGTTCTCTGCGGCGGTCTCGTCGAGCTCATCCGCGCCGGTTTCGAAACGCTTGTTGAAGCCGGTTACGCTCCGGAAATGGCCTATTTCGAATGCCTGCACGAAGTGAAGCTGATCGTCGACCTGATCTATGAAGGCGGCATCGCCAACATGAACTACTCGATCTCCAACACGGCCGAATGGGGCGAATACGTCTCCGGCCCGCGCATCATCACCGCCGAGACCAAGGCAGAGATGAAGCGCGTGCTGAAGGACATCCAGACCGGCAAGTTCACCTCCGAGTGGATGCAGGAATACCGCGCCGGCGGCTCGCGTTTCAAGGGCATCCGCCGCCTGAACGACAGCCATCAGATCGAGGAAGTCGGCACCAAGCTCCGCGCCATGATGCCCTGGATCGGCAAGAACAAGCTCGTCGACAAGTCCGTCAACTAAGCCGCTGCCCGCCGATCCAGGTCATCTTTTTGCTGCATGCCTGTGGCGATGCGGGTATTGGCATAGCAAACGGGTCGGCAAGTCTGTCAACCGAGAAGCGTTGAACAAAGCGAGGCCGGGGGTAAAGCAGGACCGCCGACCTTTTTCCTGTCGAGATCCAACAAACTCCTTGTTGAACTCTCGACCGCACCCAACACAAGCGGATGCTGGTTCGCTAACGGCCCGTCACGATAGCACCACAGGCTTCCCGAATTGACTTTACTCCAGGCACGGGCTGCCTACTGCCGTCCTTGATGAGGACGCACTCGGGCATTGGCATCGTACCGGGACTAGGCACGATGCCAACAACTCCATGCAGCTTACGCTCTGTGAGCGACAGGTTTCCTTGCTTCGTTATCTCAGCGAGGAAAGATTATGGTCGGCTTATTTACCCTCATTGAGCACCCCGAGCACAGATGTAGACATTGTGCGCCACCAGTCGAAATAGGCGTGAGATACAGGACGCGGCGGGCGACAAGCATCAGATCGCAATAGCCGAAAACCATGAAAACGATTCTAGCTGCGATTCACATACGGCCCAGCTGCTGCGTTTTAAATGCGAGCGAGTGTAGGCTGCGATGGCCACCGACGAACGGCAAGGGAATCGATTCCGGACGGAGAGCGCAGCCAGGCCGCATATGCGCACCGGGCCGCAATCAATGGCTTTGGCCAGCCGACGCGAGGGCGACAGAGATGAAGAAGGCAGGCGGCGGTGCCATTCCTCTTTGAATCTAGCGCGAGGCAGCGAAATTGATGGATGGATAGGCTTCAATAAAACCGCCGCGCTGGTAATTGCGGTAGCTTGCGTCAGCTGCCTGATGTGTTGCAGCCGGTAATCCAGTTTCTGCCATTGCCCGGCCAGGCCCCAAGTCACTCAACCGTTTCTGGATCAATGCCGCCTGCATTCCCAGACCACGATACGGCGGCAATGTGACATCGATGCCCAGCCAGGCCCCAGTTGCTTGGCGAAACATTGCTGCTGCCGCTGCAGGCCTCCCGTCTTTGTAGATGACATAGCAATGCCATCCCTGCCGTGCCGCGAGCGCCATGAGCCATGGCCTCACCTCAGGTGGAAAGCCCATCCCCTGCTGGACGATCTGCGAGAAATCCAGATCAACACCGTCTTCTTCGGATCGTCTGATCTCGAATATCATCGGCCCAGTTGATGGCGTCGTGGACAAAAACTTCATCCACCCTCTGCTGGTGTCGTAGAGATTGCGTTTTTTCAGTTGCGGGGAGGCTAGTTCTAAATCGTCTTCATCAACCTGTACGACCCAGCCAGCTGCGGCATGCTGTCGAAGCCACTGCAGGTTTGCGTTGACTTCTGATGCCTCCCGGTACCACCGTGGTGAAATGGCAAAGGCGCGGTTGAACGGGACCGCTGGAATGCGAGGGCAAGCCAACAATACGCAATGATCGCTCCTGATGTAGGAAAGACCGAGCTCCTGTCTAGTCGGCGCGGGCGCTGCCGCGACGAAGTCAATCCAAGCCCTGGCCTCGATCTCACGTATCCAATTCGCCCTTTCTGTCCGCTCCTCAGTTCCGTTACTCATTGCAATCCTCTCACTATTTGACGACTCGGGCGTGCCGCAGGTGTCGCTTCTAGCCACCGCGCGCGCACTCGGCCTATCCCAACAACGTCAACAGCCCGTTTTTAATGGCGGGAAAAAGGTTGCAATCGCAATCGGAGGCGATCAATCCTAAAGCACGAGCCGTCACGCCAAAGAAGAACCCAACGGGGGCGTAACTGGATTCCAAGGCGCGCCCGACGGAACTCTGCGAGGCGAGCGTCGCATTGCGCTCAACTGCTTCATTAGCCACGCCGCTCCGCATGATGTCTAACGCTGCCGTGGGTGCGACATGCAAGGCAAAGAGGTTCACTCAAAGTCGTGGTCCATCAACCGCACGTGAACTCGAAGAGTTTACGCCGGAGCGGTCGTGGACCGAGGAAGTTCGTAGCGGGGTGCTACAATAGTAGTACGAGCCTCCGATAATGAAATCGCGACGCAATGTGTCCCCTCTATCGTCGTGCTATGAAAATATGTTCCAAGCTCATCACCGCTCGTCTCAAGAGCATATTCCGATTCGGTTCGCCAAGTGAGGTGTGCATCGACGGATTGGAGCCCCTTGACCTTCTGGCGGGATGGGATGGGACGGAGGACAGGCAAGGCCCGTTGTCTATTCTTCCGTTGGGCTGATCGTATATTGAGGTAGTACCGACTACGCCGCCATTGGCCTATCCGTTGTTCAGGCGCCCAGGCTCTTAATCTGCAACCGCAAATTCGGTTTGGTCCGAGCTCATGTGGCACGCGTTGCGAGCCTGGGTGAAATTTTACAACAGGAGACTTTCCATGAGCTTCCATCATAAGCGCTGGGCCCTGGTGGGCGCCGGTCTGGGTGTTGCTGCGTCCGTTTCGGCCGCTGCCATCTTTTTCGAACTGCCGATGAGCGCAACCGCCACGGCCGCCTCCGAACCTGCGCAGCCTCCGGCCGTGCCGGTGACGGTTGCTGTCGTCGCCAGCCGCGACGTGACGAACTGGGAGAACTTCTCCGGTCGTCTGGAGGCTATCGACCGTGTGCAGATCCGTCCCCGCGTCGGGGGCGCCATCCAATCGGTCCATTTCCGTGAAGGTGCCTTGGTCAAGCAGGGTGACCTGCTGTTCGCCATCGATCCGGCTCCCTATCAGGCGGCCGTCTCTCAGGCGCAGGGCCAGGTCGCTTCGGCCGAAGCCAAGGTCAGCCTGGCGCAGACCGAACTCGACCGTGGCCGCCGTCTCTCGGACAACCGCACAATCTCACAGAGCGATCTCGACCAGCGCCAGAGCACGCTGGCTGAAGCCCAGGCAAGCCTGCGTTCGGCGCAGGCCGCCCTCCAGTCCGCGCAGCTTGATCTCGACTACACGCAGGTGCGCGCTCCGGTTTCCGGCCGCATCGGCAAGATCGAGGTCACGGTCGGCAACATTGTCGCTGCCGGTTCGGCTTCGCCTGAGCTGACGACGCTCGTCTCCGTCGATCCGATCTATGCAAGCTTCAACGCGAGCGAAGAGATGGTCACGAAGGCTCTTTCGGAGCTTCCGGCAACTGACGCCGCATTGCCGGCGGTTGAACAGATCCCGGTCGAAATCGGCACGCTTGCCGATGAGGGAACGCCGATCAAGGGCAAGCTTCAGCTCGTCGACAACGAAGTCGATGCTGCCAGCGGCACCATTGCCGTGCGGGCTGTCTTCGACAATCCCGGCGGCAGGCTGATCCCCGGCCAGTTCGTGCGGGTGCGCATGGGCCAGCCGAAGGCCGAGAACAAGATCGTTATCAGTGACCGCGCCGTCGGCACCGACCAGGATAAGAAGTTTGTCTTCGTCGTCGACGGTGAAAACAAGGTCAATTACCGGCAGATCCAGCTCGGCTCGCTGTTCGATGGCCAACGCGTGATCGAAGGCGGCCTCGAGGTCGGCGACAAGATCGTCGTCAATGGGTTGCAGCGCATCCGTCCGGGCGCAGTCGTCGCACCGCAGATGGAAGAGAAGGTCGCGACCGCTCAGTAAGATGCAGTCCCCTCCCTCAGGGAGGGGGGCATTGGCCGAAATAACATGACCCGCCGGCGAGCCTTCAGGCCGCCGGGGAGGGATTTTGCATCCATGTTCACCCCGGAGAGGGCTTTAAAATGAACATATCCAGATTCTTTGTCGACCGCCCGGTGTTTGCCGGTGTTCTTTCGGTCCTCATCGTGGTCGCCGGCCTGATCGGCCTCAGGGCGTTGCCGATCTCGGAATATCCCGAGGTCGTGCCGCCGTCGGTCGTCGTGCGCGCCACCTATCCCGGCGCGAACCCGACCGTCATTGCCGAAACGGTGGCCACACCGCTCGAAGAGCAGATCAACGGTGTCGAGGGCATGCTCTATATGTCCAGCCAGGCGACATCGGACGGCGTTTTGAACGTCACGGTCACCTTCAAGCTCGGCACCGACCCGGACAAGGCGCAACAGCTCGTTCAGAACCGCGTGTCGCAGGCCGAACCCCGCCTGCCGGCCGAAGTTCGTGCGCTCGGCATTACCACGGTCAAGAGCTCGCCGGACTTCATCATGGTCGTCAACCTCGTTTCCGATGGGAACAGCCATGACATCACCTATCTGCGCAATTATGCGACGCTGAACATCAAGGACCGGCTCGCCCGCATCGCCGGCGTCGGCCAGGTGCAGGTCTTCGGCGCTGGCGACTATTCGATGCGCGTGTGGATCGATCCGCAGAAGGCTGCCGAGCATAATCTTGCCGCCAGCGACATCAGTAACGCGATCAGCTCACAGAACGTCCAGGCTGCTGCCGGTATCATCGGCGCCTCTCCCAGCCAGCCGGGGGTCGATCTCCAACTCAACGTGAATGCCCAGGGCCGACTGCGCACGCCCGAGGAATTCGGCAACATCATCGTCAAGACGGGCGCCAATGGCGAAATCACCCGCCTGCGCGACGTGGCCCGGATCGAACTCGGTGCTGCCGACTACACGCTGCGTTCGCTGCTCGACGGCAAGCCGGCTGTCGCTGTCGCCGTTCTCCAGGCGCCGGGTTCGAACGCGATCGAGATCGCCGACAATGTCCGAGCGACCATGGATGAGCTGCAGCTCGCCATGCCGACAGGCGTGAAGTACGAGATCGTCTATGATACGACGAAGTTCGTTCGCGCCTCGATCGAGAAGGTCATCGACACTTTGCTCGAAGCCATCGCGCTCGTTGTTCTCGTCGTTATCCTGTTCCTGCAGACATGGCGTGCCTCGATCATTCCGCTGATTGCCGTTCCGGTATCGATCATCGGTACGTTCGCGGTCATGTATATGTTCGGCTTCTCGATCAATGCGCTCAGCCTTTTCGGCTTGGTGCTGGCGATCGGTATCGTCGTGGACGACGCGATCGTCGTCGTTGAAAACGTCGAACGCAACATCGAGGCCGGGCTCAGTCCGCGCCAGGCGACCTACAAGGCCATGAAGGAAGTCTCCGGCCCGATCATCGCGATCGCGCTGGTACTCGTCGCGGTCTTCGTGCCGCTCGCCTTCATCTCCGGCCTGTCGGGTCAGTTCTATCGCCAGTTCGCGCTGACGATCGCGATCTCGACCGTCATTTCTGCCTTCAACTCGCTGACGCTGTCTCCGGCGCTCGCTGCCCTTCTTCTGAAGGGGCATCATGCGCCGAAGGACTGGCTGACGCGGTTCATGGATGCGATCTTCGGCTGGTTCTTCCGCGGCTTCAACCGCGCTTTCGGCGCCGGTTCGAACGCCTATGGCAAGGGCGTCGGTGGTCTCGTGTCGCGCAAGAGCATCGTCATGGTGATCTACCTTGCGCTGGTCGGAGCGACCTACGGCATCTTCAATACGGTGCCGGGCGGTTTCGTGCCGTCGCAGGACAAGCAGTATCTGATCGGCTTTGCCCAGTTGCCGGATGCCGCAAGCCTCGACCGCACGGAAGACGTCATCAAGCGCATGACCGACATCGCTCTGGCGCAGCCGGGCGTTGCCAACGCGATCGCCTTCCCGGGCCTGTCGATCAACGGCTTCACCAACTCGTCGAATGCCGGCATCGTCTTCGTGACGCTGAAGGATTTCGAGGAACGCAAGACGCCCGCTCTTTCGGGCGGGGCGATTGCCATGGCCCTGAACCAGAAGTTCGGTGCCATTCAGGATGCCTTCATCGCCATGTTCCCGCCGCCGCCGGTCAACGGTCTCGGCACGACGGGCGGTTTCAAACTGCAGATCGAGGATCGAGCAGGCTTGGGCAACCAGGCGCTCGACGAAGCAACCAAGGCCGTGCTTGCCAAGGCCTACCAGACGCCCGAACTTGCCGGCCTGTTCTCCAGCTTCCAGATCAACGTGCCGCAGCTCTACGCCGATCTCGACCGTGCCAAGGCCGAACAGCTTGGGGTCTCCGTCACCGACGTCTTCCAGACGCTGCAGATCTATCTCGGTTCGCTCTACGTGAACGACTTCAACGCTTTCGGCCGCACCTACAGCGTTCGTGTACAGGCCGATGCCAAGTTCCGTGCTCAGCCGGAAGATATCGGCCAGCTGAAGGTTCGCTCGGCATCGGGCCAGATGATTCCGCTCGCAGCTCTCCTGAAGGTGGATGCAAGTACGGGTCCGGAGCGTGCGAACCGTTATAACGGCTTCCTCGCTGCCGATATCAACGGTGGTCCGGCTCCGGGCTTCTCGTCCGGGCAGGCACAGGCTGCGATCGAAAAGATCCTGAATGAGACGCTGCCTGCCGGCATCGACTTCGAGTGGACCGACCTGACTTACCAGCAGATCCTTGCCGGCAACTCCAGCGTCGTCGTCTTCCCGCTCGCCCTGCTGCTCGTCTTCCTGGTGCTCGCTGCCCAGTATGAGAGCCTGACGCTGCCACTGGCGATCATCATGATCGTACCGATGGGTGTTCTTGCCGCCTTGACCGGCGTCTGGCTCACCGGCGGAGACAACAACATCTTCACGCAGATCGGCCTCGTCGTCCTTGTCGGTCTATCGGCCAAGAACGCGATCCTGATCGTGGAATTTGCCCGCGAACTGGAGTTCGAAGGCAGGACGCCGCGGGAAGCCGCAATCGAGGCAAGCCGTCTGCGCCTGCGCCCGATCCTCATGACCTCCATGGCCTTCATCATGGGCGTCGTGCCGCTCGTAACCTCGACTGGTGCCGGTTCGGAAATGCGTGCGGCCATGGGTGTCGCGGTGTTCTCGGGTATGATCGGCGTGACCTTCTTTGGCATCTTCATGACGCCGGTGTTCTATGTGCTCCTGCGCCGGATGACGGGCAACCGTCCGCTCATCCAGCACAATGACAATCATCCGCAGGACGAAGACGACCATATGAAGGTCGCTGCGGAGTAACCGCAATGCGGTCTCATCCGTCAAAGCCGCAAGGGCCGCGTAATGGTGCCCTTGCACAATTGGAACGCAGCCGCAGGAAAACATAGCGCGTCATCGGCGGTCTGCGAAATCGAACCGGATCGCGTGTACATTACGATCTAGCTCGCCCAGTTCCTCAATCATTACCTCAACATCAATCTGTAACCCACGCCGCGCGCGGCATGCGGATAAGTACCGGCCTCGAAGTGCCTGCTTCCACCTTTCGTCAGAGACTCAAGGTGAGTACGGCTATGCTGCGCTCGGAGTATCCTTCATCATCTGCCGCCAGCGGCTGCTCCTGCGGACGCCCTCGCGTGGTACCTTCAGAAATGCCACTAATAGCTTTAATTCGCATGCCGACAGCTTAGCGTCGGCTTCTGATGGAGCTTGCTGCCATCGTCGACAACGAGGATATATTTCACGCCCAAACTTTAACACATGGCACGGTGGGCCGCAGAGACATCCCGTGACCTTGATGTCAGACCCAACTGTACGATCTGCCAATCGTCAGTTGGACTTCGTCGCTCCCCACAATTGTGCCGTTCCAACTTTCGCAATCCGAAAGAACAAAGGCTACAACTAAAAACAGCCGTAGGGATTGGACCCACGCACCGCTCAAACAGGTTCTCGCTGCAAAGTATTTTACCGTCGGTGCAAGTGGAGGGGAATGGTTTGCTTCACTTGCAACGGTTATTCGTCGCGTTTGAAATGATCTGGTAGCCAAACCTTCCTAGCTTACCGACGCCAAAGATCTGGAGGTTGACTTGAAAGCTTTAATTTTAGGTGTGTGCATGGCGATGGTGGGTTTCGGTGCAATGGCCAATGATGGCAGTAAGCCAGTCGTTAAGGAGATCGGCCGTTTTGCAACCACGATGTCGGACCAGCCGATCGTCCTACCGACTGGTAGTGTCGAGGTTGCTGCAAGTCTCTACACGATCCCGCCGGGTCTGGAATTGCCGGTTCACCGTCACAAGTATCCGCGCTATGGCTACGTCCTGGCAGGCGAACTCACTGTGACGAACGAAGTCACGAACAAGAGCAAGACCTTCCGAAAGGGCGAATTTGTAACCGAGGCGGTTCAACAGTGGCACAAGGGGAAAAGCTCAGGAGAAACCACCCTTGAGCTTCTTGTGATCGATCAGGCGCCCGCAGGCACCAACAACACGGAACTGCGGTCGACAGATCACTAATCGTCCAAGACGTATATTGTAATAGAGACAATATGATGCAGGGAAGGGCCGCCACCAGGCGGCCTTTTCATATCTTGACCGGCGCCTGCTGATGTCGTTCCCGACAGGGGGCGCCTTGTGCATCAGTGGCTGGTGCAGCCATTACGCCTCGCGTCCGTCACACGCCTCAACCGCCAGTCATTCCTTGTTGGGATTGGATGTCAAAGCCGACTCATGATCCGTCTGGCTTGGGTGGCATCGGCCAAACTGATTGAGCGGGTAGAACATCTCACACGCAAACGCGAAGTCCATAGCAATTTTGCGCAAAAATGATGTCGGCTTTCTGCGTTCGACATCCTGCAGCGCTGCTGCCATTGCAAGGAAATCCGGTAGCACTGTGCCATCGACACTTGCCAGCCGAACAACCTTGCGAGCGGGATGTTCCATTTCTTTCGGCCGACGTTTCAATTTCAAGCTCCATGTGGGCAAAAGGTGCTGTTCTTCATAACGACGAGCGGATGCACACTGATTTCGGTGGAGCCTGCATTGATTGCAGGCGTAACAAATTTCATTTTGCGAAGAACGACGCTGGCGCAGATATCTCATTGCGTGTCGCAAAATTGATCGCGGCGTCACAGCCGTGGCAGGCGTTAATATGATCGCCCGCTCCTGAAATACCCGCGTAACTGAAAGACTGCAGGTTTCTTTCAACAGGCAACAGCCAATAGGACGCCTTCACAATTTACAAATTTCCGAGAGCTTCTTGCAGCCATATCTCCGCCCACATCGTCGAGACTTGAACCGCACCCTGTGGTTCCATGGTGGTTTCGCGCCCTTGCGAAAAACTGGCGTGTCGGACGGGAGGTGCAGTAGTTCGCCAGAATGAGCAATCATGCTCTTGCGGGCCTTGGCATGGCCCGCTGCGCAATCGAGCGATGGAATTCACGGTCGCATCGTTGGTCTGCGCCGCCGTATTGCCCTTACAAACACGGTATCGATCGTGATCAGCCCGCGGGGCAGGTGACGATTAAGGGTCGGCGATCGCCAAGGGTTCAAGGAGACTGGTTGTAAAGGGGCAAGGTGAAGGTGAACGCTGCACCGCCGGCCTTGTGGCTGCCGGCAATGATAGTGCCGTCATGGGCTTCGACAATCGTTTTGCATATTGAAAGTCCGAGTCCCATGCCGGCTGGCTTCGTTGTGTAAAAGGCGTTGAAAATGCGATCTGCGTCATCACCAAGGCCCGGTCCAGTATCGGCCACCTCGATTTCGACAACCGATTGCTTGCGATGCGAGGTCAGGTAAATTGTGCGTTTAGTCACATGCGCGTCCGACATTGCTTGCGCGGCATTGATCAGGAGATTGATGAGCACTTGCTGCAGCTGTATCCGATCGGCAAACACGCTGGGCTGGTCGAACGAAAGTGAGAGAACGATTGAAGCACCATGCGCATGCAACTGACGCCCCGCGATATCCAGAGCTTCCTTGATCACGCTCTCGACGGAACACGAAGACCGTTCGCTGGTATTGTTTTTAGCCATTTTGCGAACTCGAGTTATGATGTCAGATGCGCGCGTCGCTTCGTCGATCATTCTTCGAATGGCCAAGCTCGATTGCTCGATATCTGCAACCGGCCTGTTGAGCCACCGCAACGCGGCATGGCCGTTTGCCGCGATTGCGCCAAGCGGCTGATTAACTTCATGCGCGATCGAGGCCGTAAGTTCCCCAAGGGTTGCAATACGGCCAGCATGGACCAGATCCTGGCTGACCTTGACGAGAGCACGCTCATTTTCGAGTCTTCGGCTGATGTCGACCACTCCAACGACAACAATAACCTGCCCCTCCAAGCGTTTCGGGAAGGCGCAATTGACCAGGACGTCGATGGTTGTTCCGTCCTCTCGCGTCATAACGGTCTCACCTTCGTAACTCGCAAGCTCGGAGAGGTAGGCAACAAGCACCTCGTTCCAAACGGCGAGCCCCGCATCGGGGCACCAATCGCCGAGCGCTCTCCCAACGGCTGCATCACGCTTGACACCAAACATTTCCATTGCCTTGGAATTCAAGTCGACGACCCGCGTCACATCGAGAACTTGCCGGATGAAAGGTAAATTGTCTCGAACGAATTCTGCAAGATTTGACACCCCGGTCGCTCGCAATTCGCGCAAGGTCGCGTGCAGACTCAAAAGGTCGATCTCGAAAAAACCGAGCGCTGTTCCATCGAAGACACTTCGAAATCGATGCTTTTGACGTTCTATATCGACAACGAGAATATGCAGCCCTTCAAAGCCATCCACACTCATTTGCGGGATGTAGCGAATCTCTGCATCGTGCGAGCGACCGTCCGGATACGGTACATGCGCCTCGAACAGAACCTCCTTGCCTGACTCAGCTTCTGCCAGGTGAGGCCCACGGGCCGCGTAGACCTCCGCACCCAGCAAGTCTCGCATATGGAGGCCGACCAACTCCTTTTGACTTCTGCCATAGGACCGACAAAGATGTTCATTGGCGAAGCGGCAGATATGAAACTTGTCGAAAAAGGAAATGAAGATCGGCACGTCACGCGCCGACAGCGTCGCGATGTGTCTGCCCGTAAAGCCTGCTCTCGTGCCTTGATCCGTCAAAGCCATGCCTCCATCCGATCCTATCGAGCTTGAGCGGCATACCCGCCCGTTGTTCTACCGGTCCCCATCTGCGTGCACGCGAACTGCTGGCGATCGCCGCATCGCGGTCACGAAGGTCAATCCCAGTCGGCCCTCCATACCCCGCCACTGCGGCGAGATCTCAAGTCCCAATTGGGTCCAACACTAGCCAGATTGTCTTCACAGAACAACAAAGTTGCTCTATACTAATGTGACAAATGGTGATGGTCACTTTCTCCTTTCGGACTTCGACTATCACACAGACGTCCATCAAACCGACTCCGCCGCGCTTGCGCGGGAATCGCTTCCAAGAAAGCCATCGCTGGCGTCCGCCAAGTGCGCGATAAAAGAAGGGAAATCCGATGAACGGTGCCGTTCACGTCATAGACGACGATTGTGGCATACGCGACGCTCTTGAGAGCTTGTTCCGGTCCGTCGGATACGAGGTCTACAAGTTTGCCAGCACGCACGAATTTCTTGACGCTGGAAAGGCGTTATCGTCCGGCTGCCTTGTGCTCGACGTTCGGCTGCCAGGCATGAACGGTCTGGATTTCCAAAAGTACCTGTCGGATGCAGCAGTAACTATGCCAATCGTATTCATGACCGGCCACGGTGATATCCCGATGACAGTGCGAGGCATAAAGGCAGGCGCGATTGACTTTCTGCCAAAGCCCTTTCGGGAGCAGGACATGCTCGACGCAGTTGCCGCCGCCCTCGAAAAGGACCTCGTGGAAAGGCAAGCGCAACGTCACAGACGCCAGGTCCTTGATCGCTACGAGAGCTTGTCGATGAGGGAGCGTGAAGTCATGGCCCAGGTTGCCCGCGGCCTGTTGAACAAACAGATAGCCCATGCTCTGGGGATCAGTGAAATCACCGTAAAAATACACCGTGGCAATGCCATGAGGAAGCTGGAGACCCGCAATCTCGCGGAATTCATTAGGATAGCGCAGACATTCCAGCCCGTTAGCTAATTGTCACTTGACGATCGCCGGGTAGCAGCGCATTCGCGCTAGCCCTTGAACAGAATTTGATAACAGTCCGCGAGGCTTTCGTCGCGAGGCAAGCTCTGGCTAGAAGCGATGGCAACAAAGCGAACTCTTTGAAGCAAGTTCATCGCTTGAACTTACCTTTCAGCAGCCGGATGCCGACAGAGAGGTCATAATAGTTGACGTCGCTAGAACGACAAGACGGGGACATCCATCCCGTAGTATGATTGGCAATCTGAGGCTTAGGGCGTAAAAGCGTTCCTCGAATGACGGGAAAGGGATGTATTGTGACTGGTTCACCGTTAGTCGCTATCATCGATGATGATCTTGGGATGCGGCTGGCCATAGACGCGCTCATCCGCAGCCTTGACTATCGCACCGCCATTTTTGCATCCGCAGAAGAATTTCTTACTTCCCGGCTCGCGAGGACTTGCGACTGCATCATCTCCGATGTGAGGATGGACGGTATGTCTGGTATTGATCTGGTTGCCCGCTTAAACTCGGCAGTCGAGGGCGGCGCAAGTCCCCCGCCCACCATTCTCATGTCCGCTTTCACCGATACCCAAATGGAAAATGCTGCGATGACGGCGGGTGCAATCTGCCTCCTCAAGAAACCATTTAACGCAGAAGCTCTCATTGCGCATATCGAAACTTTGGTCGCCAGTAGTCCAATCTAAAGAATTATGTCAAAACACGTCTAGAGAAAAACTGGCGGAGCTGCATGCGCGTGGGTTAGGGCTTGTATTTGGGTTCCTCCGTGTCCAAGGCGACGCAACCGAGGCGGCTTTGCCGGCTCACTCCTCGGTTCAGTCCGCGTGAGTATCGTCTTGCTGCCCGTCGAAGCGTCGAAATGTTGCGGCACGCTACAGGCCCAAGCCCGGCTTGGATGGCAATCTCCAGCTTCGCCAGGTCGGCACCCTTCCACGGTTTGAACGGCTTGGCCGTTGCCTTACCAAAGCTGGAGACGTCGAACTGGACAATATTGTTGTCATCACGGCTTGGACCGGCCTGGACGGTGACCCCCGTCAGGTTGGCCGGAAAGCGGCGGATGAGCTCATGCAGAATGCCTTCGACACGCATGTGACTTTCGCAAAAATCCACCAGCGCGAAACGGCTCCGCCCATCGATGGCGATACACAGCCAGACAACGTGACCGTCGTGGGCAAGCATCGTGGCTGCGATGCGGAAACAATGTGCCGGTCTGACATGTTGAAATCTTGCCGCGACCTTGTCGGGCGAACGAGCAATGCCATGTCGTTGGAAACAACGATGCAGGCTTGATCGACGGAGGCGAGGTATAAACTGACCGAGCACGAGCAGGCAGTCATCCAGCGAAAACAGCCCGAACCAGCGAGTGAGGATAACGATCGCCTCTTCTTTCGGCGTAAGGGCCAATTGCCGGCTCTTGGGACCAGCAGGCGCGTCGGTGAGGTTTTGTCGCTGTCTCCATTTTTGCACGGTTGTCGGGCTAACTCCCAGATCGCGGGCAACGGCACGAACACTCGAACCTTTGTCTTGCATTAGCGCGCGCATTGCCGTCGAGGAAGTCGAGTTTGAGGAACGGCTCTTTTTCATCTTTGCCTCACATTCTAGCGTGGCAGAAACTTCTGTCTCCACCGCCCGGGAGGAACACCGACGATCTTGCGAAAAGCGCCGGTAAAATGAGCTTGACTCGAGAAGCCCATTTCGAACGCGATGTCTGCAATCGATCTTGCGGCGTCGAGCAAAAGATGTTGCGCGTCCTCGATCCGCCGTTTCAAAATGTAGGCATGCGGTGAAAGCCCGGTGGAAGCGCGAAACTGCGCTGCGAAGTGCATGCGGCTGAGACCCGCAACCTTTGCCAGATCTTCAAGATAGAGAACGCCCTTGAGGTGAGCCTCGAGATAATCGAGTGCACGGCGAAGTCGCCAAGTCGCCAGTGGCTTTGAGTCAGTCTGCGAATCGGAACGCACGCGCTTGTGCGCCAAGGTCACGAGCCGTGCCCCAAGGGCCAGGCCCACTGCATCAACGAGGGTAGGTCCAAAGGGACCATCATCCCCCATGAGGGGAACCAGAGAATGCGCAAGATTGGCGACGAGTTCATCCCGCGTAAAGTGAGCATCGAACAGCTCGACCTGCGTTGGGGCCGGCTTACCCAAAATCGCCTCGTAACATTCCTTCATTAGCTCCTGTGGCAGGTAGATCCGCAGCGTATCGAACGGCCCCTTAAAGACTACAGATCGACGGCTTGTCGTGGGACCGTGCAGCAGCGGTCGGTGGCGTGGTAGTGCCTTGGTGATAACCTCCCGTGTTCCCACCGTGAGCGTGCCGGGAGCGGTGCGCAATCCGAAGCTGATAATATGGCAGTTTTCGACATGATTGGCTTGAATTTCGAAGGCGCGGTCCACGCTGGCTCTCGACCACCGTGTAATCTTGGCTCGGGAGGCTTGTTCATAAGGTGCCGCCAGCCAGTTCGATTCGGTTGCGACAACGCCGGTTGGGGGGCTGGGCTTGATCCGTTGGGCCCTCGAACTAATCTTCGCTGCGCAATCCATGGCTGTCCTCCTTCTGATATGTCTGTGAAACCGTCCCTTGGACATGGATGGTTGGGCTCACCTTAATGACGGTCACCTTGCCACAGGTTCCCAAACAACGCCTGTTAAGTGATGTTAACTTTGGGGCGGGGCGGTTTAACAGCTCGGGGCCAGAGCCCATGTTATGGAAACGATAACCAAAGGTTGGGCACCTGCATCTGTATTCGGTCGACATCGCGTTGTAATCTGTACCATGACATGGTGGGACATCGACCTCGCGATGCGGCACCGAAGTCGGCGCTTCGGGCTGCCTTGCCCAGCGAAACGTTTCTGGCGCCAACGCAGGTAAAAGCCTAGAGAAGAGCCGTGAACCAATTCAAGTTCGAACATAGCGCGGGAGTGGCATTCGGCCCGTTTGAGTTTTATCCGCTTCAGCGGAGCCTCTTGCGTGATGGCCAACCGGTTGGTCTGGGTTCAAGGGCGTTGGCGATACTCGCGGTGCTGCTGGAGCGACCCGGCGCCTTGATATCGAAGGACGAGCTGATTGGCCGGGTGTGGCCGGACACGCATGTTGAGGAGGTGGCGCTTCGCGTCCACCTTACAGCTTTGCGCAAGATCTTGGGCGATGGTAGGCCCGAAGCCCGTGACTTTATAAATGTTCCGGGGAGGGGTTACCAGTTCACCACTCCGGTTGTCCCAACATCCAGCAGCCTACCCGTCAGCCTGACAATTGATTCTCAGCCAGAGAGCCGAAAGCTGCCGGCGAAATTATCGCGCATAATCGGGCGCGAGCATGACATCGCCGTGTTGAGCGACCGTCTCAAGACGGATAGGTGCGTCACAATTGTGGGTGCTGGCGGGATCGGCAAGACCACTGTCGCGCTTGCGCTGGCGCACAACGTCAGGAAGCAGTATTCGGAAGATGTCCGATTTGTCGATCTTGCTCCGCTTTCCAGTGAAAGGCATCTGATTGACGCTATCGTTGCGGCTGTTGGAGTTGCCAGTCCGGCCGACTTGTCGGTCGCAAGGTTGACGGAGCTGTTGATCAACCGGGACATGTTGCTCATCCTCGACAACTGCGAACATTTGGTCGAGTACGTTGCCAACATCGTTGGTCCTTTGTCTGCGGCCGCAAAGCTGACGATCCTCGCGACAAGTCGCGAGCCGCTACGGCTGGAGAATGAATGGACTTATCGACTGCCCAGCCTGGAATCACCATCGGATAGCAACGGTCTAACCGGTGCCAGCGCATTAAGGTACTCGGCCGTTGAACTTTTCGTGGAAAGAGCAGCAGCAAGTGCTAATGGCTTCGTCATTGACGAAACCAATGCGCCAATCGTCGCAGATATTTGTTCGCAGCTCGACGGCCATGCCCTGGCCATCGAGCTAGCAGCGAGCCGAATGGACAAGTTCGGCGTTGCCGATATCGCAGCGATGCTGGAGGACCGCTTCCGCGCCTTGCGGCGCTCGCGTGCTTCCTCGCTCGCGCGGCATGCCTCCCTCGCGGGTGCGCTCGACTGGAGTTATGATATGCTGACGGCCAGCGATCAGAGCTTTCTTCACCACGTCAGTGCTTTCACGGGCAGGTTCAGTGTGCAGGACGCGGTCGCCGTTTCAGGCGCGATCGGTATGTCTCGTGGGCAGATCATCGAGGCGCTCGCTGATCTGGTCGACCGATCTTTTTTGACCGTCGACCTATCCGGCCATGTTGCTTACTATCGGCTGTATGAAACAATGCGCGAATATGCCCGGCAGAAGGCGCAAGATCACGGGCGATTGGAGGCGACCAGGCATGCGCATGGGGCTTATCTGATCGCGGTAACAGAGCGCGCGCACGAGGAGTCAGAAGCGCTTTCGCCTTCAGACTGGATGTGCTCCTATGCACGCTACATTGATGATATACGCGCTGCCCTCGACTGGAAGTTTGGCTTTGGAGGTGACATTTCGGGCGCCATACGCCTAACCGCCTACGCGGTACCTGTGTGGATACAACTGTCTTTTCTGAACGAGCTACAGCAAAGCGTCACTCGCGCCATTGGGCAGCTTGACGCCAGCGGTTTGGCGGATAGCGCCGAGGCGATGAAGCTCTATGCCGCCCTTTCATACGCGATGGTGAATCTTTACGGCCCGACGTCCGAAGGGACCGAGGCTTGCCGGAAAGCGCTGGTTATCGCAAAACAGATGGGGGATCACAGCCATCATGCTCGGGCGCTGCTTGCACTCTGGAACGGCTGTTTTGCAAACGGCGAAGTGCGTCAGAGCCTGGCATTGGCTCAGGAATTTATGAGCATCGCCATCAAGCTTGGGCATGCCGACGTCCTGGTCGGGCATCGCATGCTGGGTTCATCACATTTCTACCTGGGTGATGTCGCCAGCGGCCGCAAGCACATGGAGATTATGGTAGCTGGATACAGCGCAACTTCGCACGAAGGGCACATGACCCGGTTCGGCTTTGGCCAGCTTGCGAGTGGTCGCGGATTGCTCGCCCAGCATCTTTGCTACCAAGGTCTTTATGGGCGTGCCATGGTGGCGACCCGTCAGAGCGCGCAAGAGGCAATCGATTCAAAACACGCCATGACCATCTGCGGTGTTCTGGCTACGACCAGTATTGCCAACGCTATTTCAACGGGCGAAATAGGAGAGGCTCGGGCTTGGGTCGAGGTCCTGAAAGAACAGTCCGGCGGCCTGGGGCTCAAGCGATGGGAGAATTTTGGGCTTGGCCTGGACGGCATCGTGTTGATACGCGAAGGGTTTCCGGATCAAGGCCTCGTGAAGCTAGCCACGGCAGTGAGCCGCGCTGGCGATCGCGCAAACACAAGATACATGAACATCTTTGCCGAACATGCATTGGCGCTGGGGAAGGCTGGAGATCCGTCCGGCGGTATGGCGGCGGTCGACGAGGTACTCCAACGGTTGGAGGGAACGGGGGAGCAATGGTTTCTTCCTGAGCTTTTTCGGGTTCGTGGAGAACTGCTCTGGGCCGCCGGAAGCGACGATGTCGGCATCGAAGCCGCCTTGACGCATAGTTTGGCATTGGCCGATGAACTTGGCGCACTCTCCTTCCGATTGCGCACGTCATGTTGTCTTGCGGAGTTTCTCGCTGCCCGGGGCCGATCCGGTGAAGCTTTTACGATCTTATCGGATACCTATGCACGTTTTGCCGAAGGGTTTGATTGCCCGACGCTGGTGAAGGCGCGCAAACAGATACAAGAGCTAGCGCCAGCCGAAACGTGATTGGTGCGGCCAGATCTGATTATCGACTAATAGCTAGTAGAAGAGGGGATTTCATGCTTTCGCGCCGAACACTGCTGGGTACGGCTGCTGCCTTGCCATTTACATATTCGCTTTTGGCTCGGGCGAACGCTGAGGCATTGACCGATGTCGTCGTCATCGCACAACAAATTGACGATATGATTTCCTTCGATCCTGGAGAATCTTTCGAAGCCTCGGCCAACGAACTTGAAGGAAACTGCTATTGCAAACTTGTCCGTCCCGACGTGGTAAATCCGAGCGAGATCGTCGGTGATGTCGCAGAAAGTTGGTCAATCAGCCCCGACGGGCGTGTGTTGACTTTCAATCTCCGAAAAGACTGCCTTTTTGATAGCGGCCGAGCTTTGACGGCCCATGACGCGGTGTTCTCTCTCAAAAGACTGATCGTACTGAACAAATCGCCTGCCTTCATCATCGCTCAATTCGGCTTCACCGCCGCTAATGTAGAAGAACTCATTGTTGCAAAGGACGATCATACTCTCGAGATCACGCTGCCGAGTCCTCAGGCACCAAGTTTCGTCCTGTCATGTTTGACGTCTAATCCATGTGCTATCGTGGAAAAGGAGCGGGCCTTGGCAAACCAGCAGGGCGGCGATCTGGGCAATGGATGGCTGAAAACCAATTCCGCAGGGGCTGGGCCTTTCAGGCTCGTTTCGTGGACGGCCAGCGATCGGGTTATCTTGGAAGCCAATCCCCATTTTGCTGGCTCCCTCGCCGTCAAGAGGCTGGTGGTGCGCCACATCAAAGATCCTGAGGCTCAATATCTCGCTCTGCAGCAAGGCGACGTTGATATTGCGAGAGACCTCGGTTCTGACAGGTTGAGATCCTTGACATCGTCAACCCAATTTCACGCCGTCTCGCAGACGCAGCTCACATCCCTTTATATCGCGATGAACGTCTCTGTTCCGGAATTCGCGAAGAACGCCGTCCAGCAGGCCGTCAAATGGGCAATCGACTACGAGGGGATCGCTCAAAATCTCACGCCGCTCGTGTGGGATGTTTCCCAGTCATTCCTTCCGAGCGGTGTGGCAGGTGCGTTGAACGAGACCCCTTTCAGGCGCGACGTCGCAAAAGCAAAGGCCTTGTTGGCGGAAGCTGGACTGGCCGAAGGTTTTTCCATCGCGATGGATCATTATGCCGCGTCTCCCTATGCCGAAATCGCCCAGGCCGTTCAGCAAAATCTCAGGGAGATTGGCATTACCGTCTCGCTTTTGCCAGGCGAGCAGAAACAGGTCGTGACGAAAACACGAGCCCGAAATCATCAACTCGCGCTCCTCGTCTGGAATGCCGATTATTTCGATCCGCATTCGAATGCCCAGGCATTTTGCCAGAACACGGATGATCGCGATGAAAGCGCCTTCAAGATGATCGCCTGGCGGAGTCACTTTCAAGACGCGGAATTGAGCGCATCAGTCGAGATTGCCGCAAGGGAAGTAGACGCAGCGGCTCGGATTGAACGCTATCAGTCGATGCAGCGGCTCTTTTGGGAGCGGGCGCCATTCGCATTCTTGTTGCAACGCAAGGCCGTCGCTATGGTTCGAGAAGAGACGAGTGGAATGGTTCTCGGTCCGATGCCTGCCTATACGCGATATGAAGGCTTGCGAAAAACGTGAAACGATTCGCGGTAGCGGCCGCAAACGCACTCACCACGATCGCCGGTACAATACTCGGTCTCCTTCTCGTGACGTTCTTTATCGGCCGTATCATGCCGATCGATCCGGCCCTGGCGATCGCGGGAGACCACGCTTCCGCTTCCGCTGTCGCCGCGATACGCGAGCAACTGGGCCTCGATCAGCCGCTGGCCTGGCAATTCATGAGTTATCTGGGCAAAATCGGGAGGGGGGATTTCGGCTCGTCTGTCATGACGTCTCGTCCGGTATTGGAAGACCTTGCTAGGTTTTTTCCTGCGACCTTCGAACTCGCAACGACTGCACTTTTGATCGCGACCGCGATCGCTGTCCCGGCGGGAATCTGGGCGGCATTGCAGCAACGATCGACTTGGGACAGGGCTTTTCGGGCCGTATGCCTGATCGGTCAGTCTTTTCCTGCTTTTTTCCTGGGAATGCTTTTTCTGCTCTTCTTCTACGTCAGATTGGGGATTGCACCGGGATCGGGAAGATCAGGGGTGATGTTTGATGGCGTGGTTGAGCCGGTGACCGGCTTGTTGATGGTGGACACGCTGTTGGAGCGCAATTGGGCTGCATTTTTGGACAGTGCGGCCCATATTGCTTTACCAGCCTCGCTCCTCGCATTCATGGCCCTGTCCGTGCTTGCTCCGATGATCAGGGCCTTCATCCTGGAAACTTTGAGCACCGAGTATATGACGGCAGCACTTGCGAAGGGCCTGTCCCCGGTCCAGGCTGTCACGCGACACGGGCTTCCAAATGTCGCCGGCAAACTTATCGCCATGATCGTCATTGCCTACGCCAATCTGCTAGAGGGTGCGCTGGTGACGGAGACCCTCTTCAGTTGGCCCGGGATTGGCAAATATTTGACGACATCCCTTTTGAATGCCGACATGAACGCTGTTCTTGGAACAACATTAGTCATAGGACTCTTCTATCTTGCCCTTAATCGCGCAGCGGACGTCTGTGGCGCTCTTGTAGACCCGAGGTTGCGTTGAAGAGTCCTGTGAACTGGCTGCGCGCGGAACCCCCGTCTTCAAGAACGCAAGCGCACGTTATCTTTCTGCATCAGTCTTTCCTTCACTTCATCCGCAATCGGGCCGGCGTTGTGGCAAGCCTGTTAGTCATGACAATGATAGGCGCCTCGATTGCTGCACCTCTCCTGGTATCCCTCGATCCGGAAGCTCAAAATTTGTCCCAGCGGCTTGCATATCCCTCGACGTCGCATTGGCTGGGGACAGATGAACTGGGGCGCGACGTATTATCGCGACTGCTGTATGGAGGCCGAATAACGTTCACGATTCTGGCCACGGTCGGCATCTTTGCATGTACGACCGGATTGTTGGTTGGGGCACTTGCGGGATATATCGGAGGTCTTCTGGACGCGATCCTAATGCGGGCAACCGACGTGATCATGTCGTTTCCCCGTCTGGCTTTGGTCCTGGCTCTTGTATCAGTGATGAATCCCGGGATAGAAGCCGCGATCATTGCCATCTCCGTTACCACATGGCCCATCTATGCGCGCATGGCTCGGGCGGACGCAAGGGCCGTCAGAAGAACGGACTATATTGCGGCTGTCCGTCTCCTTGGAGCTGGTCCAGGTAGAGTGGTGCTTCGTCATGTCGTGCCAATGTGCATTTCAAACATCGTTATCCGTTTTAGCCTGGATGCCGGCGGGATAATTCTCACTGTCGCGACACTTGGTTTCGTCGGCGTGGGCGTGCAGCCACCCGTGCCGGAATGGGGTACAATGGTGTCAGCATCGCGTGGTGCGCTTCTTCAACAGTGGTGGGTTCCAATCGCTCCTGGAATTGCAATCTGTCTTGCTTCAGCTGGTTTCAACCAACTCGGGGAGGCGTTGCGAGACCTTCTCGACCCAACGCAGCGATGACGGTCTCGGCTGCTCCATGCGTGGACCGACGTGAGGGGAGGAAGAACAACCAAAATTGGGTCGCCAACGCTCGCATTTGGGCTTGAACTTGGCAAAGGATCGGGACTTAACTGCAAGTATCGTGAACCCATTATAAGGGGCCTGAAGCCGGTGACCTGACCTGCTGCTCATGAAGGGCTTGAACTGGTCACTCAGCTGAATGGGTCCTGATGGCTCTAACATACCAATCGGAGGCTTATGCTGGATCGATCACTGGACGAAAAGCCGCAGCGGGTAGAGTTAGGGAATTGTAGCCTTCATGGAATTGCACCAGGTCAAATATTTCGTCGCGCTGGCGAGGTCGCTTAATTTTACACGCGCAGCAGAAGCCTGTTCAGTCTCTCAGCCAGCCTTGACGAAGGGCGTCCAGAGACTGGAACAGGAGCTTGGCAGTCCCCTGATCTATAGAGAGCGACAGCTGACGCACCTGACAGATCTGGGCAGGGAGCTGTTGCCAATGTTCGAGGATATGCTCGCCTCACAAACCTTGATCCAAGGTCGTGCCCGCGAATTCACGCAAAGAGAGATCGCTCAACTGAAAATCGGTCTCGTGCCCAGCGTTTCCGCCTCGCTTCTCGTCGGCCCCCTGCGAACGCTCAACTCACAATTTCCCAGCTTGCAGGTGGAGTTGCTTGAGGCGCGTTGTGCCGCTCTTTTGGACATGCTTCTACGCGGTGATATTCATGCTGCGCTGGTCGGGGGGCTGGAGGTCAAGCCATCGCGCATCGACGAGTGGGTCCTTTTCGAGGAGCGTTACGTCGCAGTGCTTTCCGCAAATCACGGCCTGGCCAACAGACCCAAACTCACCGCGACAGATTTGCAATCGACAGCCATACTCCGCCGGGCGCATTGCGACTTGGATTCGCAAGATGACCAAGCTTTCTTCAACACTGCGGACCGAACTACAAGCAGTCCTCAAGAAAGCCATCTCCAGCACTTGGCGGCGGCAGGCTTTGGAATAATCTTGGCGCCAGAGCACATGCCTCGACTGTCCGAGCTCGTTTCTGTACCTCTGGAAGCAGATCCGATTACGCGGCAGGTCAGGCTGCTCGTTGTCCAAGGCCGCAAATACTCCCCTGCATTGGAATCGTTCGTGAAAATCATGCGCATGCAGGATTGGTCGCTTGCGGCGAAAGGGCGACCTCGCGCAAACGACGGATTTTGCGCATGCAGATCAGTTCGGGCATGCTCGGGATGAGCATGCGTTTTCGACCTGTCCATCCAGCAGCAACTGATTGGCAACTGCATGGTCGATTGTCGTGGCGAGATCCGAGCACTTTGACGGACAGCGTCAGCCTGCTCGAACGGGCGGGACCGTCATACCCATCATCTCGGACATGTCATCGAATGACAACGTGGCGCCGCCCGAATGCGGCGCACTCCCATCTGAGGGCACATAGTGTCGCAGCACGAGAATGGGCCGGATCCATTGATGCGCTTTTCGGGGTCGCCTGACCGTCTAGCCACGCGTCTGATGGTACCGTCGGTTGCTGCTAGATCGAGTAACGTGCCTGGAGAATCTCAGCCGCGCGTTCTCCTATGACTACACACGGTGCCATCGTATTTCCGGTGGTGATGCGAGGCATGATTGACGCATCGGCTACGCGGAGGTTGTCAATTCCATACACGCGCAGCTGTCCATCCACGACAGACATATCATCGCGACCCATCTTCGCGGTGCAACTCTGGTGCGAGTGGCTGACCGTACCGTTGCGCATCAGGTTGTCTACCGCCTCAGCCGCCGAAGAACCTGGAAGAATTTCTCTCTGTCTGAACGGTGCAAGCGCCGGGTCGTTCCCGACATCTCTACAGAACTCGATGCACATTCGTAGGCGGCGCTTGTCCTCGTCGCTCGCCAGAAAATGCGTGTCGATATCAGGCGGCCGGAAGGGATCTTCTGCCTGAAGGCGCAGCCTACCTGGGCTCGCCGTTCGCAGGATCGCTGTGGTCAAAGACCAGCAATTCGGGGGGAGCGGCTGAGCCGCGGCTTGAGGACTTGCATACCCGGCGGTTACGACAAATGACTGGAAATCTGGCCTGTCCAGCTTTGGATCACTTTTCCAGATCGCTGTTGCGTCGGTAAGACTATCACTCCAGGCGAGGGCTTCAGGAGCTTGCCAGACGCAGGGCGCCATGAAATGGTCTTGGAAGTTCTCTCCGACGCCAGGAAGGTGCTGTTTTGCTACGATCCCGATGGCTTTAAGATGATCCGTATTCCCGACGCCAGAAAGCATAAGGATCTTCGGTGTGTTGATCGCACCAAGCGAAAGGATAATTTCGCAATTGGCTTCCACTCGATGCAGGTCACCGTTCAGCAGGAACTCCACCGCAGTGGCTTTCCTCCCGTCTATGACAACCTTGGTCATCAAGGCCCCTGTGACTAAGGTAAGATTGGCTTGATCACGGATCGGATAAAGATAGCTGCGGAATATCGATTGCCGCTTGCCATTGCGAATAATGGTATTCGTCGGTGCTATGCCACCTTCCTTTTCCATCATAATTCCATTGGCATCGTCGTACTGGGTCAAGCCTGCCGAGACAAATGCCTCGGTTGCAGCTTGTGCCAGCGGTGCTGGAGCTTTGGAAGAACCCAGATAGACGGGGCCTGATGTACCACGGCGAGATGCATCAGCCGCCCCGTGCCAATCTTCGATCCGTTTATAAAGACGAAGGATTGCCTGATAACTCCAAGAGGGGTCGTCGGCTTCTGATGCGAAATGATCCCAGTCTTGCTTGTGTCCACGCGACCACACCATCACATTGATGCTGGAACCACCGCCAAGGACCTTGCCCATAGCCATGGGGATCGTGCGCCCGTGGAGCGCGGGATTGGCCAAAGCCTTGTAGCCCCATTCATGGGTCCCGCCTCTAAGCTTGGGCCATGCTGCCGGGTTCATGATATCGTCGACATTGTCGCCGCCGCCTGCCTCCAGGACTAGAACGCTTGCATTGCCGTTCTCAGCCAGCCTTCCTGCGAGCGCCGATCCAGAAGACCCTGAGCCGCAAACGATAAAATCGTACCGAGGCTCTAGCTTAAGCTCCTGGTCTCCGGCCTTGAACGTAGCGGTCGTTTCAGTCATGTTTGACACCTCTAATCGAAGTTACTGTATGTGGACTCTGAGCTTACAAAGTTGACCCGCCCACTTGCGGGTCTGATACCGTCGAGGCACAGAGGCGGTCATCTTCGGCTCGTTCGCTACCCCACGCGGAATGTTCCATAGTCGCCACGGCACATTTCCGGCCCATGACATTTCCGCCAAATTGGGTTAATCCTGTCATTGGCGCGTTATCCATGACGGGCGATCGTTTGTCTTTCCAACCGGCAACGGAGGACTGCCAGCGGAACAAAGCTCTCCTGTTGATATGAGGTGAGTATCGCCGGCGTAAAGCCCGCGACCGTTCCTTTAAATTCAATGATCCATTGCCAACTATGACCATTTTCGAGCCACCGGCAGATCCTTAGGGTGCGTCCTTGAGTGGATTTCGGCCGGAGCAATGTTCCAGAGATTTCCGATGATGGGCGGCTCGGCTTTGCTGCTTGTCTAAAGGCAGCGGTGGCTGCCCATCATCGATGGTAGATGACGTCAAGCCGGTGATGGACCAAGTCTGCCGTCCAGTTGCCAACATTGCGGCTGCCCTTTCGACGGCGCAATGCTTAATCAGAATGTGTTCGACGCTCGGATGCCTATGCCTCAGGTATTCGACATGCCCGTGCCAGACGCTCCGTCTGCATTGGGCGGGGAGATCCGGCAGGAGCACCCAATGACGATGAGCCCTTTACAAATCAATCGCCTGCCCCCTGGCAAGCTGGAGTCCTAATGAAGAAAGAAGTGATTGAGTATGCGGGAGAGCCCGTCGGCATCGTCGTGCCAAACGACAACCGTTTGAGGTTCATTGCGGTGAAGTTCCACGTGCACGATCTGGACAATCAACATTTCGGTTCGTGCGATGAGGTCAGGTCGGCAATCCACAGGCTTATGCTCTTCGGACCAGGCGCGCAGACTTCGAGCTTCGCTATCGAAACTAGCCCCGACGGCCCGCCCGTCGATTAAGGAGGGAGGATTGAGTTTTTGAAAATGGCGCCGATCAGACGTTATGTACCCCTCCGGCGACCTCGCTCGGGTGAAGAATGCTGGAGTCAGGAGAGCGCTGGATAGCCTCATCAAATCCGTTTCTTCAGAAGTGGGCGATCCAGATGGGTTTGCATCCCCGCCACAGTAGAGCGTAGTGGATGGTTTTCTTCTCATGGTCCTGATGGCGCGCTCAGGACTCTTCCTTAGATGAAACGATCAAACCTTGAAAATGGGTTTGAACTTACGGCTACTAACGACGGACAGTCGAGACTGAATCTGTTGTTCATACTACTTGCAAGCGAACTTAGAATCGCGCTTCCCGTTATTGACCGGAGGGTTGCATGACATCGGAAATTTGCATCATGAATCGGCTAGCCGTCGTGCTTGCCGCAGATTCAGCCACGACTGCTACCGGTGTCTACGATGGGAGGCGGGAAGAACGCCACTTCACCGGCGATAACAAGATTTTCCAGTTGTCGAACCACCATCCAGTCGGTCTCGTGATTTTCGACTCCGGTGATATCCATAATGTACCATGGGAGGTGATCATCAAGTCGTTCAGGGCGGAACTCGGAAACACGGCGTGCGGGCAGCTTGACGAATACGCAGAGAAATTTTCGAATTACATAGCGTCGCATCAGGACGAACTGTTCCCACGAACTGTGCAAGACAGCCGAATTTACGACGTCGCCATGAATCTGTTCGAATAATGGATCGACGGCGCAATCCTTGACGATTAAGATGAAGCCGAACGCGTTGAACTTTTCGAGCAACGGCTCGCAGCTAAGCTTGAGGACGCGAGCCTGGACCGATGGCGATCCATAACGAAGCGGATTGCATCCCCAGCAAACGTGACCGGTGAGAGTCCCTGGATCCCTCTTGGTAACGGGCTTATCACGGTCGCCACATCCGCGGCTATCAGATCGAACGGTCGGACGAATCGTTTCGATGGAGTTCGATATCTTCGAAATACGCAAGAGGCGGACCGGGTCGCTGACGCGGTCCGCCTTTTGGTCGTCACGTTCCCGCAAGTGCAGGCGCACTTCCGCGACGACTAATACCAGCCGGGCGCGGTGCTGCTTGCGAAAAAGTCCTCGATTTCAGATCGGAACTTTGATGGTTCTTCAGAAAACACGAAATGCCCGGAATGTTGGAATTCGACCAGCTTGCCGTGTTGTACGCCGTTTGCGATCGCCCGGCCCGCTCGTGGCGGGCAGACCCAGTCATAAGCGCCTACGAGCACGAGCACAGGCGGAGCTATTTCCGAAAGCCGCTCCATGAGGTCGTAGGTCGGCGCAAGCTTGGTCATGAAATGACGCATCATATCCACGTTCTGTGTCGTGGGACGCATCAAACGCGCGGTCAATTCGGGATGGTCCGGTCCGGCATAGTAGGGTCCAACTTTGTCGAAGAACGTCGCTACGGTATCCATAGTGATCTCTCCGGAGAAGACTTTTGCGGCCGCCGCTAGTGCATCAGGAGAGGCCCTGTCGGCGAGAGAGGGAGCAGGTTCGCCGCTTTCATCCCGGACCGGCGCGACCGTGGGCGACGTCCCCGACAAAATCAGCCCACCAATAAGTCCAGGGTTCCGCAATGCAAGCAACATCGCAACGAAACCGCCAGCGGAATGGCCGAACAGGTATGGCTTCCGCACGCCGAGGTACCTGATCAGTTCAGCCACGTCGTCCGCCATGGCCTCCAAAGTCGAAGTTGCAAGAGGGGGGCGACCGGATCTGCCCTGTCCCCGTAGGTCGACGTAGACTATCTGAGCTATGTCGCTTAGGCGACTTAGACCATCACGAAGATAGCCGTGGTCGAAGCCTAACCCCCCATGAAGGACGAAAATCGTCGGATGCTCATAAAGCCTGCCGTCGATTTCACGGAGCCCGCCGCCTTCTATGTCGAAGAAAATCTCAGTCCCGTTGATGGATGCGTACACTTTTCGTCTTCCTTATCTGCCACTAAGGGTGTTCTCACGCCGCGACCACGCCTGCGCTTCGATTACTTTTGAAATGCGCGAGGTCGCTTACCGCTCGAGTGACTGGCATCGGGATGCCACGAAGGTCTGCGAGCTCAAGAACAGCATCGCAAATCGAAGCGAGTTCAAGCTCGTTCCCGCGTTCCAGATCCTGCAACATCGATGTTTTCACATCGCCAAGCCTTCGGCCGCTCTCAATGATCTGTGCTGGTTCGACCTCAACGCGGGATTCATAGGCTGCTATTAACGGCAACGCCTCGTCTAGCATCTGCCGACTAATGGCGACGAGGTGGGCATCTCCAAAGTTCTGACGCAGTGTCGCGCCGGTAATGGCTGTCACCGGGTTTGAGATGAGATTGCGGACGACTTTTGTCCAGACTGCGTCGCGGATACGCGCCGTCTTGCTCACGTTGAAACCAGCACCCTCGAGAATGGAGCCAAGCTGATCGACTCTTTCCGATAATATGTCGTTGTTCTCGCCCAACGTCATCTGGAGTGGGTTGAACGTGAGCGCCACACCGGGTTCTTTGCGCTCGGCCGTGACCATCGTCGTTGTGCCGATGATATTGTGGGAGGGTATGCAGGCTTTGAGCACCCCGGCCGGGTCGACGCTCCTGATCTGCATGCCCTCCCAACTGCCCGCCAATCTTTCAAAATACCACCAGGGCATGCCGTTGATCACTCGCACGACCGCGGTTGCAGGCGTTACAAGATGAGCGACGCTTGCTGCAAGTGCAGGAAGATCCTGCGACTTCGAGCACAGGAACAAGAATTCGGCAGCATCGCCATCCTCGGCCGACGTCGTTTTGATCGCGACGTGATGGAGTCCTTCCATATCGATAAGGCGGATTCCATCTCGCCGTATGGTGTCCAGACTGCTGCCCCGGGCAATCAAATGGACATCTTGTCGGGATAGCCCAAGACGGGCTGCAAGCGTCAGTCCAATGGCGCCGGCCCCTGCGACAACCAGCTTTCTCCTAGCATGATCGCCTTCGATAGTTCTGATCATTGATATCCCACATGCTTTTGCGTGGGAATTTTTCGCTCCGCCTATTTCGGTGTCATTGCGCGGAGAGGCATCATCATCACAAACGCAATAAGACGATTGGTCCATGTAACATTGGGAGGTGCTCTCGCATCAGGTGTTCCCGGACGTCGATTGGAGCGGACGGACGCCGTTCTGACTAGCGAGAGAAGAAATCGGAATCATTGAACGCCTTCCGGCAAGGAGCAAGGTGCCGCTAAAATCGACGGCTCTTGAACTTTGGAAACCAGCCAAGCGCTATGTTTTGTGCCGTCGGTTGGAAGGAAGTATCCATCCGGCGTAGGCCGCGGGTTTATGATCTCGGCTCGTCTGCCATGATGCGTTCGACCCTTTCGGGATCACATTGCTCATCGACGAGGAATTGCCGGACACCGCCCTCGCAGGTGCGGATATCGGCGAAGAATTCCTTTAAGCTCTCGATGCCCCGGTCGGTGAAGATCGTGATGCCCTCTTCGCTGCCGTCATGGGCATGGATCATCTCGCCGTAATCGATGTTGTCTGAGTTGCTGGCGATCTCCTGGAGGAGTTCGAGGTTCTCGCCGATCAGCGAAGCACATAAACGATCGTGTAGACATCCGTCGGGCGCGCCATCAAGCTGCTCTCTGCCGGGCGCTGCCCACGGCGGACCAGTTCCAAGGCAACAGTTCCGGCAGCCGTGATACGGGCAGGTTGGGCATGCGGGCGAGGATATCGGCTAGCCAAGCCTGCGGATCGATATCACTCATTTTGGCTGTGACGATCAGGGAATACATGAAGGCAGCGCGCTCTCCGCCGCGCTGGGAACCGGCGAATAGCCAGGCCTTTCTTCCCAGAGCGATTCCGCGCAGGGCGCGCTCTGCCGCATTGTTCGAGATGCAAAGCTTGCCGTCATCGAGGAACCGGATGAAGGCTTCCCAGCGGCCCTCTTTCTCGAACATGTAGTTGATCGCTTGGCGACGGGATTGTGCTTCGACATCTGAGCGCGCTGGGCCATGAGCCAGTCGTGCAGTTCTTCGACGAGCGGACGAGCATGCAACTGCCTCGCTGCCAGTCGCTCCTCGGCGGACGTCCCGTTTATACCGCGCTCAATGTCGAAGAGTGCGTCGATGCGGGCGACAGCCTCAAGCGCGACCGGCGATATCTCGTGAGCAGGTTTGCCCTTGCGCACGTTGCCGGCGATGTCAGCGAGTTCGAAGAACTTGCGCCGCGCATGGCTCCAGCAGAGCGCGCTGAGCACCGGCGCGGGGCTGCGGTCGGTACGATAGAGATCGTTGTAGCCGCCATAGACATCGGCTTGCAGTGTGCCATGCCATCCGGCGAGATGTCGATTTGGATGGGTCTTCTCGCGATCGGGAGAGAAGTGGAAGAGTGCTGCGGGAGGCGCGACACCTGCGAAGGGGCGGTCGTCGCGAACGTAGGTCCATAACCTTGCCTGCTTTGTTGCGCCCCTGGCCAGGAATGGAACGGTGGTGTCGTCGCCATGCAGCCGTTCGGCGGCCAGCACATGAGCACGGATTCAGGTCATGGGATCGGTTGCAACGCCGTCGCGCAGGCCCCGATCTGATCGGCCAGCGTGGAAAGACTGAGGTCGACACCTTCCCGGGCACAGCGCTCGGCTTGGCGGTTCAACGGCTGATGCTGGCCGAACTTCTCGAACAGGATCGTCGCCAGCAGGTTCGGTCCTGCCCATCCGAGCGGTGTGGCATGGAAGGGAGCCGGCGGCTGGCTAATCCTCTCGCAGTCCCGGCAGGTGAACTCACATGGGCCCATTAACGTAAAGCGGTTTCAAATAGGCATGTTTAGTGCTCCCTTCGTTTCAGTATCCAGGCTTGAGCTCAATATCTGACTGGTCGCTTCCACCAGCCCAAACTCACATACGGTCGCCGCTCTTCGCATCGGCAGCACCAAAATCCCGCTTTCGTTGGCGGAGGCTCGGTAGGACAAAACCATTCTTCTCGTCGGCGAATAATGCCAAATTCAGCCTTCGGTTTGTCCTGTCTGGATCTGCCAGCACCAATGCGGGAGATTGGTATGTTTTTCGTCGGTCAAGCCACCTTCAGCTTTGCTCCTTCGATTACAATTCCATGAACAGCATATTTCCAAAGTGCGTCATCCACGGCCGAAAGCTACCATGCCGCGTGCCGAACGCCCAACAAAAACAGTATAATGAAAGCGATCAGCCTGCCTTCGAAGGCCGCTGCGCCCAGCGCGGGTTGCGCCAGTCGATCCCTTCCAGGAGATAGCCGAGCTGTGCTGCCGAAACCGCGGCGGCCGATCCGCTCTGGCTGACCGGCCAGACGAACTTCCCAGCTTCCAGCCGCTTCAGGTAAAGCGACATGTCGATCCCGTCATGCCACAGGACCTTAATCAGATCACCTTTGCGCCCCCGGAAGCAGAAGACCTCACAGCCATGAGGATCGCGACCAAGGCCTTGTTGCACCTTCAGCGCCAGGCTGTTCATGCCACAACGCATGTCCGTCACGCCGCCTGCAATCCATACCTTCACCCCAGCTGGAAAGGCGATCATGACGCATCCAGAACCGGTAGAAGACGGGCGAGGATGGTGGGATCAAGCGAGGACGGGATCGTCAGGCGACGACCATCCGGCAGGCCGATCTCAATCATCTTGTCGCCCTCCGACCGGAGCGGAGCGGTCATCTCGGGGAACGCCGCCGGCGGCGGCGAAATCGAAAGCGGCACGAAGCTCGTCGATGCAGAAACGCTCAAAAGACCGCTTCGATATTGACGACGCCAAGTCGTCAACAATGATCGAGACACTCCATAGCGCCGGCCAAGATCGTCGGCGGACAAGAGTTCAATCGGGGAAATCACCGTAGCGCATGACATAAGGCATGGACTTAAAGCCAATCAGCAAATCACGGCAGATGGCCTTTGCCGGAGAGATACATAATATTTCCGCATCTGCAACGGCAAACTCCTCATGAGCGCAGCGCATAGAGAAAAGGCCTATCATCCGCTCGAACTGGCGTCTTTGAGCCGATTTCTGCGTTCCAGGTTGCCGCTCCAGGCGGAGATTGACAGCCGATCTGGCGGACGTGCAACGTTTTTGATCAGCCTAAGCGCTGACATTTGCACTTGTAGACATTGATCTGACGGTTACCGGCACACCCTTGTAAGATGGCGTACCAGATTGCGGATCAAAGTCAGACAGTGCAATGACCCGGTTCATCTCGGGATAATATCCGGCAACCGAGCCTACTGGAATATTGTACTCGATGGCGATGAAGCCTTCGATAATCTTCTGCTCGTCGACATCATTCTCGGCGATCGAAGTGATCACGACCCTGTCGCCATGCGATATGCCGCGTGACCCCATGTCACTCTTGTTCATCATCAGCACGTCCCGGCGGCCAAACACACCTCGATAACGGTCATCCAGGTTATAGATCGTGGTGTTGTACTGGCCGTGGCTACGCAATGTCGTCAGCACAAGGGCTCCTGCGACATTCATGCGCGGGTCAGCATAATTGCGCGCGACAATGAAGTTAGCCTTCCCTGAAGGCGTGCTCCATTCGCGCCGTGACGCTGGGATATCCAGGCGAAATCCGCCTGGCTTGCGCACGCGTATATTGAAGTCGTGAAAATCGGGGAAAACAACTTCGATCTTCTCACGGATCCGGTCATAATCGGCTACGAGCCCATCCCAATCGATGTCGTAACGGTCCCCCAACGTTGCTTTGGCCATGCCAGCAATGATGGCAGGCTCCGACTTCAGCTCCTTGCTGGGTGGTTCAAGAAAGCCTTTGGAGGCATGTATCATGGACATAGAATCCTCGACGGTGACGGATTGAACCCCCGCCTCCTGAACATCCCGATCCGTGCGGCCGAGAACCGGCAACAGGATCGTCGTCCTTGCGGTAAGAAGGTGAGAGCGGTTAGGCTTGGTAGCAAGATGCACGGCAAGGTCCAGCTTGCGCATCGCGGGGAATGTCACATCAGGATCAGACATTGCGACTGCCAGGTTACCCCCAAGGCAAATTAAAGCCTTGGATTTGCCAAGGCGAATCGCTTCGATCGCCTCTACCGCATTATGTCCCTTTTCCGAAGGGGGCCGGAAGCCAAAAGCAGCCTCCATGCCGTCGAGCAACGCCGCGTTAGGAATTTCCGTGATCCCGACCGTGCGATCGCCCTGCACGTTCGAATGACCTCGAAGCGGGCACAATCCAGCGCCCTGCTTGCCGATGTTGCCCCGGAGCATCAACAGATTGGCGAGCTGTTGGACGATCTCCGTTCCTGTCGCATGTTGCGTTATGCCCATCCCGTAACAGATGATCACCCGTTCTGCGCGCAAATAGGCATCAACCGCGGACTCGAACTCATTGGGTGCAAGGCCGGACTTTTGATAAATGAAGGACCAGTCCGTCTCGGCAGCGTCGGCGCGCAGCGCGTCTATGCCCAGCGTGTGCTCGATGATGAAATCTTGGTCCAGCACGCTGCTGCGCCCCTCGCTGACAGCCTGCTCGTCTCGTTCAAAGATTAGCTTCATTAGGCCCTTGAGGAGTGCGACGTCGCCACCCGGTTTGACCTGATGGTAGGCAGCCGCGATTGGAGTAGCTGAATTGGTCAACATCTCAATCGGATTCTGCGGGGCCGTGAAGCGTTCGAGTGCGCGCTCCCGCAACGGGTTGAACACAAGAATCGGTACGCCGCGACGCGACGCATCGTGCAGCGTGGTCATCATGCGCGGGTGATTGGTTCCGGGGTTGTGTCCGATCGAAATGATCAAATCGCAATGATTGAAATCGACAAGTTCGACCGTTCCCTTGCCGACCCCGATCGATTTCGGAAGGCCGACGGATGTTGCTTCATGGCACATGTTGGAGCAGTCGGGGAAATTGTTGGTCCCATATGCGCGGACGAAAAGCTGGTAAAGGAAAGCAGCTTCGTTGGACGCTCGTCCTGACGTATAGAATTCCGCGAAGTTTGGATCTGCAAGTGCGCGCAACTCGGAAGCGATCTTCGAAAACGCATCGTCCCAGGCAATTGCGATGAAACGATCGCTGTCATGATCGTAAATCATCGGGTGAGTCAGACGCCCTGCGTCCTCAAGCTGATGATCACTCCAGGTCCAGAGCTGGGAGACAGGATAGTGGGCAAAAAAGTCAGGCCCGGCGCGCTTCTTTGTCGATTCCCAGGTTATCGCTTTCGCGCCGTTCTCACAAAATTCGAATGCTGACGTATGGTCCGGGTCCGGCCACGCACATCCTGGGCAATCAAACCCGTCCGGCTGATTGGCCTTCAACAGAGTAGCGGCGCCTTTGAAGACGACCTGCTGCTCCTTTAGTGTTCGTGCGACCGCGCGCAATGCACCCCAACCACCCGCAGAAGCCTCATACGGTTCAATACCCGGGGGTGTATCGCTGCTCATCCCAATGTCCTCGTTTGGTCGTGATCGCTTAATGCCAGACGTGCCCGAGTGACGCAGATCTCGTCATGACAAGCGCACGCCATTAATTCGGGCAATACCTGCAGGTGATTGCTCAGTGATAGGCGAGGATACCCGATAATGCATGACCAATTGGCGTCGTCCAGTCAACTGCCAGTTCGGAGACGATCTGATCGTGCGTTGTGATGATTGCTCCTGCCTTTTCCATACGGCGAAGCGCAAGATCGTCACCAAATTTGGTGTAGGAAGCCGACGCGTCTGCGGCAACCTGCACCTCGTAGCCTTCATCAAGCATCTGCAGGACCGGGAAAAGAACACAGATCTCCGTGGTGATGCCTGCCACGTACAGCTTGTTGCGACCGGTCGCTCGCACCGCACGATTGAAAGCTTCATAATGCATGGCGTTTACGACGCCGGGCCGCTTGATACGTGCATCGAATGCCTCCGGCAGTATCTCCCGCAGTTCCGGCAAAAGAGGACCTTGTGCGTGATCTTCCATGCTTGACGTGAAGACTGTTGGTAGTCCTGCAGCCTTTGCGATTCGAGCAAGTTTGATTGCCGCAGCCTTGACGAGATTGATGTCATGAGAATGTGTCCACGACATCGTCCCAAGTTGATGATCGATCAGCAACAAGGCGGAATTCTCCGGGGTGAACGCTTTGTTATGCATCTTGGCTCCATAAAATGATCAACTCGGGTTGTGCTCCCGTTCCCACAGGTTTCCCTAAAAGCTTCCAAGCGTTAATCGACAAAACGGGAAAGGCACCATTACTTTTTGCGGAACAACGATTGGTTCGGAGTTCGCGCTGGCGGTCAATCAAAGGCAGAGGGCAAGCGCAAGCGCTGTTGGCAAAGGTTTAAACTGAACAAGCACAGGATTGAATGGTATGAACTTCGAATTTCATCCTGGTAGTTTGAGGGGCCACGAAGGCTAAACCGTCGGACCACCCAAACAGGCTCATGGAGAATGTGGTCCCGTCCGGAACATCTTTCGTTTCAGGGCAGGCCATGGCTCCCTGGTGATGCGCCTTTTGCTATTAATCTGCGCAAGAGCGCGATGAAATCACACGCGTATTTAGCCATCAAGGGCGACAGGACCTTGTTCGAGAAACGGCCATCGACGATGTCGGAAACGCTACAGGCTTGTGGCGCACGAAGGGCAGCCTGTCGGTTTGAATTGTATTGAGATGGCAGAAGGGAGAACCGCTGCGCGAGAGGTGTCTGGGCTTCGGACTACGGTGAACGGATACGCGATGCAGAGCTTGGGTTGCCATAGTCATGGGCAGCCGGTCCGCTTCGGCGCCTGATGGAAAGGGGACACAGTCATGATCGACATGAACGATTTCCGTTATTTCGTTACCATCGTCGACAACGGCGGCTTTACAGCGGCAGGCCGTATCATGGACTTGCCGACGTCGACCCTGAGCGTCAGGATCAAGCAGCTTGAGCAACAGCTGGGAGTGACATTGCTTCGTCGGTCGTCCAGGCAGATCTCTTTGACAGAGGCTGGATTGGAATTCTACCGCCACGCCGTTGAGACCGTCGAAAGCGCCAATGTTGCAGAGATAGCGATGAAATCTCGCCTAACCGATCCGGCGGGAGTGGTGCGTTACACGACTGCCACTGCGATCGCCCAGCATGCTATGCCGGCAATGATAAACTCCTTCCTTGTCAACCATCCGAAGATCAGCCTTGTCCAACACGCAGTCAACCATTTCGTCGACATCATCGCGGAGAATTATGACGTTGCGATTCGAGCGCATGGCGGTGATTTACCGAATTCACGGCTTGTCCAACGGCCGCTTGCCAAGGTCACCTGGGGCTTGTTTGCAGCACCATCCTATCTTATCGAAAAAGGAGAACCTATAAAGCCGGCCGATCTTTCCCGGCATCAGAGCCTGTTCTTCCGCCGAGAAAAAGGTGGTCTGGGTTGGAGATTGCGGCACTTACCCTCAGGCAGGGAACAGGATGTTGAGTTGTCCCCTCGTCTCGCCGGGGCATGCATGGACACGATCCGGATAGCCGCTGAAGACGGGCTCGGAATTGCCGCGCTTCCGTTTTACGTGTGCAAGCAACAAGTTGAGTGCGGAAAACTGAAAAACGTCCTGCCAGGCTGGATCGCGGCGGAGACAACCATCACCGCTCTTATGTCGACAGGGCGGGGAATGGGGGCAGCCGTGAGGGCCTTTGTTGATCATCTGGCTGGGTCATTTCCGAGCGCGGTCAAGTAGCGGATAAATCCGCGATCTCGTAGCGGCTTGATCGGTCTGGTCTGTGGGGGCAAGACGTAGAAGCAGCCGGGTCTACGTAGACGAGGTCGAGCGGGTGGTCGCCCATGCAGGCAAATGGCGCGGGCTGTCGCACAGTTCGCCCGTGAGCATCGAAGGCTGTCCCATTGCCCCGTAAAAAATCAGCCGCGACTAGATCATGCGGGGACGGAGACGATCGCAAGGATTATCGCGCTGCTTACACACCGCGATAATCCAGTGTTGTCCGCAACGACCGAAGCAAACGCAAGGACGACGACCCTTCCTAAGCCGTCGTCGAGTGCATCAGCTTGAGTGGCTATTAGCGGATTACTGAGCGGCGGCGACCCGGGCAGATGGATAATCGATATACCCCTTCTCGCCGCCCCCATAAAAAGTCGAGCGGTCGGCTGTGTTCATGGGCTGTCCGCTTCTCACTCGCTCAACGAAATCGGGGTTGCAAAGCACCAGTTGTCCGAACGACTCGAGATCCGCGTTCCCCTTGGCAACATCGGCGCCGATGTCTTCTACTGCCCGACCGGGTCGGTTGACTATCAGGGACTGATGCCAGAGTTTGCGAAGATCGCCGAGAAGTGCTTCATCACCCAGCTGCATCACATGAAGGTATGCGAGCTTGGCCCTGTCGAGCTCGCCGACGAGGTAGCGATAAAGGTCCGGTCCCTCCGGTCCCTCCTGAAGACCTCCAAGCGTCGCGTGAGGCGAGATGCGGATGCCCGTACGATTTGCGCCGATCGCATCTGCAACCGCACGGGCTGTCTCAATGGCAAAGCGTGCGCGGTTTTCGACGCTGCCGCCATACTCGTCGGTGCGTTGATTGGCGTTCGGGGCGATGAACTGCTGGACAAGATATCCGTTCGCCCCATGTATTTCGACACCATCAGCGCCAGCCTCAACCGCGCGCTTTGCTGCGTTGGCGAAGTCGGCAATCGTCTGCCGGATATCCTGCGCCGTCATTGCCCGCGGCTCCGGAACCGTCTGAAGTCCTGTAAGGGTGAAGATTTTTTCGTTCGGAGCGATTGCTGAGGGAGCGAGCGCCTGTCGATGGTGCGGGGTGTTGTCCGGATGAGAAAGCCGCCCGACATGCATGAGCTGTACGAAGATTCGTGAGCCTTTCTCATGAACTGCGTCCGTAATCTTCTTCCATCCCGCCACGTGGGCGTCGGTGTACACCCCAGGCGTCAGCGCATATCCTTGGCCGTCATCAGACGGTTGGGTTCCTTCACTGACTATCAGCCCCACGGCGGCACGTTGAGAATAGTATTCGGCCGCCAATGGGCCAGGCACCCCGTTCGGCAGAGCCCGACTGCGCGTCATCGGCGCCATGACGAGGCGATTTGCGAGCTCGATTTCACCCAATCTAGCTGGCGTCCAAATGGAAGACATAACTTTTGCTCCTTTTACAGGATTACGCACAATATCGCAGGCGCGCCCCTGCCACTATAACTCTGGCCGAAATCAATTTCCGTTCGAAAACTGATTGTTGTGCTCAATGTAGATGTCGTTTCGTTGATTAAGTAGATATACAATTGCAGCACACCGATGCATTAACGGGACAATTAAGAACCATGACGAACGACCTCAATGACATGGCGCTATTTGTGGCGGTTGTGAAAGCCAACAGTTTTCGCGGCGCAGGCGCCAAGCTCGGTATCCCGAGCTCAACTTTATCCAGGCGGATCGATGCACTTGAAAAATCGATCGGGTTGCGCTTGCTCCACCGCACCACACGACAGGTCAATCTTACGGAAGCGGGCCGGAGGTATTTTGAACGCAGCAAATCGATCGTGGAGGAAGCGCAACTGGTTCACGAGGAATTCGGTGATCTGGCGAGCCAAATGACGGGCGTGTTGAAAATGTCGCTTTCCGCAGAATTTGGAATCACGTATCTTGCGCCGTTACTGCAAAATTTCCTGAAACAACATCCTGGCCTGTCCCTCGAGCTTGATTTGACGCCTCGCAACGTGGACCTCATCAACGAGCCTTTTGATCTCGCGGTGCGAATGGGTGCGCCGGATGCGCCGGGCTTGATTACTCGTGTGATTGCTCGATACCTACCTCGCCTCTACGCTTCGCCGACATATCTTGAACATGTCGGAGAGCTTTCCCATCCTCGAGAACTGGGTTCGCATCAGTGTCTGGCGATGGCAACGACGCCCCGCTGGATTCTCAACAAGGCTGGTAAGACAGAAATCGTAAAGCCCGCGAGCCGGTATCGCATGAACAGCATAGCGATGATCCGGCGGTTAGCTGTCCTTGGAGAGGGGCTCGCTTTTGTCCCTGAACGGATCGTTGCCGAGGAACTCATGGCTGGCACATTGATGCCTGTTTTGCCCGATTGGATCGGCGAGCCTGGACTGGTTTATGTTGTCACAGCGACGCGGTTACTTCCAGCAAAGACTCAGAAATTTATCGAGTTCTTGAGGGAGGGCCTCAGGGACTGCGAATAAATAACTCCTGCCACATGCCTCCTTAGTATCCATTCGGGGTCAGTCTGTAAGACCTTCATGGCATGCCGACCGGGACGAACGTCTCTAATCCCCATGGAGATTGGGCCTCGTGGTTTTGTCAAGCAACAACGACATTGTTGCGGGTTGGGGAAGAAAGAATTTCCGATAAGCTTCGTTAAACATTATGCGCGGTGGAGATATGTTGTTCTTACACCGGCCAGTCTACCAATGTGACTCCTGGACGGATCGAGGCCGAACTGCCGACAAAGAGCGGATAAAGGAGCCAATATGACGAGAAGTACCCTCACAACTGTCATGCGCGTTCAAGTAGAAATTGCGCTCGCGTCCTTCCGACAAGATCCCGTGCGGCTGTCGCTGCTCGAAGAGAAAGCCGGGGCGCTGGGCCTCACTGGCGCAGAGATTGACGCAGCTAAGCGGGGCGCAAGCTTCAATGTTATCGCGGACGCCATGGTAAAATACGCTGTCGGGCTGGAAACCAGGGATTCGGACACTGCAAACGTCTCAGAGGAACGTCTGATATCGTTCGGGATGTCGCTTGCGGTTGCAGAACTTGCCATCATCGTCAACAACATGCACCTGACCGGCCTAGCCTAGATCATCGTCCTCGCCATCAGTTGAAATGCCTGTTGGAACGCAGCCTTGCTACCGCAAAGTCAATAAAACTGCGAACCTTTGCGGAGGCGTGGCGACCATCGGTATGGACGACATGAATAGGCAAAGGCTCTTCCTCATGATCAGACAATACCGTCTGCAACAGACCAGTCTCAAGTTGTGGTGCGATCTGATAGGATAAAACCCTTGTCAAGCCCCAACCATTCTCTGCTGCTGATATGGCGGCCTCATTGGTGCTTGTCGATAGACGCGGATTGACGGAAATTGATGATTTCTGTCCGGAGCCGAACCGCCATTCCAGAGATGTCCAAGCGCTTGTCGTGGCAACAATGCGATGCCGAGACAAGTCGGCGGGCGCGGTGGGAACCCCAAACTCCTCGAAATAGGCTGGCGCGCCACAGATCACTCTCTTGACCTGGCCAACGCGAATTGCCGTAAAACCTGAATCAGGCAGGTGGCCGATCCGAATGGCTACATCAACGCCTTCGTCGACTATGTTGACGACACGATCGACAAACAACCCGCGGGCCACGACCCCGGGATAGTTGTCCAGGTACTCGGTGATGATCGGAAGGATAAACGCTGTACCAAACATCACCGATGCGGTCACGGTCAGCGTACCGGTGGGTTTCGCATATGCACCGGCTGCGGCAGCTTCCGCCTCTGCCAACTCACCAAGAAGCCGTTGGCAGTCCGAAACATACCGCGCTCCAGCTTCCGTCAGCTTGACCGAGCGTGTTGTCCTCGTCAGTAGACGCGTCCCGATGGTCTCCTCCAGTGCAGAAACAATGCGCGTTACCGCCGGTGGACTCATATGCAGCTGGCGGCCTGCATCAGCGAAACTCTCGGCTTCTGCAACCTTGACGAAGACCTTCATAGCTTGCCAGCGATCCATGAGTTCAGTGTCCCTTCGAGCCTGTGCTCCTGCCGTATGCATCCTTTCCTTTGTCAACGGGTCGCTGCTCGATATCGTTCTTCGCCAAGCCGCGCTTGCCGCGCAAATGTGGTGCCATTCGCGCATGGCCGACTCGATAGCCGCTTGAGAGAGAAGTCCGGTGTCCAGGGCAGAAAATAACCGTGTCAGCAAGCTCAGCTACGACTTCCTCAAAATTCAACAACGATGCCTGCATCGATCTCGCTCCTGGAGTTGGGTGGGAGGACATTGTGTTTTAGATACGGTCGTTACGAAAGCGTCATTTCTGAAAGATGCTTTCATTAAAATGAACGATCGAGGATATCCATGGCCAATTACGGAGGCGCCCGCATATTATCAGTTTCAGAGGCAAGGTGCCCGTGTCTGCATCATCGAAATCGTGACATTTGAAACCACATAATGTGCTGCGGTGTGAATCCGGGGCTTTCTTCGACGCTCGCGAAGGCCAGGCGATACTCCTTGTTTTGTTTGGGCCGGGCTGTCCCCAGGCGGGGGATGGCGTTCATCCGCGCGCCCGGTGACGATTGCTCGATCAGTTTACGGAGAAGATGATGCTGCCATCGGCTGCTTGCTCCGCATCAACGATATCCTTTACGTCGACACCGCGAGACTTCAGCTTTTCCGCCAGTCGCTTGTTCGCCTTAATCGACGCGCGGATGTGCTTAACGCCCTCGTTGCTGCGAGCTGCCTCAGCGTCAATGCCAGTGGTATTGTCGAACTTCGAATTATCGTAGTCTTCGAGATAACGAACAGCGAATGGACGATTGTAGTTGGACAGTGTCTTTTCGATTTCGGGTGCGGTGTTCATGATCAAGCTGTCAGCGTGACCGGAGCCTGCAAGCGAAATCGTGGACACGGCGGCAAAAAATGCAAGAGTTACGAGACGAGACATGGTCAGTCCTTTTTATGGTGTAGATACGAAGCGCTGTCAGCGCCGACGATAGGGGATCTTATGCATCCGCTTTCGGGACGCGTTGGCAGCATAAAGGCATCGGCCAAAAACGAAATCATACGCTCGTAGGGTCAGCTAAACGTTTGGATTACTTGTTCCGGCCGACGAAATTCCCAGACGGATCCGACGCAAGTTCAACCACCTCTCACAGTGCGTCCTGCTCGCCTCGCCCTCTTAACAGCGCACCTGAAGCCTGCTTCGCCTGGGCGGGAACGTGGCACAGATGCTCAGAAGACAGTAATGAAACGCACAACAGAGTGGGGTGCCAACCATTTCGCTAGGTGCGCGAGCTTCTGCATCTCAGAGCTGGCCAATCGCGGAGCTTTCGATCACCCGGCTGACGCTTGCTACCGGCCACGGATGCATCAGCTCGCCGGTCTCACTTGCAGGGTTGGACCTCCAGCAAAATCTTGCCGATCATCTTGCCGCTTTCTTGTGCTTCATGCGCCTCAACGATACGGTCAAGAGGCAGTCTCAGTGCGATCGCGGGACGGTAAGCTCCTGAGGCTGCACAAGCTGAAATGTCGTTTGCCGCCAGCAGCAGGCTCGCCTGGGGCATCCTGTAAACGTAAACGAAACGGAAGGCAAAGCCGCCGAAAAGAGCGGGGATGAACGGGATCTGCAGCATTCCTGTTGGATCCTCGGAAGAGTATGCGACAGCGACGCCGTCGGGTGCCAAACTGCCCATCGCGACCTCAATGTTGGTGGTCAGGTTCACATCGACGATGCGGTCCACACCGCGCCCTGCCGTTGCTTCTTTGAGCCTTTGGGCCACATCTTCCTCGTGGCGGTTGATCACAAGATCCGCACCGGCCGCGCGGGCGACCTCGGCTTGCTCTGAGCGCGAAACCGTTGCAGCAACCCAAGCCCCAGCCCATTTTGCAAGGAGAATGGCCGCGTTTCCGACGGCACCGGCGCCCCCTTGTATGAGAACGCGCTTGCCGCGAATGTCTCCATCTGCAAACAAGCAACGATGCGCCGTCATTCCAGCTACGCCTATTGTCGCACCAGTCTCGAAACTGACGCTATCCGCGAGCGGAACGGCCTGCACCGACGGCACGACGACGTACTCGGCGGCGGAGCCAAACGGTCTTCCAAATTGCGCCATATAGACCCAGACCCGCTCCCCGAGGCGGTTGCTCGGAACGCCTGGTCCAACACGGTCGATAATGCCGGCCCCGTCCTGATGTGGAATGATTCGTTCAAAGGACATTGGAGCGCCTGCGAATCCCGTGCGTGTCTTCATGTCCGAAGGATTGAGGCCGGATACCACGACCTTTACACGAACCTCGCCGCATCGAGGTTCCGGATCAGCCATTGCTCCGACCTGAAGCACCTCTTGGGCAGCGCCTTGACGATCAAAAAATGCAGCTCTCATGGTGGGTCTCCTATGAAAATCGATCCGTCTTATCGCTGGCGTAGGCGCCCTCGCAAGTAAGCAAAATTTCTGCGCATAGGAAGAAAGATTATACTATTGGCGCGTTGACGTGATGACTTCGCGTCGCTGCCAATCCTTTAAGAGTGCAGACATCGTTGGAGAAACTAAATCAGATAGCACAAGGTCAGCGGCTTTCCAAAACGGTAAGGAACGATGGGACAAACACCTGGGATCGATGGGCTCCGTCATACCCGCGTATAACTGGCCGAGAGAATGGAAATGGACCACGATACCTTGTGTCAGATCCTCCCAACTGACGACGGCCTGAATGCTTTGTGTCCAGGCGTGGCGGATTTTGTCCGCGTATTGAGCCGTCTTGTCGCCGCGAGACGGCTCTCTTTTTGCGGTCGAGTGCGAAGCCGAGGCCAATGTCGATACCAAATTCGCTGCAGCGAGAAAGTGTGAGTGCAATGTCAGCTGTTGAAGGAATGCGCTGCTGGGCGAGTGGTAGCGGGACGTCCACGTTCAGCATGACGGGGTCCATCGACCGTGAAAGAAGCGCCTTCGATGATATTTTGTCATTTCGTTGCGCGAGGCTGGCTACTCGCGACGAGTGTCCGCGATATTTAGGTACGCTCGTTCAAAGCCATCATAAATTGAGTTTGGTTGGATGCCCCGCACGGCCAAATGCCCTCTTGGAGCACTGTTGCCTGGTTGGGTTGTCATCATTTTCAATGCAGCGCTGCCAGATGATCCTACCAAGCAAGTCAGCAACCGCCGAAGGCGACAAGGCTCGATACGCTGAACATCATTTTGAGCACTTCAATCATTCACAAGCGAAGACCAATGGCCAAATTGAATTACTGAACGGCAATTGAACCACGTTCTTAACACGACGAAGGAGTCCAAGATGACTGAGATTGAGCGCTACGAATACTTGTTTCTTGGCGGCGGTAAAGGGGGCAAGACACTCGCGATGGATCTTGGCCGCGCCGGAAAGCGGGTCGCAGTGGTTGAAAAGGGTTTGATCGGTGGCTCATGCATCAATATCGCCTGTATACCGAGCAAGACGCTCATCCAAGGTGCGCGCAATATCCAGGCGGCGAGGGCGATGTCTTCTTCCATGACCCCGGGGGTCATCGACATGGCTGCCGTACAGAAGCGGGTACGGCAGGTCGTCTCAGAGATGGTAGACATCAATATGCAGGGGTTCACCAGGGCTCACGTCGATCTGGTTCTCGGCAGGGGAAGCTTCGTTGCTCCACGCCGTATAGAGGTCGAGCTAAATGGCGGCGGCCGACGAATGCTGGAAGGGGACCGCGTCTTCATCAACACCGGTACAACAGCATCCGTACCTGACATACCCGGACTAAGGGCTGCCAATCCACTTACTCATGTCGAGGCACTACAAACGGATCAAATACCCGAAAAGCTGATTGTCATAGGAGGCGGGTATGTTGGCCTCGAAATGGCACAGGCCTTCCATCGATTGGGAAGCGCCGTCACTATTGTTCAGCAGATGCCTCATCTCGCCGACAAGGAGGATCGAGACGTTTCAGAGACAATAGAAATGGCCTTCAAAGAAGATGGGATCACAGTACTGACGAACGTGAAGGCACGGAAAATCGAGGGACTATCAGGCCAATCGGTCGCCGTTACCCTTGACAACGGCGATACGTTGAATGGCTCTCACATTCTGGTGGCAGCCGGCCGCATCCCTGTCACTGCTGGGCTGGGCCTGGACGTGGCAGGCGTTGAGCTGGACGAGCGTGGGATGATCAAAGTTGACGAACGTCTGGCAACAACTGCCGCGGACACGTTTGCAATTGGCGAAGTTGCCGGTACGCCAATGTTCACCCATGCCTCATACGATGACTATCGTGTGTTGAAGTCGCAACTGACGGGTGGATCTCAGACCACTCACGATCGCCTCGTGCCGTACGCTATGTTCATTGATCCCGAGCTCGGGCGGATCGGCCTGAATGAGACGGAGGCGGTTCAACTGGGGATAAAGGTGCGAGTGGTCAAAATGCCTATGCTTGCGGTGCCAAGGGCGCGAACCAACGGTACGACGCGCGGCTTCATGAAAATGTTGATCGATGCCAGTTCCGATAAGATCCTCGGGTTCACGATGCTGGGAGCCAGTGCGGGCGAGGTCACAACGGTGGTTCAAATGGCAATGCTAGCCGGATTGCCCTATACCGGTGTGCGCGACGCAATTATTGCTCATCCGCTCATCTCGGAGGGACTGAATACGCTTCTCCTGCAAGTGCCTCCTCCTGACAACGCCTGATTACAGACGCGGTGATCGGCACCTTCCCAACATGCATCTGGCACGTGCAGCACAACAATCAAGATGAGCGTCAATCACGATAAGACTGTGCAGCAGCATGGAACGCAGAGGAGGCACATAGCCGAACAACTTCTAATGCTGCTGCAGCGCCGATTCATCTGGCTATTCGGGTTCAGGCCGGTACTTCGTCTCATAGCCGATTATCAGATGAAGGTTTTCATGACTTACGAGGCGAGGCACCAGGTTGAGGTCGCTGCCACGAAGACGTCGCCAAGAGAGCTCGATGTGATATCCAAAGAACAAGCACGCGCCGAGAATGAACTCGAATTTGTGAACAACATCCAGTCCAAACCTGCCGTAGAGCGCTCGCCAAACCGAAATGTGCAGCTCGCAAGTACAGCTCCTCCGCGCAAAGCCAGGTAGCCGTGACAAGAGACGGCCCGATTACGATCTTTGCTCATGAGACGAGGAAACCCAACTTGGGCCAAGCAAAAGTCTACGGTGAGCATACTACCGTATAATTTCCCAGCCTCCTCAGAGTCGGCAAACTGCAAATCTAACGGCCTGTTGTACCCCAGGAGCAATCGTATGAGCTTATCTGACAAACCAATCGTAGGCATCACAGTCAATCAGCTGTCAGGTTTTCGGCTATTGACCGACCCACTTCTCAACAAGGGCACAGCGTTTACCGAAGAAGAGCGTGACCTGTTCGAACTGCACGGGCTGCTTCCTCCCTCAATCGGCACTCTCGACGAGCAGATTGCCAGACGGCTTGAAGTCCTTCGTTCTTTCGAGACTGATATCGAACGCTACGCCTTCCTCAGGGATCTTCAGGATACTAACGAGACGCTTTTCTACGCTCTTCTCATTCGCCACCTAGAGGAATTCTTGCCGATCGTCTACACGCCTACTGTCGGGCAAGGCTGCCAGCAATTCAGCCACCTCTACAAGAAACCACGCGGCTTGTTCCTTAGCCTGGCGAACAAGGGACGCATTGCGTCGATTCTCGCGAACGACCGATTTGATGGGGTTGAGGCGATCGTTGTTACCGACGGTGAGCGCATTCTCGGCCTTGGCGACCAGGGCGCAGGTGGGATGGGCATCCCCATCGGTAAACTCTCTCTGTATGTCGCCTGCGGTGGCCTTCATCCCGCCACCACGTTACCAATCGTCCTTGACCTCGGTACGGATAATCAGGAGCGTTTGGAGGACCCTCTCTACCTCGGCTGGAGACATGCGCGTGTTCGCGGTACCGAGTATGATGACTTTATCGAAGAGTTTGTTGCTGCAGTGTCTGAGCGCTGGCCCCACGTCCTTCTGCAATGGGAAGATTTTGCAAAAGGCAATGCCAACAGGCTGCTTGAGCGATATCGCGACCGTTTGTGCACGTTCAATGACGACATTCAAGGAACGGCGGCTGTCGCGACCGGCACGCTTCTGGCGGCTGTGGCTGTTACGAGAAGCCCGTTGATCAAGCAGAAGATCGTAGTCCTTGGGGCGGGGTCAGCGGGATGCGGGATTGCTGACCTCATTTGCCGTTCAATGATCGAGGCGGGCCTCCCCGAGGATCAGGCCCGCGGGCAATTCTATCTCGTCGACCGGAACGGCCTTCTTCTTCAAGGGATGAAAGATCTGGCCTCGTTCCAGATGCCGTTCGCCCAGCCCGCCAACGCGATCGAAAACTGGTCAAACGACAGAAATAACCCGATCGGTCTTCTCGAGGTAATCAAAAACGTCAAGCCAAACGTTCTTATTGGCGTATCGGGTCAATTCGGTGCATTCGACAAGGCTGTCGTGGAGGCTATGTCCGCAGCAAGCGAAAGGCCAATCATTTTTCCTCTGTCCAATCCAACCTCGCGAGCGGAGGCTACGCCGCAGGACATTGAAAAATGGAGCCAAGGTAAAGCGATCGTGGGTACCGGGAGCCCGTTCCCGGCAATTGTCCGGCAGGGCATAGCCCGCAAAGTGGATCAGACAAACAATTCCTATATTTTTCCGGGTGTCGGCCTCGGAACTATCGCAGTGAAGTCGCGCCGGGTCTCCGACGGCATGATGATGGCGGCCGCGAAAGCCCTGGCGTCAATGTCGCCTTCGGCGCTTGATCCGAAGGACAATCTTCTGCCGCCCGTCACGGCGTTGAGGGAGGCCTCCATTGCCGTAGCTCAAGCTGTTGCGCGGCAAGCGGTAGAGGAAGGCCTCGCACAGCATCTCGATGATGAGGCGATTAGGCGCAAGATCGACGAACTAATCTGGACCCCGGCCTACGTGACATACACGCGGGAAATCCAGGATCTGGTGGGCGGGGCGGGTCAGTGATCGTCACAATCCTAAACGGGCTGCTTCCTGTCGTATTCGCGATCGCGTTGGGGTTGCAGGCAGGGCGGGCGAAACTTCTCAGTCACGGAGACGCGGAGGTGCTTGCCACCTTCGTTATCCGCTGCGCTTTGCCCCTTGCGCTTTTTGAAGGAGCTGCCACGACGCCGATCGAGAAGGTCCTCGACTTCAGGCTTGCGGCCTGTCTAACGTTCGGCTTGATGGGAAGTTATCTGATCGCGCTCGCAGCGGGGCGTCTGATATTCAAGCACGATCTGCGAACCGCAACGATGCAAGCGCTCGTCTGCGGTTATCCCGATATGGCGTATTTTGGCGCTCCAATCCTTATTGCGGTGATCGGGCCAGCCGGATTCCTCCCCGTGCTGATCGGGAACCTCGTGACCAGTGTCATAATGATCCCGCTTACCCTTTTCCTGACGCACCTGCCGGATGGCGCGGAGCCTCAAAGCGACACGTCGTCTGCTGTTTCTGTGGTCGGTGGAGCGCTCGCAAGCGCCGCAACGAACCCCATTGTCTGGGTTCCTCTCCTCGGTGTTGTCCAGAGCGCACTTCGCGTTTCCATGCCGGGGCCGATCATTGCTGCAGTCCACATAGTTGGCTCAGCAGCAGGAGGAACATCGCTGTTTGCACTAGGACTGATGTTGTATGGCGAGAAGTTTCGATTCAATGCGAACGTGGTCACAAATATTGCTATCAAGAATTTCCTTCAGCCGCTCCTGATGGGCATAGGTGTCATTATGTTGAGCTTGACCCCGATGGCAGCGCGTGAAGCCGTTATCACGGGTGCAGTTCCGACTGCGACCGCTGCTGCAATGTTTGCCCTTAAAACAAGGACATACACCAAGGACGCCACCGCGACCATTTTGGTAGGCACAATTGTCGGCGTCTTCACCACTGCAGGATTGATCGCGGCCCTTGGGTTGTTAAAGTGATCGCGCGACCTGGCTCCGAAAGCCCTGCTCCAGGTGCGGGCGATACAATCCTTGACGAATCGCGAAGCCTTTACGCACCGGTTAAGGACCTGTCATGGATCTCATCAGTCACATGATCGAACTCGCCGGTTTATATCCAAAGCTTGACAGGCGGTGTCGGTTGTCAGGAACTCGCGCTATCAAACAATGCGCCACTTACTGCGATGTCGTTCCGTTTTATGGCCAGACACGGTAAATCTGAGCGCAGGTGATTTTTCGATCCTGTGGCGCTGCCAAGCTCATGTCATCAGGGCCACGCACGGGAGTCCGACCTCCAGTGCGGGCACTTCAATGTGTCGCCGGGATCGTCGCGACTGTCCCTACTTCCCGTTTGTTTCACGTCTCGTTGAGTACGGTGCTTTGCAATGAAAGACTAAAACTGCTGATCGGGCTGCCGCAAGAGGAGGCGGCGGCAGGTCTTCAGGGAGGCAACCGTTGCAAACACTATCTGCCAGGCAATTTTGCCCTTGCCATACGCGCCAGGTGCCCCGGGCCGATTGAAGCGCCATTCATGCTCGCGTTGCTGGCCAAATCGCGATTTGCTCCATCGATTGCAGCGGTGATAGGCGCTCCAGCCAACAGCTGGACGATTGACTGGGTCGCCGACCTCAGCAATGTCGAGAGCTAGTTGTTCCCGAGATTCGCCAACGCTGCCAGCATGTCTATTGCCAGCCAGCTATCGACAGCTAAAGGAAGTCCGTTGCCAAAATCGGCATACAGGTGGGCTATGGGTCGGAAGCGGCTCAGTCCCGTGTTCAAGGCTCCTTCATGCCCGTTTGGGCTCTCGACAGAACGATGCGCTCCGATCGACAAGCGTCGGCATTATATGCCTCGCACACGCAACCATTTCACACAATACGTAATTCGCGCCTGTCGATTGCGAGTCGCATGCCCGACGCCGTCAGCACCGCGAGCAGAACGGAGGGTACAAGATTTGCTGACGCGCCCGTGAATTCGATCGTAATCAGGATCGCGGTCAGCGGCATCGCCATAGAACATGAGAGAAACGCCGCTGCCCTGACCACCGCCACGGCGCTAAGATCGACGACAGGAAGCACAAGATTCCAAAGATAGCCGACGATAATCGCCAGAAGCGATCCTAACGAGAAGCCCGGGGTCAACAGGCCGCCCCTGGCACCGGCTCGCAACACGATCGTAATGCTTACGATCTTGGTGGCGATTAATATTAGCGCAAGACTGATAGTGAGATCGTCGCTGAAAGCAAGCTCAGCTGGGCCCTTGCCGTTGCCGAGCAATTGCGGAAGAGCCATGGATAAAGCTCCCACACTTGAAAACGCGATCAACGAATAGATCATCTGGCGAAAGCCGGAGGCGGCCCGGGATGAGCACCTATCGGTCCAACGCTTAAAAAGAAGCCCACAAGCGCCGATAAGCGGGCCTGTGATCGACGCGAGAACCAGAAGACTATTCTGCGCGATTGTCATCGGAAGGGAGTACTGAGTTTCAGTTCCGAGACCGAAAGCAGCCACGCGGGCGGCAACAAAGCAGCTGAGGAGGGCAGCCAGACAAACTGTTGCTCCAACTCGCTTCAGGAGCACCTCCATGATGAAAACCGTCGCAGCGAATGGCACATCGTAGACTGCTGCTAACCCGGCGCCGGCACCGCATGCAGTGAGAATACGTAATTGATCGGTTGTGCAATCCAGTCCCTTGCAAAGCCTCTGCGTTAATAGCGCCCCGTACTCGCGTGGCGCGACCTCTCTGCCAAGTGGTGAGCCAAGGGCAACGGTGACGATTTGCAGCAAGCCGTGAAGAACTGTTTCGCTAAATGGCATAAGAGCCGGCTCGTGCGCGATCGCCTTGTTTATTGAAACCAGAGGCCTCCCGAACCTGCTCAAACCTGCCCAACCGATCCCTGCCACCATTCCACATAGGGCCACGACGGTGAGCCGGCGATACGGAGATGCGTCCGATACTCCCTGGAGGAATGTTTCGGGTCCGATGATTCCGCCGAGGCCATATCCGTAGGCGAGGTGTTGCACCCAATGGAGAAGCAGGGCAAGCATCATGCCTCCAAGACCGGCGAGGCCGCCCGCTAGCAGAGCAAGCGTAAGTAACTTCATGCCACTCTTTGCCAGATCTAGCAGCGAGCTCGGTTTGGCTGAATCATCGCCAGCCTCGGCGATTGCCTTTAGGGAACGGGTGATGATCACGGGCTGCGCCTCGATGGTTTTTTATACCGTGCCCCGAACGAACCACAGGTGGAGCTACACGCTTAAGTGCAAAGACTATCCGCAGGTTTCGGTTCAAGCCGCACGTGCAACTCGGATCGATCAGGATGCCAAGAAATATGTCGAGCGACCAGAGCGATTTGATATAAGCCTGCTTCCACTTGCTCTGGCTTTCTGTCTTCAGAGTCTGGCGGTCGCCAGTGTTTGTCACCAGCGATCACGTTTCCGCCCCGTCAGGGGCCACCGAGCAGTAGCAAGTAACGTCCGTCAGCGCGCCATGAAGTTTGACACGGTGAGATCAATGAGGTCGTCCCCACGACCATTCATAACCGCGCGGATAGCCCACATCCCAAAGCCCTTGACCTGCGCAGCTTCAATCTTGGGGGGCATCGACAGCTCTTGAGTATTTGTCACCACGTCTAGGAGAGCCGGACCGGGGCGGATTAGAAAGTCTCGAACCGCACCCTCAAGATCTGCTGGATCTTCAACACGCATCGCGTGGACACCTGCAGCCTTCGCAACGGCGGCAAAATCAGGGTTCTGCAATCCGGTACTCGTTTCGAGATAGCCCGCCGCCTTCATTTCCATCGCAACAAAGCCGAGACTGGAATTATTGAAGATCACCACCTTTACCGCCAGGTTCTCCTGAACCAACGTCAGGAAATCTCCCATCAACATGGTGAACCCCCCATCGCCGGACATGCTGATAACCTGTCTGCCTGGGAATGCGGCCTGGGCGCCTATCGCCTGCGGTAAGGCATTGGCCATCGACCCGTGTGCCAAGGAACCGATCAGGCGTCTTTTGCCGTTCATTTTCAGATATCGTGCTGCCCAAATTGTTGGCGTCCCAACGTCGAATGTGAAGACAGCATCTTCTGCTGCGTATTTGCTAAGGAGGTGGGCGAGATATTGAGGATGAATTCTTCTGCCTTGCTTGCCGGTTGCTAGATCGTCGAGCCCCTCGCGGGCCTTCTTATAAGACGACAGACATTTTTGGAGATGACTGTCGTCGGCTCGTTCGGTCAACATTGGTAAAACCGCTGCAAGAGTTGATTTCACGTCCCCGACCACAGCGAGATCGAGGGCTACGCGGCGTCCGAGGTTTTCCGGCCGGATATCAACCTGCGCGATCGTTGCGTCTGTCGGGTAAAACTGCCGATACGGAAAGTCCGTTCCCAACATCACGAGAGTATCGCAGTCCAGCATGGCCTTGTATCCAGACGAGAAGCCGATAAGGCCTGTCATGCCCACGTCGAAGGGATTGTCCCACTCCACATGTTCCTTGCCACCGAGCGCGTGGACAATCGGCGCCTTCAGCTTGCCAGCAAATGCAATGAGTTCTTCGTGAGCACCCTGGCAACCGCGCCCACACAAGAGAGTGACCTTCGGGCTTGCGTCAAGGAGTTTGACCAACTGGGTTAGCTGATCATCGGATGGGATGACCTTGGGGGGGGCAAGGGAAAGACTAACAGCCTTTGAAATCTTGCCAGCGTGCTCCATAAGCGCGATGTCGCCTGGAATGACAACGACAGCGACGCCGCGCCTGCCGATGGCTGCCCTGATTGCTGACTCGATAACTGCCGGTAACTGTTCAGGATGGCTGACAAGCTCGCAGTAATGGCTACATTCCTTGAAAAGCTGGTCGGGGTGGGTTTCCTGAAAATAGCCCCTTCCTATCTCAGCCGACGGTATCTGGGCAGCAATCGCCAATACTGGCACCCCGGAGCGGTGGCAGTCAAAAAGGCCGTTGATCAGATGCATGTTACCAGGCCCACAGCTGCCGGCACATACCGACAGCTGTCCCGTGAGGTGGGCTTCTGCCCCCGCCGCAAATGCCGCGCTTTCTTCGTGTCGAGTATGGACCCATTCAATGTCGCCGCGTTTGCGCAATGCCTCGGTTAAGCCATTCAGGCTGTCACCCACCACGCCGTAGATGCGTTTTACTCCGGCGGCATAAAGAACTTCGGTCAGCATGTCGGCGACGTTTGGCTTCATAATATTCCTCCTGGATCGACGCTATTTGATTGAGCCTGAAACAATGGGTGTTTATTGCTGCTGCGCATTTCCGGGACACTTTCGTTTCAGCGGCAAGCATCCCGATCTTTGACCGGAACCAAATTGCAGGGTATCCCCGATTGAGTATCGTGCGATCGATCGCGCCGCCCTTATCGGCGCTATCGACCACGGCAGATCACTCGCGTGATTTCGGCTTGCATGAATGGGCCGGTTAGAACTGACAATCTTCTTACTGGTAAACTACAAACCTGAGCCCAGATTGAAATCGTACGAGAGTATAGGTCGACACATCGAACCGTTGTCGGAGCTCGAGCCAGAAGGCGTCGCCGTTGCTAGCCGCAGCTTTACATTCGCCACCAAACTCTACCGCGGGCGTTTACTCTTCCTCAGCCATGTACTCGACTGTCGAACCGGCTCGGAACGTTTGTGAAGAAAAGAAATCCTCGCGGATCTTCCGGTAAAACCTACACAGCTGGGACGGGCCATTCCGGCGCTGGAGGACCCTCACTTTGAGGTCGGGTTGGCGGGAATCCTCAACGGCACCCATTCAGTTCCATCGCTACGGCCATGAGCTTGATCCAGGATAATGGGCGCAGACCCTCGGCGTCCCTATATTCTTCACCCTCATCGCATGGCGACCGGCAAGACATTCGCCATGTCTCGTATATTCCGATCCGACATGTAGCGGCACTGGAGATAGGGCTCAAAATTCCAGGACATTGGGTGTTCTTTAGGCAACCACCCCTATGCTAAGGCTTTTGACCACAGAGTGACGCTCTTTGAAAAATTGCACAATTCAGCGATCCCTGGGAGATCCCGATAGATTAATCTCGAGTAATTTCGATTTGACATCTTACGACGCTCTGCAAGGATGTGCCCATCAGCCAAAGCCTTCAGACTATCATCAAGCCACCAAGATCCTCTGTCGTCGTTGAAATCGTTGCTTTGTACCGGTTTCTTCGCCATCTTGAGCGTCCTGGAAGCCGGTCTCGATCATGACGTCGCGCGAAATGGCGTCCGCGGATTGTTTCCGTTGTGTTGGCGCTTCAAATTGTCGCTCTGCCGCATAACGATACGCATTTTCGAAGCCGTCGATCGACCCGGCAATTCAAAGCCTAACCAGTTAACCCGGTCCCGAAACGCGTCCAACTTCGAGCCGGGGGCTTCCGTCTGGCTGGATGCGACCTGGGTTCTCTCGTCTGGCGTCGATCAATGTCGGCTTTTAGCTGCGGCCGACAATCGCTATGTTTCCCCGGCCTCATGGCCGTGCCGCCTGCGCCTGTCGGAGTGGCGATGTCCACCCGTTTGACCACCAGACCAAAGGCGGCACGACCGCCAGCCTAGATCGTGAAAAACACCGTCTCGTTGTCTCCCTGAAGCACAATGTCAAAGCTCCATCGGTCCGGTGCAGAGCGAACCGCAAGCAAAGTGCTGCGACGTTCCTCTTCAACAAGGTTCAAGATCGGATCTTCACCGTTGCCCTCCGCGCCATCGAAGTAAATCCTGGTTACCAGACGGTTGAGGAGGCCCCGCGCAAAGACGGATACCGCAATGTGGGGCGCCTGCAGGATGTTTCCCCCTCCCGGTACGCGGCCGGGATATATGGTTCGAAATCGATAGCTTCCATCCTCCGCGGTCGCAGCCCTACCGAATCCGATGAAGTGAGGGTCCATGGGAGGATCCTTCCGCGTGTCATCCGTGCTGTAATATCGGCCGACACTGTTTGCCTGCCAGATCTCGATCATCGCGTCGGGCACTGGGTCGCCGCGTCCGTCCAGCACACACCCGATTATGTCGATGACCTCCCCCATGGGCATTTCGGAGGCGCTGCCGGGGCTTCTCAGGACGTAATGGCTGACAGGATAAAGATCTGGCCGGGCTCCGATCTCGAGCTGCCCCGTCAAATCGGCGCCGCCTTTCCAGGGAAGACCGTAGTGGAAGTAGGGTCCAACGGTCTGGGACGGCGTCTGTCCAAACATGTCGGGATGGCTGTTGTCAAGGCGAAGGGCGGGACGGCGGCTCTCGAGCTCAGTGGTCATGATCGTCATGTTCCTCGAAAGGGGTTGCTCCGCGCCCCTTCAAAATGATGTCAAATATGTAACCGAGTGCCCAGTTGGCGACGGTAGTTTCCATATCGAAGCGTGAAACCATTCTTTCTCGGTACATTCGCGGCACAGAATTGGCGATCGGATCGATTTCGATCAGCGGGTCGTCCGGAAAATAAAACTGGGTCACCAGTCTTGTCGCAAACGCAGGTCCGAGCAGCGATAAGTGTATATGAGCAGGGCGCCACGCATTCTTGTGATTGCCCCAGGGATAGGCCCCCGGTCGGATCGTGACAAAGCGGTAATGGCCCTCGTCATCGGTGATTACCCGCCCCGCGCCGGTGAAGTTTTCGTCGATCGGCGCATCCCAGTCATCTTTTGCGTGGATATAGCGTCCGGCGGCATTGGCTTGCCAGATTTCGATTACCGTGTTTGGCACAGGTCGCCTTCTGTCATCGAGTACCTTTCCCGATACAACGATCCTTTGTCCCAGCGGAGGCGAACGATGTTGGCTTGTCAGATCTGCGAGCGATGGCCCCATCAATCGCTCCCACGAGGCCGCCGGTCCGGTCATCTCCGTTAGCGTTTGCGGGATGAGCAAAGGCGGGCGGCTCGGCGCCCGCGTGATGGTCGCACGGTAATCCGGATGGAGCAGTCGCGGCGCGGCCGGATCATCGCCCCGATAAGGTGAAATGATGTTCATAAACCGATACCTTTCAAGGTTCGCAGACGGTCTCGTTAGCCCCTTTACACGAAGAGCAGGCGCCACGTTATCGTGCATTATGTAGATTTTTATGCATAAAAATGCGTTATGGCAAGTCCATCTATGTCTCCGACAGACTGCGCTTGCGGTCCTGTTACAGATCAATCGATCGTTCTAACCAATGAAAGCGACCGGGGTCGATTCGACATTATTCGTCTTCACCGGCTGCGGGCTTAACTGAGCCAGCTTCAACAAGCCGAGAGATCAAGGGTTCGAGCAGGTTCCGAAACACCGCGACCGCATCGACGGATCCGGCGTTACTAATCGCGAGCGAAACCGTAGTCTCAATGACCGGTCCGTCGATTTTCCTTGCTGCAAATCGGCTGTCTTCAATTTCTTCAATGAAGAGCCCAAGCGGGACGACAGCTGCGCGCCCATGGCGCAGCATAATCTCGCGCTTGACATTCACCGCCTCAACTTCAACCAGGTCAAGCGTGCGACCGGTCTTGGCGAGGACTGCATCGATTGCCCGACGAAATGGTCGATCTGGCCCATCGAGCACCAAGGGCAGCTGTGCCAGGACAGTGGCTGCAACCGGGTCCGTTATCTCCGTCATCACGTCGCGACGGCCCACCAGATAGAGATCTTCGCGGTAGAGTTCAATGATGGTAAGCCCATCCTCCGGCACGAGGTCGTAGCCAATGACGACATCGAAATCGCCTCTCTCTAGACCCGTGGCCAAATCGCCGCTTAATCCCTGTCTGACCGAGACATGCAAGTTCGCAGAGGATGTGGCCAGCAGCGACATAATTTCTGGTAGCAGCACCTTGCCGGGTGTCGAGGCGACACCGAGGCGCAGGCGGCGTTTTTGATCCTTAGCCAGATCTCGGAGTGAACGCTCGGCCGCGGCAAATGCTTCCAAGGCGGCCGATCCTGTTTTGAAGAAGAGCTGCCCAGCCTCGGTAAGGCGCACCCCGCGCGAGTGGCGCAGCAACAGTGGAACGCCAGCTTCTTCTTCAAGTTCCTTCAACTGATAACCGAGTGCGGGCTGCGAAACGTTGTGTATGCGGGCTGCGGCCGTGAGGCTGCCGAGGCTTGCTGCCGCGACGAAGTAACGGAGCTGCGGGAGTTTCATTGTCGTTTCGCTCTAAGTTTTGGTTATGGCTCGTCAAGGTAAACGGTATTTGTCGGCCTGTCATGTCGCGTCTAGCCTCGTCGCACACAGGAGGATCAGCCGTGAGATACATAGACGCATTCAACCATTTCTTCCCTCACGCGCTCTGGGAGCGCGTCCAGAAACTGGACGGCGCCGGCAAGGATATCGGCCGGCGCATGCAGGGTATTCCGTGCATTTACGATCTCGATACCCGTTTTAAGGTCATGGACGAGTTCGCCGATTACCAACAAGTTCTGTCGCTCGGCATGCCACCGCTCGAGGCGATGGGCAGCGGCGCCGTTTCGAGCGAGCTCGCGCGTATCGGCAATGACGGCCAGGCAGAGCTTGTCGAGAGACATCCAGACCGATTTGCGGGCTTCGTCGCGTCTCTTGCGATGAACGCACCCGAAGAAGCGGCACGTGAGGCTGAGCGTGCCTTTACCGAGCTCGGTGCAAACGGTCTCCAGATCCATACGAACATCAATGGTGCGCCACTCGACGATGACCGGTTTTTTCCGATATTCGAAATGGCTGCCAAGCACGGCAAGCCGGTGCTGCTTCATCCGTCCAGGACAGCCTCAATGACGGATTATGCCACGGAAGATAAGTCAAAATACGAGATCTGGTGGACTTTCGGCTGGCCTTACGAAACAAGCGCTGCAATGGCTCGATTAGTATTTTCGGGTATGATGGACAAGCTCCCCGATCTGAAGATACTTGCCCATCACATGGGTGCGATGGTCCCATACTTTGAAGGTCGCGTAGGCCCTGGTTGGGACCAACTGGGCAAACGCACGACGGACGAAGACCTGTCCCTCGTCCTCAAGCGACTGAAACGTCGGCCGCTCGACTACTTCAAGGACTTCTATGCCGACACAGCCGTTTTCGGGTCTAGGCCTGCAACCCTTTGCGGCTTGGATTTTTATGGAAGCGATCGGGTGCTATTCGCGTCCGATTCCCCCTTTGATCCCGAAAAGGGACCTGGATATATACGCGACACGCTTGAGGTTCTCGGTTCGCTCGACCTTGCAAAACAGGACATGGAAAAAATCTGCTACCGCAATGCGGAAAAACTATTTGGCTTGAATCCAGCAGACTGACATTGCTGGTTAAATTGCAGGCATCGCGTAATGCCTGCTACAGCCTGAACGGTGAAATGGAGGGACGCCGCATGAAAGCGATGGTGCTTAGGGAGTTCGGTCCACCTGATAATCTTGCAATGGAGGAGGTGGAGCGCCCGGAGCCCCGGCCGGGCTGGGTGGTGATTGCCGTCGCCGCAGTGTCTGTCAACCGCACATTGGATCTGGCTGTGAGGGCAGGGAGATATCCTCGCCCGATCGCGCTGCCGCACGTGCTTGGCGTCGACCCGGCTGGCGTGATAGTCGCGGTCGGTGATGGTGTCGGGTCAAGGAAGGTTGGAGATCGTGTTGTTACCTATCCGATCTTGAAGCCTGCCGCCGGGTCGCAAGGGCCAACATTGCTTGGCGTTCAGTCGTGGGGAGGGTATGCGCAATTTGTGACAGTGCCCGAAGAGGCGACCCACCTCGTTCCCGGCAATCTCGGATTGGCGGAGGCGGTTGTCATTGCGCGCCACGCTCCCATGGCATTCCACCTGCTGGCGGACAAGGCGCAACTTGACGAGGGACAGACGGTTCTTGTGATGGGTGCCTCAGGCGGACTGGGATCAGCTGGCGTACAGGTTGCCAAGCTACTGGGAGCAAGCGTCATTGCAGGAGCCGGCAGCAACGCCCGGGTGACGTCTGCAGTGAAAAGTGGCGCTGATTTCGGCGTCAACTACAGGGAAGACGACCTCGAGGTCGAAGTTATGAAACTGACCAATGGACGCGGCGTCGACGTCGTCTTCGAAAACGTGTCCGATCCCGTGCTTTTCCCAAAGGCACTTGCTTGCCTGGCTAGGGGCGGCCGGCTTGTAACTGCCGGATCACACGGCGGCGGCGTGGTTCCCCTTGATGTAAGCCGGCTTTATATGCGCCAGTTAACGGTGATCGGATCCACCGGTCAAAGGCCTATCGATACCGAACGTAGCCTTGCTGCAGCGGCAGAGGGGCGAATCAAGGCTGATATCGCCTTGATGTTGCCCCTGGAAGCGGCCGCCGAGGCCCATCAACTGCTGGAAACCGGGGAAGTGACCGGCAAAATTGTTCTGGTAGTAGACGCCGAGCAATTGCCAGCAGTTCGTTGAAAGCAAATCGGCCCTTCCGAAAGATGACAGCGCGTCGTCACGCGTCTGAAGTCGCGCCGCACAAGCACAATTTATTTGCACAAAATAATGAATTGTGCATTACTCACATTTGAGAATACTCAAGGAGGATGGGATGCGGGTACTCAAGCAATTCGCCGTTGCCGCCGTGCTGTTCGGTTTTGCTGCTGGTGGCGTCAAAGCGGATACTGTCAAGGTCGGTGTGATTGGACAGTTTTCCGGTCCCTACGCGCAGGCTGGCAAGCAACTTCGGGAATCGATCGAGGTCTATGTCGCCCAGCATGGGGCAAAAGCAGGATCGCACGATATTGAATTCGTCTATAAGGATATAGGAGGGTCTAATCCGGCGCTGGCGAAAAGCCTTGCCGAACAGCTGATCGTGAAGGACCGTGTATCGATCCTCACCGGTTTTTACCTATCTCCTGAAGCGACAGCTGTTGCATCGGTAATTAACGAAACCAAAACGCCATCTGTTCTCAGCGTGTCCTCGGCGCCGCAATTGATGCGAATGTCTCCGTACTTCGTGCGTGCAGGCGAAAACATCTGGCAACCGGCCTATGCACAGGCAGATTTCGCGAGCGAAAGCGGCAAGAGGAAGGCTTATATTGCGGTCGCAGACTACGCTCCCGGACATGAAGTCCAGGAAGCGTTCACGCGGCGCTTTACGGAGAAAGGCGGCTCGATCGTAGGCGAGGATAGGATACCGCTGAACACTGTTGATTTTGCAGCCTTTGCGGAGCGGATCGCCAACGCTGCACCGGACGTCATTATCACCTTTCTTCCGAACGGCGCACCATCGGTCGGCTTCTTCAACGCATTGGCTGCACATGGTCTGACAAAGTCAACGATGATAATTGGCATCGCTGAGACCGACGATCCTGATCTCCACCTTTACGGGCCAGATATCGCAGGTGTCTATTCCGCGATCTTTTATGCGGCCTCCCTCAAGAATCCTGAAAATGAGGCCTTCACGAAAGTCGTTACCGAGAAGTTTGGCGCCGACTACCGCGTTGGAAACAACAACATATCTCCTTATGACGGCATCCACCTGATCTACCGTATGGTCGAAGCGCAAACGGACGGGCCCTTCAACCCTGACACGGCAATGGCAGCGGTCAAGGGCTTTGCTTGGAACAGCCCGAGTGGTCCCAAGCGCATCGATCCACAGACCCGTGAGATGAATCACAACATGTACATCCGCCAGGTTCAGAATGTGAACGGAAGACTTCAGAACGTGGTGGTCAAGACGTATGAAATGGTGGGAAATCCTTGGGCCGAAGCCCACCCGCAATAATGGCCGTGACATGGGTTGTCCGCAATTTTTTGCAGTGGCATGGCTGCCACCGCAAAAGACACGAGGCCGTCTTTCCCGTACTCATTGACATTCCATTACGTCGAACGGAACGAACAGCGAGCGGCGGATGTCAAGGAGAACAGTTGAGTTAGATGGAGGCATTCACATAGGCTTACGTCCCGCTTTCCAGTCGACCCGATGTCTGCAACAAGGATGAACTTGGCGCAAAACACGGGGCGCCTATCAACGCGAAACTAGTTCAACTGACTGAAGCCTCCTCTAGTGCCGGACAGTCGGTATATCCTCGGGCGTCACCGCCGTAGTATGTCGCTCGATCAGGGGAATTCATGCTACTTCCGCGCCTCAGTCGATCGACGAAGTCGGGGTTTGTTTTCGCCTGCGACTGAGACGCCGTTCGCGTGGCAATCGACGACCGGTGTTCGCGTGCGGACTTCTATGCCCATCCTTGTCAGTGAGGTTTCCGCTTTATCGGATAACTCGCAGGGGAAAGCAGGCAGCAAGCGCGGCCCTGCCTCCATAAGAACTATACGAATCTCACGAGTATCGATGTTCCGAAATTGCCCGACCAGCGTTCGGTGCGCCAGTTCTGCAACGGCTCCAGCCATCTCTACTCCAGTCGCGCCACCGCCAACGATCACCACAGACATGAATTTGTGGCGCTCGTCAGGATTGTTGGTTCTTTCGGCCATCTCCAGTGCGTATAGGATGTGCTCTCGAATTGCCCGAGCATCGTCGACCGTTTTCAGCCCCGGAGCAAATTTTTCCCAATCCTCATGACCAAAATAGGCGTGGGTGGCGCCGGTCGCGAGAACTAAGATATCGTAGCCCAGAGCCTCAACTCCGTCCGATATCGTCCTCGCCCGCGTATCAACCGAGCTGACGTTCATCATCACCACACGAGCGTTCTCCTGTCGGGAAAAGATGCTTCTTATCGGCCATGAGATGTCACCCGGCGAAAGTGCGGCGGTGGCAACCTGGTAAAGCAGCGGTTGGAAAAGATGGAAGTTGCGGCGGTCGACAATGGTAAGGTCAACGGGCAGTCTCCGCAGCGATCGGCCCACCGCAATACCACCAAAGCCGGCGCCGATGACGACGACGCGCAAGCGTCCGGTTTGGGATTGCTTCAAGGGGTGGTCCATAACTATTCCTTCCATGCAAATCTGGACGTTGCAATTGAAGTGCTCGGTGCGTGCTTAATCTTCTGCGAGGGGGCGGAACACCGAGCGGGTATCACACCGTTTGCAGAACCCGCTCGCATTGATCTATCGGTGATCGAAACCTGAGGAACTGTGCGGCTCGCGTGCCACAGCCGATGTCATGCAAGCTCGAAGTGCGCCGAAACGGTCGAGGGTGCGGCGACGGAAGCAGGCTGTCGCGTTTCGCCTCCAAACAGCGTGCTCGCCAAGCCCAATGGCGGAAGATGGGGCATATCTCGGTCACACTTTCGCTCCACATAGTCGTAAGCTTGCCGACATCAGCCCCTCCTTGTTCCGCGGCGAATTCTTGTGCGATCAACGATTAAAACAGCAATACAATGCCAACATAGCCGTTGTTTTAAGGCGAGACCCCTTATACGAAGGTTTCACCAAACTCATGCGGTCGTTGCCCGACCTATTCGCGTGTATAGCTATCGCAGCAGCCGTTACGCGTCCGGCTGAAGAGGCGCGCTTGCAACTAGACGGGCACCTCAGACCAACCCGTTTGGGTAAACACGAAGAACACCAAGACGCTAGCGATCGCCACCCCCACGCTTCGGCTTGACTATTCGGCCCGATGCGCATAGCTGCTCCCTTGAGACATTATACCTGTTCCTACCGGTCCGCGGAGCTTCCAGATGATGTTGCAAAACCGCGCGGCTTCGGGCTGTCGGTCACGCGAATTATTCGGACCTGGGAACAACAACCAAGCTGCCACGATTATTGCAACTGAGCACAGGAACGGAACGGTAGTTCAGCTACCAAAAGGCCGTGGCAATTCGTGATTTCGAACCATAGACCGTCAATAGGTTCGTTGTTTGTAACGAGTTCAAAAACCATCCTACGTGCGATCGCAATGGCTTCGGCAATTCCGTCATCCGCACGGATTTCAACCCCATCATAGTCAGGGTCGAAGCTTTCTCGTGTCCGGATATGGAAGTAAAATCTAGGCATACTTAGCGGCGGACGCTGGCGATCAAAGGTTCTTGGAACGGCCCAGTGTGGCATGTCAGGCAGAATTTTTGAAGAGACATCTCTCGAAACATAAGGCATTATTGAATTGGCCATGCAGCCGTGCGCGGTTTAGTATCCGGACGGTCATCGCCGCCAGCTTTCCGGTCTGCGCACGGCTACCAGTGAACTGCATGACTTTGGCATCACGCTTTCGAGTGTATTCCGGTGCGGACCTGATCCAACTTGCATTGTCGAGGATAGACGCGTCACCGCTTTAATGTACCACGGCTTGGCATTGTCTATCCCCGTCCCGCTGAGAGACAGGCATGCGGACGGGTTAATCGCCGCTGGCCGCTCCGGCTGACCTTTCGCAATGCTGACGGCTGCGAAGCGGAAGAATGTCCAGGTCAACCAACGCGAAACGCCGTCATCGAAACAGGGGCGAGTGCTTTAAAATAGGCTTCACCCGCACCAGACGCCATTCGCGGTGTTCGCGCCTGGACGATATTTGGGCGAGTCATATTTTCGAATGTTGAGCACAGGGCCACCGCCTTTCAGCTTGCGTTACCGATTGCTCATCCGCCGCTAGCAACCTCTTTACGCAGGACGGGTGCTACCCTTTCAGCAAGTAGATCGATTTGTTCAAGAACGGTCTTTAGCGGAACGCCGCCCATTTCTAGCGTGAAGAGCTGCCGATCGTAATTTCCGAAATGTTCCCGAAAAGCCAGCGTCTTGTCGATGACCTGCTGGGGACTGCCAACAGTGAGCGACGTATTTTCCATAACATTCTCAACAGAACCTGCGCCGCGATAAATTCTTGAGTTTGCGAAAAACGGACGGTATTCGCGCAACGCATCCTGCGAGTTTGCGCGCATGAATATCTGGCCGCCAGCACCGACAATCGCATCTTGTGGCTTGCCGTGCCCATAGTGAGCGAAACGCTCGCGATAAAGATTGACCAGCTTCCCAAAGTGGCTAACCGGCCCAAACAAGTTGTTTGTGAAGAATCCATCTCCATAATAAGCCGCAATTTCTGCCACATCAGGGTTGGAGACCGAACCATGCCATACGAAGGGAGGCTTGCCCTGGAAGGGCCGAGGCGTTGACGTAAAACGACGCAAGGGTGCCCGGTGCTTGCCGTCCCAGTCCACGTTCTCCTCCCGCCACAGCTTGTGGAGCAGACCGTAGTTCTCGATTGTCAATTCAACGGAATCCTCAATGTTCTTGCCAAACCAAGGGTACACGGCAGCGGTGTTTCCGCGGCCCAGCATCAGATCGACCCGCCCTGAGGAAAGTTGGTGGAGGGTGCCGAAATCCTCCGCGATCTTGACGGGATCGTTGGTGGTGATCAGCGTCGTTGACGTCGACAACGTGATGCGTTTGGTCAACGCGGCCATATAGCCGAGTATCGTGGTTGGGGAGCTTGGCACAAATGGCGGGTTGTGATGTTCGCCGATCGCGAACACATCGAGACCTGCTTGATCTGCGTGGACTGCCATCGTGACCATCGACTGTAGCTTATCATGTTCCGTTGGCCGCGTTGCGTTTGTTGGGTCGGCCGATATTTCGCCAACGCTGAAAATTCCTACTTGCATTGTCAACCTTATCGTTGTTATCACAAACGTTCTTGAGGCATGATTGCGGCAACCAGTTGGGTCTGGGACACATTACAACCGCTTGTACAAGAAGCGGGTGCAGCGAGGCCCGCTCATTTCCGTACCGCACATATCTGAGGCTATATGGCACCTGGAACGCTGCACCACTAGCAGCACACGAGAGAACGCATCGTTGCGCAAAGCGGAACGATGGCGACACACCTTCACTGCCGCAATGGGCCGGATTCCGGTCTCATCAGTTGCCGACGGAGCTGCGCGATCTTAGGCACTTGGTTCATTATCGACTATGCGTCAACGTCTAACACCGTGTATCGACGCGAGGCCTGCCGATGGCAGACACGCTCGCACCTGAAGCAGCCCTGCTCGATCATCTTAAAATCATGTGGCGGGAAGAGCGGTACGATCGTAGTTCCAAGTGTTTTTCCCGTCAGCTTCGGCCCCTGCCTCTTTGTTGCAGGTTGCAGACCTGCCATTCCCTTCTCTCGGTGCAGTCGCTTTGATGGGGTCAATGAAATGCGCCTGGTCGGTCACGCTTCGCTGTCAGGCTGTCTTGAAGGATGCGCCGCCGCAAATGCTTCGAGCTCCTCGCAAGCAGCACGTACTGCGTTTAGGTGTTTCAGTTCCGAAATCTCGACCCCAAACCGGTCGGCCGAAAACAACTGCGGTATCAAGCAGATGTCTGCCAGACCCGGTCTGTCGCCGTTGGCAAACGGGCCTTTGAACGGCCGACGCTCGAGCAGCGCTTCGCAGGCTTTTAGGCCATCACCAATCCAACGTCGGCACCAAAGGTCTGCGGCGTGTTGGTCTTGGCCGAGCTCTGTTTTAAGATAATCCAGAACACGCAGGTTCTGCAGCGGATGGATGTCGCATGCGATCGATTGTGCAAAGGCGCGCACCCAGGCGCGCTCGTCAACATTCGATGGCAGGAGCGGAGGATGAGGGTGGATTTCGTCCAGCCATTCGATGATTGCCAGGGACTGCGTCAGAACAAAATCTCCATCCTTGACAGCCGGCACAAGCGCCTGCGGGTTAATGGAGCGGTAGTCAGGGTGCTTTTGCTGCCCTCCCTCCCGACGTAGGTGGACGGACGCAAAATCCGTTTGGACGCCTTTTAGATTGAAAGCGATCCGGCAGCGATAAGCCGACGAGCTCCGGAAATAGCCATAAAACTTGATCACGATGGCTGTCCGATGGTCAGGAGCACTTCGGGGAGGCCATCGACTGCGCCGCGCATTCCATTGCCCGCCACGACAGCGCCGACGCCCGCTGGCGTGCCTGTAAAAATGAGGTCGCCTGGCGATAAGTGATAGAATTGCGACAGGTGGCTGATCAGTTCTGGAACTTTCCAGACAAGGTCCGACAAGCGTGCGTCCTGTTGGGTTTTGCCGCCCACTTCGAGCCAGATCCTTTGTTGACCAATTTCACCAAACTCTTCTTTCCTGACAATCCTGGAGATGACGGCGGATTGCTCGAAATCCTTCCCCAAATCCCAAGGCCTGCCCTTAGCACGGGCTTCAAGTTGGAGATCCCGTCGCGTCATGTCGAGACCGGTAGCGTAGCCGTAAACATGGTCGAGTGCTTTTGCAGCGTCGATCTTGAAGCCAGGCTGGCCGACGGCGACGACGAACTCCATCTCGTAGTGATAATTTGCGGTGCCGGGTGGATAGGCAACCGTGGCGCCGCTTTCGACAATAGCGTGCGGCGATTTTAAAAAATAAAACGGTGTCTCTCTGTCAACCTCGACGCCCATTTCCTTGGCATGCTCTGCATAGTTCCTCCCGACACAGAAAATCCGGTTCACGGGAAAGCGCGTAAGCGTTCCTTGAACGGCGATGGTTGGTGGCGCAGGAATGTCGAAGAGTACGACTGAAGTCATTAAATTGATCCTTGAGTGGGGGTGGTCGATATTCACAATGGTGCCTGACGATTGCTCCCGGGCAGGGACGGCCATCGCCTCGGGTCAAATGCCGGGAGTTGTGGGGCGGCTTGCTGCAGCCTTCTTGCTCCGCGCCCGCTCAGCCAACGTAGAATGTCTGCGGGCGCGCCTGAGGCCAGTAACCGCTTTTCGTTGCCCGTTACTGTCCATGTCGAAGGACTGTGCCTGCTGATCGACAACTGACCTATACCTGCTGTTTCTTGCAGATCTTCGATCATCGCTGTCAATAAGGGTGGCGGAAAGTCAAGGAAAGAACCCTGGCTGGCAAGATCGACAGCGTGAATCCAGACCGCGCGAGCCCTGATCCACGGCGTCTGCCGAAGCCCTGTTGATGCGCCTTCCCAACGGATGACGTTGTCCCACGCCGGGGCAGAGAGATCGCGCCACCCGACATTCAGGTGGACCTCGGCGTGGTTGACGAGATTGCGAAGCGCCCGAGCAGGCAGGGTCGAACCCTGTTCCACAAGGTCGATCATCGCGCGGTCGTCGAAAGACACGGGCGCAGCGCCATCATGCACGCTGTCAACTGAAAGGGCGAGCGCGCGCGCCTGGTAGGCTACATAGGCTACGACGTGACGGCGACTCCATCCTGAGATCAGGGAGCTTTGGTCCAGATCCTCGTCCGGGATCGCGTTGAGCACACGTGCGAAATAGGCCGTGCCCAGCCGGGCCATGGCCAACTCCTCGGCCGGAGCGGCAGGGGAATCATATCGTGCGCCCTTTCCCTGCCGCTCTCTCAGCGCTTGCACCGTCGCATTGTAATAGTCCATCGTCACCGCGATCGCCTCCGTCAGCGAAGAGCATTGTCGACGTGGGTCCTGGCAAACCCCAAACGTTCCATGATCGGGGCGTCTGAGAACCGGAACAGATCGAACTGGCTTTCAGCTTGCAGTGACCAGGAGACCCAGGACGGGACCACGAACAGATCGCCGACGTCGAGAGGGTACTCGCGGCCATCCAGCAGAACGGCGCCTGCCCCCTCAAACACCTGAAATACGCTTGAGCCGACTTCGCGGCGAGAAGGCGTGGCCGTTCCCGGGCGCAAACGATGGAATTCAGCTCGAATGGTCGGCATGACGTCTCCACCATTGGTCGGGTTTATATATCGAATTGCCGCATGGCCTTGTTCCACTGTCGCAGGCTGCCCCTCATCCTCAAGAAGAAGTTGTTCGGCAAGCGCGCGGTCGGTGTGCTCCCACCGGTAAGCTGCGATCGGCGAACTAACAGCCTCTTGAAGTCCCGACAACGGACGCAGGCCGGGATGGGCCCAAAGACGTTCGGATCGCGAAAAACGCGGGGTCGCATAATCGGTTACACGCTCCGAGCCGAATTCGAAAAAGCCAACGTCATTGTGGTAGGAGAATGGGATATCCAGACCGTCGATCCAGGCCATGGGCATGTCGGTTTCGTTATGGTGGCCGTGAAAGTTCCATCCTGGCGTTAGAAGTAGATCGCCACGGCTCATGCGAACGGGGTCGCCGTTGACGACAGTCCATACTCCCTCGCCCTCGACGACAAAGCGGAAGGCGTTTTGCGAGTGCCTGTGCTCTGGTGCCGTTTCCTTTGGGCCGAGATACTGGATGGCAGCCCATAGTGTTGGGCTGATATAGGCTCGACCGCCGAGGCCGGGATTGCCAAGTCCGATAGCACGTCGCTCGCCGCCACGTCCCACCGGCACCAGATCGCCCGATCGCTTGGCCAGGGGATACAGCTTGGACCATTTCCAGACATGGGCGACTGCCTTGGGCGAAGGATGTTTCGGCATAAGGTCGTCTATCTGCGTCCACAACGGCATCAAATGCTCGCTCTTGAAATCGTCATAGAGCGTTTGCAGAGCAGCCTCTTCGTCGGGTGTTATTGCCTGCAGATGAGCGTGTGTCGTCATGAAGATTGCCTCCGTCGCCTCGGTGAGAGCTGACATGTACGTCACCGGCGCTATCCGAAGACTATGGCAGCGATACAAAGATTGCACAATAGCTTTTTTTGTGCATAATTAAACGGGAAACGGAGGAATATGAAATGGAGGGGCTTCTTGACGGCAAGGTGGCGCTGATCTCGGGGACCGGAGGCGGCCAGGGGAGAGCGGCAGCTTTGGCGTTCGCCCGGGAGGGCGCGCGCGTTGTTGGCTGCGACGTGGATGAGGAAGCCGCAAACGAGACGGTGCGCCTCGTCGAGGAGCAAGGGGGGCAGATGATATCGCTGCAGCCGCTCGACCTAGCAGACCCAACCGATGCCGGACGCTGGGTCGATTCGGCAGTTAGGGCATTTGGTGGCATCGATATTCTTTACAACAATGCCGGTGCCCTCCATGCGCGCGGGCCGTTCGAGGACTCGACCCTGGAACAATGGGACCGTACTATCCGAGATGAATTGACCATTGTCTACGTGGCATGCCGCGCAGCCTGGACGCATCTGGTAAGTCGGGGCGGTGGTGTCATTTTGAATACCGCGTCTGTGTCGGGACACGTCGAGCTTTTTCCGCTGCGAAGTGCCGCCCACGGTGCAGCCAAGGCAGGCGTAATAGGGCTGACAAGGATGCTGGCGGCCGAAGGTGCCGAGCATGGTATCCGCGCACTCAGTCTCAGTCCAGGCGTTACACGGACACCTGCAACTCAGCGGTTTTGGTCGGGAACCAACGAGCAGCGGGCGCTTGGAGCGGCTATGATCGCCAAGGTCCCGAGCGGCAGGGCGGGCGAGCCGGAAGAGGTAGCCGAGGCTGCAGTGTTTTTGGCCTCTGAGCGTGCCAGCTATATCAACGCGACAGATCTGCTGATCGATGGCGGGCTTCGCGGCATTTCGTTCACGGTCATGGAGTAGGAGGAAGACATGCCATTCATCAGCGTTCAACATTTGGCAGGTGCCTTTACCAGCGAGCAGCAGCGGGCACTAATCGCCGACATTACAGAGGCATTCGTGCGTCAGGGCGGCGAGGGGATCAGGCCTGCCGTACACATGACCATCACTGAAATCGCAAGTGGCCTTTGGGCGACGGGCGGAACGCCATTGACCATAGAGGAGGTCAGGGCCAGGCGGAAAGCGCGAGCCGCGTCCACCAAGGAATGCGCATGATGAAGGGTATTTCGGGGAAGACCGCTGTCGTAACGGGGGGCGCGTCCGGCATCGGTCGCGCGACATCGTTGCGATTGGCATCGGAGGGTGCAAGGGTCTTGTCCGTCGATCGTGACCAAGCTTTGCTCGATGCGCTTTGCTGCGACAATGCCGAAGAGATCGAGCCGCTTGTCGCCAACATTGCCGACGCAAACGTGACGACCGAGATCGAGCTCGCGCTTGGTGCGTCCACACGGATCGATATTCTTGTCAACTGCGCGGCGAAAGGTGGCGGAAAACTCGCAGAAGATACGTCCGATGCGGATCTCTCCGAGTTTCTGGATGTCAATGTGGTTGCACAGTTCAGGCTGTGCCGTCTTGCGATTTCTCACATGGTCAATGGCGGCGTTATCATCAATGTCGGTTCAATGTTTGGGCACACCGGGGCATCTGCCATGGCCGCATACTCCATATCGAAAGCAGCCGTGAGCGGTATGACCCGGCAGCTCGCCACCGATTATGGCCCGAAGGGGATCAGGGTTGTCGGGGTTGCTCCGGGGCTCATCGAAACCGCGCGAACTGCCGACCGTATGAGAGCCGATCCTTGGCTTACCGCTAATTTGGTGGACCGGTCTGCGCTCAGGCGCGCTGGCTCCGCGGAAGAGGTTGCAAGCGCGATCGCATTTCTGGCCAGCGACGAAGCGACTTTTATCACCGGCGTGGTCCTTCCCGTTGACGGCGGCTTTTCGGTAGCTGGCCTGGTGCGCGAGAATGTCTGACACTGACACGATCGCCAACTTGACAATCAAGCCGAGTGACATATTATGCACAAAAAATGTATTTAGGCACAAAAGGAGTGCGTTATGTTCGCGATTTCAGCAACGTTTGAGGTCAACCCCGCAGGAACGACTGTCGAAATCTCTCGTGAAGCCATGTGGCAGGGTTTGGTGTCCAAAGCCGAATACGCCGTTCCCTTCGTTCCGGCCATGGAAGATTGCCGCATCATCGAGCGCTTCGAGGGAGGTTTTATTAGAGAGATTAAGCTGCGCGGTACTGTCATGCGCGAGAGGATTGTCTTTACGCCGGACGTCGAAGTTTATTTTGAGCGCATCGATCCGGCCGACGGTGGCTGGATCACTAACGTAATAAGCGAGTCGGAAAAGGGACTTTTGCTGACCTTTACGTTCGCCCTTACCTTTCCGGGCGTCGCGGCGGGCTCGGCCGAGGAAAAGAAACGGGGCGAAGAGGTCAAAGCAAGCTACATCGTCGCCATTCAGGGAACGATCGACGAGACTCGTCGCCGCGTTCAGAGTGGAGAAATCTTTGCGCAAGAGGGAGCTGCGTGATGGCTGACCAGCAGAGCCCAACGAATGTATTGAAAGCAAAAGCTGAAGGCATCCGGATCGTAACCTATAAGGCAGATCGCGGTGAGCGCGCCGGGTTGCTGTTGGGAAACCAGGTTTATGATGCTGCTGGTTTGACCGGCGACCAACGCGATCTTTCGGTCATGTCTATTCTGACTGACTGGGACAATGCAGTGGTTCGCCTCTCAGATGCGCTTCGTTCCCGTCTTTCGAACGGGCACACGCCCGTACATGGTGCCGAACTCATGGCGCCCATCACTGCTCCTGGTTCGATTTACTGTGCCGGTGCCAATTACGCAGATCATGCCGCCGAAATGGCGAAGGCGAACGGTACGCAGATCCGCCCAAAGTCGGATCGCTCTTGGCATTTTCTCAAGAGCTCGCGGGCGGTGGTCGGACCCAATGCGTCCGTCGAGCTACCGCCGAACTCCTCGAAGATCGATTGGGAGGTTGAGCTTGCTGCCATTATCGGCCGCAAGTGCAAGAACGTGGATCTGGAGCACGCCCTCGACTACGTTGCTGGATACGCGGTCGCTATCGACCTCTCTGCGCGCGACTTGAGCCGGCGTCAGGATGTTGCTGATGGATCGCCATTCAAGATGGACTGGATGTCGCATAAGAACTTCGATGGCTCCTGCCCCATTGGGCCGTTTATCGTTCCGGCGAGCGAAGTCGGCAACCCTCAGGATCTGGGCATCGAACTATCGGTGAACGGCGAACTCAAGCAGAAATCCACAACAGCTGAAATGATCTTCTCGCTGGCCGAACAGATAAGGGATCTTTCCAAGCAGATAACACTTTGGCCAGGCGACGTCATATTGACTGGAACGCCTGCTGGCGTAGGGACGAGCCGCGGCGAGTTCCTGAAGGCGGGAGATGTCGTGTCTGCGCGTATCGATGGGCTCGGTGAGCTCCGCGCGACGATGGTATGAACTGGATCAAGGGGGAGGCATGCGTGCAATCGTCATTCGCGAGTTCGGCGGTCCTGAGGTGCTTAGGCTCGAGACCGTCCCGACCCCAGAGCCGGGCGCCGGCTGGGTGACGATTGCCGTCCATGCTGTATCTGTCAATCGAACGCTTGATCTTGCGGTGCGAGCGGGCCGATATGCGAGACCCGTTGAGTTGCCGCATGTGTTGGGCGCAGATCCATCCGGCGTAATCGTCGCGCTGGGTGCTGGTGTGACCAGACGGCGAATCGGAGACCGGGTGGTCACCTCGCCGTTTTTGAAGCCAACTACGCAGGGCGAGGGCACGCGCTTGCTGGGCGTGCAGGGCTGGGGCGGTTACGCCGAATTTGTCACCGTGCCGCAGGAGGCCACGTTCTTGATCCCCCCGGGGCTAGAGTTTCCACAAGCAACTGTTGTGTCGCGCCATGCGCCGATGGCGTTTCACCTCCTGGACGAAAAAGCCCGCCTGACGAGGGGGCAGTGGGTGCTCGTGATGGGAGCGTCCGGCGGGCTCGGGGGGGTCGGAGTTCAGGTTGCAAAAATGCTCGGAGCCACGGTCATCGCCGGTGCCGGCAGCGACGAAAGAGTTGCACGCGCTCTATCCCTGGGAGCAGACTACGGCGTAAACTACCAAAGAGACGATCTAGAGGCCGAGGTCATGCGCATCACGCAGGGCCATGGCGTCGACGTCGTCTATGAAAACGTTTCCGACGCCCGTCTGTTTCCGAGAGCCTTTGCGAGCTTGGCAAGAGGCGGACGTTTGGTGACGGCCGGCTCTCATGGAGGAGGCACGGTTCCCCTTGATGTCAGCCGTCTTTACATGAAACAGCTGGCAGTGATCGGCTCTACCGGCCAGACGCCCTCCGATATGGAGCGAAGCCTGATAGCCGCCGCACAAGGGCACATCGTCGCTGACATTCATGCGACAATGCCCTTGGAAGCCTGTGCAGAGGCCCATCGCATGCTGGAGGCGGGAGAGGTGACTGGGAAGATAGTGTTGACTGTCACGCAACGTAACAAGTATGACCGATAGCAGTCGTTTTGTGCACAGAAACATCGGATGGGCATTGTGGATAAGAAAAACTTGAAAGTCGCTGTATCGGACGCCGAGACTGCGGACCGTTCGGTTCCCCTTTCCGAGATAGCCTTTCGGACCATACGCCAGAAGATCCTGCGGGGTGAAATCGCTCCAGGGGAAAAGTTGCGCATCGAGGTGCTGCAAAGAGAACACTCACTGTCGAGCAGCCCCCTGCGCGAAGCATTAAACCGACTGGTGGCAGAAGGTCTTGTTACATCTGACGACCACCGTGGATTTCGCGCCGCCAATATGTCGGCTTCCGATCTCAACGACATCACGAGCTATCGTCTGGTGATCGAGCCTGCAGCCGTCGCGCAATCAGTGGTCAACGGAACTGACGAGTGGGAGGGCCATGTTGTGGCCGCGTTTCATCGGCTAGAGCGGGTCGATGCCAAGGTCGCCCAAAACCAGAACGAGATGAATGACGAGTGGACGCAACGACACAAGGACTTCCACATGGCGCTCGTTTCGGCCGCGTCTTCTTCGCGTATCGTGGCTGCCTGCTCAAGTCTTTTCGATCATGCCGAGCGATATCGTCGGTTTTCGCTGATGAACCGTACTAAGCCACGCAATACGGCTGCGGAGCATCGCCAGCTTATGGAGGCAGCTGTCGGACGGCAAGCCGAATTGGCTGCAGCCCTTCTTAAAGAGCATATACAGTTGACCGCGCAAAACGTTCTTGAAATCCAATTGCCCAAGGCTGGTCGCTAGGGGCCGATGATCCGCTCCTGCAGGTGCAATGTACTTATTTTGGAAGGGGACGCGGATGAAGGCCTGGGTGATTTTTGAAAGACTGGAGGAACGTAATCTCGATTTTGTCGATGACTACCGGGAAGCTGCGGCTGCGAGCGTTGCACTCCACCAAGGAAGGTACTTGACCGTCAGCTTTGAGAATCCGGTGGTTGAAGGCCCTGGCCCGGCCTCTGGTCCCCGGATGATCGCGATTAAGGAATTTGCCTCGCGGGAGATAGCGCATCGCTGGTTTGAATCCGACGAATATCGGCTGGCGCGGAAGATCCGCGAAAGAGGCGTTACCAACCGGGCCATGATCATTGACGTCACGCCTCCAGCCTATGCTCACGAACATGAAGATAGCGGCATGGACAACCAATGCCAGCCGCCAGCTTGGGTCGTGTTCGAGCGCTTGGAAGAGCGAAATCTGGATTTTGTTCCGGAATATCGCAAGGTCGCCGCTGCGAGCGTGGCAAAATACGGAGGCCGCTATCAAACGGTCAGTTTCCTGAACACGATCATCGAAGGTCCCGATATTGGCAAAGGGCCAAACATGATCAGCATTATCGGATTTCGTTCGCGAACCCAGGCAGCTGCTTGGTTTGCATCGCCGGAATATCGCCAGGCGATCGAAATCCGGCGCGCAGGCGTTACGAACCGAGCGCTGATCGTCGATGTGGTCGCGCCCGGATACGAACATCTGCACAGAGCCTAATGAAGTTTTTATTTGCACGAAAGGTCATTTTGTGCATAATATCTCCTACGGATTATCGAGATCTAAGGGAGGATAGATAGATGTCAGTATTGAAGCGAGCGGCATTCGCTGCCGCGATCGTCCTTGGGGCGTGTCAAACCCTAGCAGGCGAGATCAAGGTCGGCGTCATCGGCCAGTTTTCCGGACCCTATGCTCTTGCGGGTCAGCAGCTGCGAGAATCGATAGATGTCTATGTCGCCCAACATGGGACGAAGGCCGGCAATGATGACATCACGTTCGTCTATAAGGACATTGGCGGCTCCAATCCGGCGCTCGCAAAGAGCCTCGCCGAACAGTTGATCGTCAAGGATAAGGTGTCGATATTGACCGGCTTCTTCCTGTCGCCTGAGGCCGCCGCGGTGGCTCCGGTCATCAATGAAACGAAAACCCCGTCCGTCTTGAGCGTATCCTCGGCGCCACAGATTCTGCGGATGTCACCCTATTTTGTACGGGCGGGTCAGAACATCTGGCAGCCAGCTTACGCGCAGGCCGATTTCGCCGCCGACAGCGGCAAGAAGCGCGCCTATATAGCGGTCGCCGACTATGCGCCTGGTCACGAAGTGCAGGAGGCTTTTACCCGGCGATTTAAGGAAAAAGGCGGCGAGATTGTCGGTGAGGATCGAATGCCCCTCAGCACAGTTGATTTCGCTGCGTTTGCTGAGCGGATCGCCAACGCGAACCCGGATGTGGTAGTCACTTTCCTGCCAAACGGGGCACCTTCCGTTTCATTCTTCAATGCCTTGGCGGCCAGAGGTGTAAACAAGAGCGCGACTGTCATCGCCGTGGCAGAAACCGACGATCCGGATCTCCATCTGTTTGGCCCGAACATCGTTGGCGTCTATTCAGCCATCTTTTATACGGGCTCCCTAGACAATCCGCAAAACGCTGCCTTCAAGCAGGTCATGAAAGAAAGATTCGGCGCGGATCATCGTGTCGGTGTCAACAATGCGTCGCCCTATGACGCCGTAACGCTGATCTATAAAATGGTAGAGGCGCAGGGTAAGGGTGACTTCGATCCCGACCGGGCGATGGCAGCCATAAAAGGCTATGAATGGAAAAGTCCGAGCGGGCCAAAGCGCATAGATCCGCTGACGCGCGAGATGAACCACAACATCTATATCCGCCAGGTTCAGGAAATCGACGGCAAACTGCAAAACGTCGTCGTCAAAACCTACGAGATGGTCGGAAATCCCTGGGCCGACGCTCACCCCGAATAAGGTCGGGGCCATCGATAAGCGCGAAGGCCAACACGAAAAGCGGGAGGCAACCATGGAATATGTTGCTCGATCAATAACATTCATCGCCATCTACGGAATTTCATATGGAATGGTGATTTTCCTGATATCCATCGGTCTCGTGATAACCATGGGTCTGATGCGCGTCGTAAATTTGGCGCATGGCGCGTTTGCGGCACTCGGCGGATATTTCTGCACCTATCTCGTCACCACTCACTCAGTGCCCTTCTTCGCAGCCGTCATATTTGCGACAGCGGCCGTCGCAATCATCAGTCTTGGAATGGAAAAAGCCATATATACAAGGATTTACAAGGCGACTGAGCTCGATCAAGTCCTTTTGACGATCGGTCTGATGTTTGTTGCCGTCGCCGGTTTAAATTTCCTGTTCGGGCCAAATGTGCAGCCATCTCGACTATCGCCGACATTGGAAGCCAATATCGATCTTCTTGGCAGAAGCGTGCAAGTCTACAGACTGTTTATTGTCGCAATTGGCGCTGTCGTCGTGGCAGGCCTTTGGTTCCTCTTTGAGAACACCAGCTTTGGCGCCCGGTTGCGCGCAGCTGTGGACAACAGGCCTATGGCGCAGGCGATCGGAATTGACGTCGCAAGCCTTTATTCCAAAGCTTTCGTTCTCGGTAGCGGGCTTGCGGCGTTCGGCGGGGCGGTAGGCTACGGGATGCTCCCGATCGAGCCCCTTTATCCGTTCAAATACCTAACGATCATAATGATCGTCGTCGCGTTGTCAGGATTCGGCAACATGAAGGGCGCCGCAATTGTTTCGGTTCTTGTTGGGATTGTGGATACGGCGGGTCGCTACTTCTTCCCGACCTACGGCGCTTTCGTCGTCTACGGGTTCCTCATCGTCTATTTGCTGCTCCGCATCGAAGGCGGCTTCAAGAGGAAAAGCGCATGAACCCTCAATCATCGTTTTACAATCCGGCAGCCAGCAACGGTGTTGGCCTTATGGAAATTGTTTTCTGGGCTCTTCCAGGCGTTGCGTTTTTTGTTTTCCCCGACAATCTGTCTTTCGGCGCCCAAGTGCTGATTATGGCGCTTTACGCGATGTCTTTGGGACTGATTCTTGGATTTGCGGGCATTGTAACCCTCGGGCATGCCGCCTTCTTTGGCATTGGAGCCTATAGCACCGGCTGGATTGCCCTTGCGGGATGGCATGAGCCCATTACGGCCACGTTTGCGGGCGGTGCGGCTGCGGCAGCGCTCGCTTTGGTCGTGGGCCCGATCGTCCTGCGTCTAAGTGGCTTGCCGCTGATGATGATGACATTGGCGATCGGCGCTGTCCTGTTTGAAGCCGCCAATAAATTCGGCTGGTTGACCGGCGGCGAAAACGGGCTCAGCGGCATCGAGTTCGCACCCGTGTTGAATCTGTTCCCATGGTCGGTTTTCGGACAAACAAGCTATCTCTACTGTCTCGCCTGGCTGTTCGTGATGTTTGCAATTTTCCGGTCGCTGGTGAGCTCGCCTTTTGGATTGGCGCTGCAAGGCGTGCGGGAAAACGCGCTTCGAATGCGTCTGGTCGGCGCTCCTGTATCTGCCCACCTGATTAAGGTCTACGCGATCAGCGCGTTTATGGCCGGTGTCGCGGGCAGCCTGTCGGCACAAGTTACGGGCTTTGTCGGACTGGATGTTCTCGCGATCGAACTGTCCATCAACGGCATCATCATGCTGGTTCTTGGAGGCGTCGGGAGTATCTATGGCGGCCCGCTTGGCGCGGCAGTGTACATGGTTCTCAAGGACTTTGCGGCGAACTGGGATCCCTATAATTGGATGGCGGCCATCGGGCTATTCCTCATCTTGGTAGTGCTGTTCGGCAGGAACGGTCTAATCGGACTTGGGCAGCGCATCCTGCCCAAGGCGTTTCTGATCTCTCTTCCCGGGACGCAACGGATGGTATCACGGAGGCAAGCGACGTGAGCAAATTGGCACTCGAGGCAAAGAACCTCTGCAAGAACTACGGGGGCCTGCGTGTCACAAGGGATGTCACGCTCGCGTTGCCAATCGGCGCACGTCATGCGTTGATCGGGCCGAACGGAGCCGGAAAGACAACCCTAATAGGCCTACTTTCAGGGACAATCGCGCCAAGTTCGGGTTCTATCTTTCTTCTCGGTAGTGATGTCACCGGGCTTGGACCCGCATCGCGCGTTAAAAGAGGGCTCGGCCGAACTTTTCAGGTCAACTCACTGTTTCGCGAGTTGACGGTATTTCAAAACGTGTTTCTCGCCATCAGCGAACACAGGGCAATCAGCCGGCACCTTTTGACCTCGATTGGCCGACACAGAGATGCGATAGACGAGGTCTGGCGCGTGCTCGACATGCTTGGCCTGTCTTCCGACGCCGCGCGCCATATCAACGAGATTGCCTATGGTCGCCAGCGCTTGGTGGAAATCGCCATCGCGCTGGTACTCGAACCAAAGGTATTGCTGCTTGATGAGCCGGCGGCCGGCATTCCGGGAGCTGAAGTCCCGATCCTGCTGAACGCGATTGACAAACTCGATGACGCAATTGCGGTTCTAATGATCGAGCACGACATGCAGATCGTCAAACGCTTCGCCCGTTCTGTGACTGTTATGGCAGAGGGGGAGGTTATCGAAAATGGTCCACCTGAGAACGTTATGTCCTCTGAACGGGTGAGGACTGTTTATCTCGGCCGCTCTGGCCAGCAGCGCTTTGGAGAACTTCAGCATGCTTGAGATCATCGGCCTGAAGGGAGGTTGGGGCGAGACCACTGTCATCGACGATTTGTCGATTTCCGTTGAAGAGAAGGAGACCGTGGCCATTCTCGGTCGCAACGGTGTCGGCAAGACGACTTTGCTAGAGCTCGTTACCGGTCGATGCCGACGCCATTCGGGCGCGGTAATTTTCAGTGGGACGGATATTTCGACCTGGCAGACGCAGCGGCGCGCTCACCTCGGAATAGGTTATGTGCCGCAGACACGAGAGGTCTTTCCAAGCTTGACGGTGCGTGAGAACCTGAAGGTGGCAACGCGACCAGGCTTCTGGACCGAAACGCGTCTGCTGGAGCTATTCCCATCACTTGGCAGGCGCTCCGCCAACTACGCGAGCCAACTATCAGGAGGCGAGCAACAGATGTTATCGATAGCGCGCGCTTTGGCCGGCAATCCGAAATTGCTTTTGATGGATGAGCCATCCGAAGGCCTGGCGCCTGTTGTTGTCGAACAACTCGTGGCAGCTGTAAGGGAGCTAACAACGTCAGGTTCGCTCTCGACCATTCTGGTAGAGCAGAGGGCGGACATCGGTCTCGAGCTATCCGATCGTTACGTAGTCGTCGAGCGAGGGAAGATCGTCAACGAAGGCAAAAGTCACGCTTTAGTTGGCAACGACGCCAAGATCGGTGAGCTGATCGGCCTGAATGTTCATTGACTTCAAATCTTAATCGCGACGCATTGACTGGCCTGGAAGGTAGCCTTGCGCGCGCCGTCAACAGGGAGAATAATATGAAAGTCACAAGCATCGGACACGTCGTTTTCGATACGCCGGACATCGAGCGCTCGATCGAATACTATGAAAACGTGATGGGCATCAAAGTGGTGGATCGGGCGGACGGGGCAGTTTTCCTGGCTTGCCCGCAGGACCGTCATTCCGTAATTTTGCGGCGAGGCGAAGCGGCTTGCAAAGCCCTTTCCCTCAATGTCTCCGACGAGACCGACCTTGGCGACGTTTTGAAGGAGCTGACCGCTAAGGGACTGAGAGCTGGCCGGAAGTCTTACTCGGCGCCGGGGACTGCCGATCTGGTGCTTGTTGACGGGCCAGAGGATATCCAAATCGAAATCACTCACGCTGCCGCCAGGGGCAGCGACGCCGCGCAGACCGGCGGGATCATCCCCAATCGCCTCGGCCATATTGCTTTCAATGTGCTGGATCCGCAGTTGGCTACGAAGTTCTTCGTCGACGTGCTTGATTTCAAAGTGTCTGACTGGATGGGAGACTTCTTCGCCTTCCTACGTTGCGGGACGGATCATCACACAATAAACCTGTTGCGCGGACAGCGTCGCAAGATGCATCACGTTGCTTTCGAAACTCGAGGCTGGGATCACATCAAAGAGGCTTGCGACATTCTGAGCGACCTTGGCTATCCGCTTATCTGGGGACCGGGACGGCACGGCATTGGACATAACATTTTCATTTATCACCTGACACCAGACGGTCAGATCATGGAACTTTACGCCGAACTCGACCAGATGATGAATGAGGAACTCGGCTATTTCGAGCCGCGGCCGTGGCACAAGGATAAGCCGCAACGTCCAAAGACGTGGGAGCCAGGCATTGCGGCGTCGAACCAGTGGGGGATTCCGACACCGGATCGTTTTCGTGACTGAGACCAGCCAGGTTTAAGGTCGACGTCCTCAAACCTGGCTTGCTTTCGTCGACGTCGAACCGCCGCAAATGGTGCGGCATTCGTGGTGGTGCAGGCCTCTGCCCATTGGTCTAACTGACTGCTGGAACCCGAGTGGCGGGCTATTGCTCGCCATTCGGTGTTGGACCAGAGCGAGGCGACAGTCGGCCAAGCGTTGATTTTACCTGGAAGCGATAATGAGCGACAATGATACCGAATACTGCAGCAAGAGTAATGCTTGCGAGCACGCTTGCCATCCTGTCAGGCTGCGTGTCTCCTCACGAAGAGGCAGTACTGCGCGCTGCCAAATCCTTGGAAGGCGAGCCGCGGGATAGAGCCGTAAGTGCCTTTGGTCTTCCCCGACGGACAACGATTGAGAACGGGTTCACCGTGTCCTACTGGCCAATGAGCGAGGTGGAGCAATATGTCGGTGTCAGCAACAAGCGTATCGTTGACAAAGCCGATGGAACTGCCGTTCTTTCGGAGACCATGGGGGTGAAGCTGAAAGAGCATCGGCACGTCTGCTACGTCGAGCTCACCTCAGATAGGCGATCGATCATCGTCGAGAGCAAGCTTATTGGCAACGTCGCGGGTTGCACCAGCATTGTTGCAAACTTGCAACGGGACGATCGCTAAGTCCTCCTCGCTCCGTCACGCCCGAATAGCCGGTCGAGCGTGCCGGGATCGGCGTCTTCCGGTTTCGTCGATTGCTGACGAAGGATATCCTGAGCCCTCAAGGCACGCCCGACCGCTGGCCGCAACGATACATTGTGCCGCCACCTCGCAAGGTTCACGAGCCTCTCTTCCTGTTCGTCCCCGAGGTAGGTCGACAGCCTAACCGTCCAAGGAAAAAGCGCTACGTCGGCAATCGTAAACATGTCCCCTGCAAGAAATTCGCTACCAGTCAGCTTCCTGTCGATCACATCGAACACGCGGGCTACCTGAACATGATAGCGATCCCGCGAATAGCTGGAAATTCCATCGGGCGCATATCGCGTGAAGTGAACGAGCTGACCCATCATAGGTCCGACGGTCGTAACTTGAACCATCATCCACTGTATGACCTCGTAGCGAGCAGACGGGTGGGAAGGGAGGAGGGCGCCAGTCTTCTCGGCAAGATAAAGAAGGATTGCGGCGGATTCGAAAATGGTGCAGTCCCCGCATGCACCGTCATGATCGACGATAACTGGCACTTTCCGATTGGGATTGAGATCTCCGAACCAAGCCTCGAACTGTTGGCCGGCGAAGACATCGACAGCATGGGCCTGGTAGGGGAGGCCCAATTCTTCCAGCGCGATGAAAATGCGCGCTACGTTTGGGCTCCCGGAGCCATACAGGTCGATCATGTCACCTCCAATGAACTGCGCAGTCCACGAGCAAGGAAAGGCGCCGCAACTTTTCCCTGCCAAAATGCTCCGTCGCTCTGCATCCGTTACACTGGGAGGTGCTTGCGGACCCTTGCGGCTGTCGAAAGGGAACGTCTTTAACGACGCCTCCGTCCATTCTTCGCACCCACCCCGATCGAACATGATGCCGATCACAAGCACAGCGATGCGAGCCCAACTCATCCTGCTCAAGCGCACTACGGGCATCAGGCTCGCGCCAGCAAAAGGGGAGGACGCTGGAGAAGGTGGGTTGGGTTTTAGACGAAACACACTTTCCATTAGGCTCGTCCAGAATTTCTGGATTCATTCCTGCAACCAAGCGAGACTGTCAGCTCGCATTCAAACAGGTTGATGCCTCATCGCCGCATCTCATTCTGCAGGTTCGGGTGACGCTGCGGCCCGCGGCGCGTTGGTTGCGTCATAGGAATACAGCCAGGCGTTTCTTTCAGCGCCGACATTGCGGCCCATGAATGCTTCGCGCAACTGTTCGGCAGTTGGAAGGTGAAACATTGTTCGGTTAGCCGTCGATTCCAGCACGACCCTTGATGTGCGGTCGAAGCGATCAGCTTCGAAAGCATGGAGACGATCCGCAATATCGCCACCTGCGTCAAGCGCACGAGCCAAGACGATTGCGTCTTCAAGTGCCATTGCCGCACCTTGGGCCATGTAGGGCAGAGTCGCATGTGCAGAATCCCCCAAGAGGACTGCGCGTTGGGAACACCATCCTCGCACCGGTTGACGGATGTTGAGTGCCCAGCGATAACACTCGTCGCGATTTGCAACGTCGATGATCGCCTGGATTTCATCGCTCCATCCGCTGAAGTCCTTCTTGAGGTCTTCCCACGGCCGCTTTGCTGCCCAGGACTCGTCTTCCCAACTGTCATCTTCTACCAAGCCAACAAAATTTATGATCTCACCGCCGCGCAGCGGGTAGATAACGGCGTGACGGCCCGGCCCAACCCAGATGTCGACGGTGTCTGGCCTGAACTTTTCAGGGAGCAAATTGGCATCGACCATGACGCGCCAGGCCTGGTCGCCTGTGTAGGTGGCGGGAGTCAGGCCGAGAATTTGCCGCCTTATGACTGATTTAATCCCGTCAGCGCCCACGACGAGATCCCCAACGGCAACATGCCCTCCTTCAAACTCGACGGTCACGGCCTGCGCGCTCGATGTAAAGCCTGTCGCCTTTGCATTGAGATGGAGCGCGCCAGGGGCAATGGCAGTCAGCCTGTTCGTGAGAGCCCGGTGCAGGTCGGCGCGGTGAATCGTCAGATAGGGGAAACCATGGCGTTCCAGAAAGCTGTCGCCGAGCGGTATGTTTTGCAATATTTCGCCGTCTTCAAACAACCTGAACCGATATTCCGTCGGGCTCGCCGACAACGCCTTCACCTCATCAAACGCGCCGAGCGCGGTCAGGACCCGGCATGCGTTCGGGCTGACCTGAATGCCGGCGCCAATCTCACCAAGTGCTGGCGCCTGTTCGTAAACGTCGACATGAAAACCTTTCTGACGCAAGGCGATGGCGAGTGCAATGCCGCCCAGTCCGGCGCCAACGATGACAACTTTTTCTTTTTGCATGCTCTTCTCCTGACCAGTATTTGCTCTCACTATGGAAGGTAGCGCCCACCGTTTACGTGAAGGGTCTGCCCTGTGATGAACCGCGCGCCCGAGCCGAGCAGGAACAGGATAGGAGCAACAATGTCGTCCGGCACTGCGACTCGGCCAAGAGGTATCGCTGCGCGCATCGCCTTTGCGCCATCATCCCCGAACCACTGTTCCAGCGTGGCCTTACCCGCGGCTGCACGCCCTGTCCCGCCACCCAGGAAGGCGGTCTGCACAAGCCCAGGTGCGACAACATTGACGCGGATGCCTGGAGCAAGTTCTTTTGCCAGAACCTTGGCATAAGCAATAAGGCCCGCTTTAGAGGCACTGTAGGCACCAAAGCCCGGCTCGACATTTACCGCAAGGCCGGACGAGATGAACACCATTGATGCGGAGCCCGGTCTCATCAAGGGAAGGAAGGCTTTTGAGACGACAAATGCGCCACGAAGATTGACGTCTTGAGCAAGATCCCATTGTTCGATGCCGAACTCTGAAACCGGGGTCGGGCGCTCCCCGACACCGCTCAGATAGATCAGACCGTTGACCGTCTTGCCCCATTTGCTGCGCACCTCGGTAACCGCGTCTGCCACTTGTTTTGGGTCAAGCACGTTGAGGGCGATGGAGACTGCAATATCCGGAAGGGGGTTCTGCTCGATGGCCTCCGCCATATCCAGAGTGATGACCTCCATGCCCGCCTCGATGCTTCGCAAGGCAAGCGCGTGCCCGATTCCTCCGTGACCGCCGACAATCAAGAGGCGAGAACCGCGGGTGGCCCCTAGTCGTTCGAAGTCAATGCCATCAAGTTCGACGTCAGACATCTAGCAGCCTCCATCCTTGCGCACCAACAAATATACACGAATAGCCTTTTTATGCAAACAACCTTTTTTTATGCACAGAGCGCAGATTGTGGGCTCCGCCTGGAGGTTCGGTTGGTTCAAGAAGCTCGCGCTCGACAGGGGTGGCCCTCGCAAGCGCGTCCCCGATGGCACGGTGCCCGCACAGCGCACGGTCATCTGGCCGCTAGATGCTGCGGTTGACCCTGTCAGAGCTGCCATGATGACAGACCTCGGCATCATCTCGACCAAAGGATCTTCTTATCGGCAAAGCCCTGCTTACGGGTCTGCCGAGGCCGCTCGACGCTGACTTCGCTTGAGCACCCTGCGCGATCTCTTGATCAACGTCGCGCATTCGACGAGTGTCGGCCCGTTACGGACGACCTCGGAGAACAGCAAGCCTCGACCGAGGCACTCGCGGGAAACCGAACAAGCATTGCGGCTAAACCCTGGCTTTTTGTTCGCCAAGCTGCCAGTCGACATCGGAGTGTTTAGCGTCACGGTTTTATGACAGGCGCTGTAGCCGGCATAAAACTGGGCAGGGACACACTCTTCGCGCAAATCCTTGCGCTGCAAAATGAGCGCCATCCCGAGTGGCGCTTTGTTGAAAATTCGCACTGCGATATCGTGATGTAGTTAGGCGAGATGGTGGCCAGGCAACCTCGATGAACTGAGATCGCTCACACGATCGTATATGATTGTTGCCTGCGACTATAACTCGCAAAGCGGCTGCTCGATAAATAGGATCGTCACGCACATGGGCATCGAGCAAGGATGCTGCAAAGCCGGCCTCGCGCCCGCCTTCAACATCACCACTACCCGTGGCCAGTAGAGCCTTCGGGATTAGTATCCCCGGATGGGCCGGTATATCCAGAATTCGGGGCAAACAGCGACGATCGACTTCATGCGAGCTCTTATGCTCCTTCTTCTGCTATGCATGCTTGCAGGTATCCTCAGTCCGCTGTATGCGCAGGGCGAATCCGCGCAGATTGGCCTGGTCAGCATCTGCAGACATCCCTGGACGGAATCGAAAGCGAATAGGCTCTGCGCAGGACGAGACATAGCACGATTGGGCGCGCCGCCCCAACGCGCTCTCGTAGGTCTATTATCATGTCGGGTGAAGTCGGTTTCTCGGAAACAGGATATGAACGGCGACTCGCTGCGCGCAACCGGCAGCGACAATCAGCCCCGACACGCCACTTTCAGGATGACGATGACGTCTTGAGAGTTCCTCAGCTCTGCGGGGTCTGCTGGGACAGCGTCCGCCATTCGAAGAACTGGTCGCCGGTCTGAGGTTCGCGCACTATAATGTCACGATCCATGGCGATCGAGAATTCAGCGTGGAGCGGATCCGCGAAGCCTGCAAACATCATCCGCTGGTGACGCACGCACCCGCCTTCGCGAAATGACATCTCGATTAATGCCACCGTTGCGTCCCAATGAATCGTCGAAATCGGATTGCGTGGCCGTTCGAGAGCCGCTTCCGAGTAAGCGAGAATTTCCGGCAGCGAAAAGAACCGTTCCATCTCCAGAAGTGTGAGCCCACCATCGTCGTAATCCCAACGATCGGCGGTGAGGGGACCTCGCCAGCATTGTACCATCGACGCCTTGCCCATGACTTCTGTCCGCCGATACCCGTAACCATTTCGGCACAATGCAACTTGAAGCTTGGCGCTGGCCCGAGGGGCGCTGCGTTGTTCCATGATCGTTGACCGAAGGGCGAGTACGTATTTTGTGTAACTGGCTGGGGCCACGATATTGTTCCTTTCTGGCGGGGCGTCTTCGCAAGGGATTTCAGTAGCCATTTTGAAACGGCAGCTCGACGGCCGTCCGGGCGATCATACGCAATGTCGGAGGCTCGCTAGGGACGCCACCGTCAGGGGAAAGAAAGGCGGACGATAGAAATAGGCAAAGGCCGACGGCAAAAACCGTCATTATAAGATGACTGGCTTCTCGCATCGATCTGCACCTTGCCTTTCGAACGTCCATATCCTCGCCTCTAATATATCCAGGAACAGATCCTACTGCTGGAGATACGCTGAACCAGTCATACTTTGGTTTTGCCGCTCATGAACTTTCAACGTCCATTACTTGCGCACGGGATCCCGGCAACGCGCGTTGTCATCAAAGAAGGTTGGCTTGAGGACGTGGAATTCGCCATAGGCGGGCTCATCCTCAGGTATAGGTTCTAAGGAAGAGGAGATCTTCTATCTTGCCGTCGAGGAGATATGAATGACTTCTGACAACGTAAGATCTTCCCTCAAACGGCCGACCGTCCTCGTGGTTGATCCAGAGCTCGCGGCAGACTCCCAACTGCTTGGACTTCTGTCGCAGCGCGCCCACGAGAGCTTGGTGGCCGATAGTCTGGAGGTGGCAAGAGGCATAATGGTGGAACGAGAGATCTCTTTCATGGTGATGGAACTCAAATTCTCGGATGGAGATGCGTTTGAATTCGTTAGAGAAGTCGCGTCTCGCCATTATGGATGCCGCACGATTGTCCACAGCCGCTTTTGCAACGTCCCCGTCGCGGTTGCTTTGTCGAGATTAGGTGTTGCGGATATACTGCCGAAACCAACCGATTTTCGATATCTCCTCGCACTCCTGTTTGATGATGATCTGGCCAGTGCGCATTGGTCGTCCTTCCCCGCACCAAAGCGCCTCAAACGCCAGCATATACGGGATGTTTACTTCGCGTGCGGGTCAAATATCGCGCGCACGGCAAAACTGCTCTCGATGCATCGGCGCACCCTTCAGAAAATGATCAAGAAGGAGCCGGAGCTGATGGGTAGCCGCCCTGAAGGACCGATAGCGAGGCTGTAGAGGCAACAATCGCCGCTGGCAGATAGTCCGGCCGCCAAGAACCAATTTGTGCGCACAACCAGTTGCAATGCGCGACTGCTCGCCGCTCCGCGCGGGCCAGTCTTTGGCACCCGAAGCCTTTCTGTCCGCGAACGACACAAAGCGACAAGCGCGTGGTGATGCGTCTGTTTCTCGTTAACAAAGTCATCGTGTGCGCCATAGATCGCTGCTGAAGCATGACGTGAAATGGTCGTTCCCCTGCCGACCACAACGGAACGTACGGTGAAAGCGCCAACACTTCGGACGATGTCGACGCTTTGCTGTTCATTCAACTATCTTGTGGGGGTGTAAAGGTCGGTTCAGGCTCCCGCGAGACCCTCCCCAATCATGTTCTTCGGGACGATGATCGCGTCATACTGCTCTTCCGTGACGGCGCCTGATGCAAGCGCTGCAGCCTTCAAAGTGGATCCGGTCGCCATTGCGTCTTCGGCGATGTGTGCGGCTTTCTGATAGCCGATAATGGGAGAAAGCGCGGTAACGAGCATGAGATTATTATCAAGGTAGCTGCGGATGCGTTCCCGGTTGATGTCCGTTCCTTCCACCGAATACACCCTGAACTTTTCACAGCCGTCGGAGAGGACGGTTGCAGAATGCAGGAAGTTGTTAATAATGATCGGACGCATGGCGTTCAGCTCGAAATTTCCTTGACTACCGGCGAATGCCGTTGCCGTGTCATCGCCGATGACCTGTATGGCAATCATGACGATAGCTTCGCATTGGGTAGGGTTGACCTTTCCAGGCATGATCGACGAGCCCGGCTCATTTGCAGGCAGATTGAGTTCACCGAGGCCGCAGCGCGGGCCAGACGCAAGCCAACGCATGTCGTTGGCAATCTTCATCAAAGCCACGGCCGCACCGCGCAACGCCGCCGAGGCTCGTACCATCGCGTCGAGTGTGCCTTGCGCCATGAACTTATTTTGGGCGGTGACAAAGTCTTTGCCGGTGATGTCGGCAATCTTGGCGGCCACCTGCGTTGAGAACCCCTGCGGTGCATTGAGGCCAGTGCCGACGGCAGTTCCACCAAGAGCAAGTTCGAGAAGGCCTATGCGCGAGCGCTTTATCTCGGCGACGACCGCGCGGATCTGCGCTGCCCAGCCCGACCATTCCTGCCCTACAGACAATGGTGTAGCGTCTTCCAGATGCGTCCGGCCAACCTTGACGACGTCCATCCATCCCCGGGCCTTGGTTTCGATGGTCGATGCCAGCTTTTCGAGCTCAGGCACCAGTCTCTCGTCGATGATGGAGATAGCTGCAATATGCATGGCCGTTGGAAAGCTATCGTTGGAGGATTGGCCCATATTGACGTCGTCATTGGGGCCGATCGGATGCTGCGAACCAAGTTCGCCCCCCAAGAGCTGAATCGCCCTATTTGACAGCACTTCGTTAACGTTCATGTTCGATTGAGTTCCTGAACCGGTCTGCCATACAAATAGCGGAAAATGGTCATCCAGCTTGCCTTCGATGGCTTCATCCGCTGCCATGACGATTGCATCAACCTTCCATTGGGGGAGCCGATCCATCTGCCCATTGACGATCGCCGCCGCTTTTTTCACCACGCCATAGGCGCGATAGACTGCTTTGGGCATCCTGTCGCTGCCGATCGAGAAGTGCAAAAGCGACCGTTGCGTCTGCGCACCCCAATATTTATCTGCTGGAACCTGAACTTTGCCCATGCTGTCGAATTCGGTTCGATTTCCACGGTCGTCAAGACCGACTGGCACATTCTTAAGCGTGGGGTAAGGTTGACCATCAACTGTCATTCTCTCGTCCTCTTGAATTTTTGAACCAAGTTGCCTTCCAGGAACCTGAAAGCGGGAGCGCCAAGCCAAGACCGATGGCAATCGTCGTGACCGCCGTGGTAATAGCCAGTCCGAGGGTCGTAGCAACGAGCGTCGCAGAAGCAGCGCTTCCCAGCTCCATGACCTGCAGTCCGGCAATCCCTGCCCGGAAGCCATAGGATCCCGGAATCATCGCGACCACGCCCGGAAAGGCAAACACCACCGGTGGGACCCGATGAAACCTGCCGGCCAGCAGTGCAACGACTGCAGCCATGAGTGCGCCGACAAAGGATGACAGGGGGAGGGGAACGTCCAGCTGTTGTAACGCCGTTCTCAGTCCGTGGCCGACCGCCCCGGCTACGATACAGAAGATAATCGCTCGCGGTGGGACGTTGAACAGAAGAGCGAAACCCGCCGCGGCAAGACCCGCGAAGAACGCATCAACACCAACAGGCAGGGCGCCCGGTCCATTATCGACAGGCAGCTCAGCGCCAGTGATTATCCCGACAATGTAGAGTGCGAAAGCGATCAGCAGGATCAAGCCCGTAGCGTTAGCCAGCCGCGCGATGCCATTGTCGGCGTGGCCAGAAGCGATTTCGCGGATCGCGTTGATAAGGGGCACGCCCGGAACGAGGATCATCCCTGCGGCGGTCAGAGCGAGTATCGGGGATTGGGTGCTCGTTAGTCGCAATGATATTACTGCTATCAGACCACTGATGACCGCGACGGTAAAAGTGACGACGAATGGGCTCGCGACGAAAGCCAGCAGCCGCTTGCGCAACCAAGCGCTGACCATCCCCGCCACGAATGCCGCGGCAGCTACAGGCGCGGACGATCCGAACAGGATTGAAAGGCATCCGGTCGTGGTCGCTAGGCCAAAAGTGACCACGACGAGCGGATAATCCCCGCCGCTGGTTTCAACAGCGTCGATCCGGCGGTCGATCGCGGCCGCATCGAGTGTGTCAATTTCAACTTCATCGATGACCCGCTCAAGCGCGAACAGGCGTCCCATGTCGACGCCTGGTGCGCCTACCTTCTGGCCAACTTTTGTGAGGTACCGGTCATGGGCGCCCACCATCACAAGCATTGCCTGCGGCGTAACAAGCACCCGGGCGTTATGTCCGACCCTACGGGCAATATTAGTGACACTCATGACGGTGTGAGCCGTGTCGGCCCCACTGAGAAGAAGAAGCCGGCCGAGCCGGGCAATCAAATGTGCCGCTTGAGCTGCAGTCATATTTGCTGACGACGACTGCTCGTGAATGGCGTCAGAAATGCCGGCCATGCCATTGTCGCCCATATCTGAAGCCAATATGTTGATGAAGGGATCATCTCTGCCCGCCTTCCCAGGCAGCATACGCCGAAAATCTACTTTGATCGGCCATTCTTTCAATAACGCTTGGGTATAGGTTGGGCCCACGCAAAGATTGAACTCGAATCTTGGGAAGAGCCAAAGATGGCGGGAACGGGGTCAGGATTACGTCGAGGGCTTGCGACGGTTTCCGCCAGCCTTACCCAACAAGTAGCGCGCGCAGAGATGGTATTGCCTTCGCTTTCTCCAGAATCACACTCCCCGGTCAAAGGAAGCCATGCGTTTTTGGAATCCAGGGGGCGATTTTTGACAGATACATACTAGTAGATTTTCGATCGTCACAGAGAGGGCGGTGATCGAGAAGAATTGATCGATGGCACGCGCTGACCCCAACATCGACAGGAAGAGGAGATGGAAAATGCAAATCGCTGAACGCTCGCAGTACCTCATCTATGGTCTCGTCCTTTTTGTCCTTCTCGTGATTTTCACGCTTGAGCTGGCCGGGTCATTTGATGTCGTGCTTAATGTCCTCTACGTGCCCGTGGTCGTCTACTGCGCTCGATTTCTAACCAAGGCGGGCATCCTCTGCGTCGGGCTGATCAGCGGGGGGCTCTGTGCTACATCATTCCTGTTGGGAGCCGCACCCAGTTCCGATGGTGCTGCGATTGGGGAGTTTGCGGTAATCATGCTGGCGATCGCAACAACGACCTGGCTCGTCAGCACTCCACGGCGCCTGCAGCCGCCCGTCAGCACATCGATCATCATGCCCGGCGCTCAAGCGGGCAAAAAACCCTGCCAGGTCGTGGCCCGATATAGGCCCGGGCGGGACCTTGACACTGCGGTCGTTTACCAGATCCGGCAACCGTTGTCGGCTGCTGAGATACATGCCCATGCGGGCCTACGATGGCTTAATCGCTCACAACCCGATGTCGATCGTGCTCGAGAATCTTTGGCGCACATTATCGCGCATTCAAAACGGTCGATCTGGCTGATGGAAGATCTCGACGCTCGAATGTCCCGTGCGCCCGATGTGAAAAGTTTTCTGGCGAGCAAGCTTCACTCGGTCGGACAGTGATTGATCGGCGATGACACCGCCATAGCCTGTCATCATTTGATTTGAAACCTGCGACTTGTTACCGAAAACGGTCCAGCCGGTTTCGGTCGAAGAGCTATAAGGTGTTCGATGGTTCCGGCTCGAAATGCCCAAGATGGTGGGGCCTGCCTTGCGTAGGTGCACGCCCGATAGCGGCCGGACAGCAGTGAATAGGATGCCGAGCAGCGGCATAGGGGCTCCGACGCCCCGCCTCGGCCGCATCGATCACGCATTAGGGTCATACTCCCTATACTTGCGTAGGATTGCTACGGAATAATCCAGCAGCCAAGGTTCCGATGACCCCAAGCGCGGCTGCCATGCCGACCTGATCACCCATCCACGTGAAGGACAATCTCTATGTTCGGCTTCAGTGCACTCGAGCTTGCGCGCTTCCAGTTCGCCTTCACCATATCCTTCCACATCATCTTCCCCGCCATCACGATAGGTCTGGCGAGCTTTTTGGCCGTACTCGAAGGCATGTGGTTATTGAAACGTGATTCGGTCTACCAGACCCTCTACCATTTCTGGTCGAAAGTCTTCGCCCTGAACTTCGGAATGGGCGTGGTCTCGGGACTGGTCATGGCCTATGAATTCGGCACCAACTGGAGTGGCTTCTCGCAGTTTGCGGGAGGCATCACAGGGCCTCTTCTTCTTTATGAGGTTCTGACCGCGTTCTTCCTTGAAGCGGGCTTTCTCGGGGTCATGCTTTTCGGATGGAATAAGGTTGGTCCAGCGCTCCATATGTTCGCTACGACTATGGTCGCGACCGGAACTTTGATATCGACGACGTGGATCCTGGCGTCGAACAGCTGGATGCAGACGCCGCAAGGCTTTTCTATTGTCGATGGCCGGGTGGTTCCTACCGATTGGCTGGCGGTCATCTTCAACCCGTCATTCCCATTCCGCCTCGCGCACATGACGCTTGCGGCCTATCTCTCGACCGCACTTTTCGTCGGCGCGTCGGCCGCCTGGCATCTGCTGCGCGGTCACTCCACGCCTGCGATCCGCAAAATGTTTTCGATGGCCCTGTGGATGTTGCTTCTCGTGGCGCCGCTACAGATGATTGTGGGAGATGCGCACGGCCTTAACACGCTGGAACACCAGCCCGCCAAAATCGCTGCGATTGAGGGACATTGGCAAAATGATCCGAACGCCCAAAGCCTGCCGCTTATCGCCTTTGGAATTCCCGATATGGCAACGGAGCAAACTAAATACGCAATCGAGATACCTTATCTCGGCAGTCTTATTCTTACCCATTCGCTCCATGGCAAGATTCCTGGATTGAAAGATTTCTCCCCGGAAGACAGGCCAAATTCCACTATCATTTTCTTTACGTTTCGTATCATGGTGGGGCTCGGCATCGCCATGCTTGTGTTGGGCGTTTGGGGCGCAGTCCAGCGCTGGCGAGGAAAATTATACAACACGAAGATATTTCTTTTCTTCGCGCTCTGCATGGGGCCAAGCGGATTGCTGGCAGTCCTCGCAGGCTGGTTCACCACCGAGATCGGGCGACAGCCCTGGGTCGTCTATGGGGTCCTGAGGACGAAAGACGCGGTGACAAACCATTCATCACTCGCCTTAAGTGCGACGCTGCTCACGTTTATCGTCGTTTATTTTTTGGTCTTCGGTGCCGGCATTCGCTTCATGCTGAAGATCGTAGCAAATGGACCGGACAAGTACGGAATATCGCAGTTGCCTCCGACCTCCGGACAAGTTCGCCGTGCTTCGCGGCCGCTATCGGCGACGCCTGATGACGTTGACCGTCCCCATGAACATCAAGCTTGAAGGAGATCTCACATGGGCATTGATCTACCCCTGATTTGGGGGATCATTATTGCGTTCGGCGTGATGATGTATGTTGTCATGGATGGCTTCGACCTAGGTATCGGCATCCTCTTTCCCTTCATCGCAGATCGCCGTCACAAAGATATCATGGTCAGCACCGTCGCGCCTGTCTGGGATGGCAATGAGACGTGGCTGGTGCTGGGTGGGGCAGCATTATTTGCGGCCTTTCCCGTCGCCTACGGGCTGCTGCTCAGCGCACTGTATTTGCCGCTGGCGTCTATGTTGGTCGGGCTAATTTGGAGGGGTGTATCATTTGAATTTCGCTTCAAGGCGGATGAGACCCGAAAACCGTTCTGGGACAAGGCGTTTGCATGGGGGTCTTACGTAGCGACCTACTCCCAAGGTGTTATCCTCGGCTCCTTTATCAACGGATTTGATCTGCAAGGTACCACGTTCGTCGGCACCGCTGTCGACTGCATCACCCCCTTTAGTCTCTTTACGGGTTTCGCTCTTCTCTTCACCTATGCTCTTCTTGGCTCCACGTGGCTGATCCTGAAGACCACGGACGACCTTCAGTACCGTATGCGTTCCTTTGCCCGCATGATGTCGGTCGCTTTGTTTATTATCATCGCGATCGTCAGCATATGGACGCCGTTGGTACATTCGACGGTTGCAATACGGTGGTTTAGCCTCCCCAACCTCTTTATCTTTGCGCCAGTGCCTCTGCTGGTCGTCGCGGTTGTCTGGCTGCAACTCTTAGCGTTGAGGCGGACGAAGTCGCAACTCGCTCCCTTCCTGCTGTCGCTACTTTTGATTTTTGTCGGTTATACAGGACTGGCAATCAGCATGTGGCCGAATGTTGTGCAGCCCTCGCTATCCCTCTGGCAAGCCGCATCGCCGCCGCAGAGCATGGGGTTTGCCCTGGTCGGCACGCTATTCATCATTCCCGTCATCCTCGCATACACGTCGTGGTCCTATTATGTCTTCAGGGGAAAGCCGGTTTCCGGCGAGGGGTATCATTGATGGTCACACGCCTATCCCTTGCCATCAAACGCTTTGGCTGGATGCTATTCATCTGGTGCATGTCGGTACTTGCATTAGCCGTCGTCGCCTCGGCCTTCCGTCTTCTAATGTTGTGGGCGGGCCTGATGGCTTAAGCCAGCTCAGCATAAAATCTGGGTTAGCCTTTCTGCTCCAGAGCGATGTCGCAATAGACATGCACCGAGGTAGCAGCAGGCGATAATCAAAGATGGTACGACAGCCTGTATTTGACGTCGAAGAAGTGCTGGAAGCTAGCCCGTGGAGTCTTTTAGAAGAAGGGGACGAGGCCGCGCTTCCACTCCGATATCTCCGACACGACCGGGGTTAAACGACGGGCTCTCTGTTGGGCCTTCGGAACTGAAGAAGCGCTGCGCCCATCGGACAAGAGGACGAACTCCTAACGCGGGCTGGTGCAATCAGCTTGCCCAACTGGCACCAAACTCACCGAAGCGGGCTTACTAACAGGAGAGCACGGGTTTGTCTTCAATTCTCAAGATAACGCAGAAGTCCGTACCATAGGCGTGGCAATAGCCCAGAGATAACAAGAGTATAGCCGCAACCGAAAGCCAAAATTATGCCGAGAGCCCAGAAGGCACACGCGACGTCGATTAAAGTGGGAGCTGACAACATCCGATTGCTTAGGCTATCGGCCGGATGGTCTTGTTGATCGAAGTGACTTGTCACCGAGCTCGGGTCACTGGTACCTGCGGCTGTTAAGTTCTTTTCTGAATCAACCAAGCGGCCATCACGGGCGACAAGCCGAAGAACGTAGGGATTTGGCGAACGTCGTTTCATAGACACTGGCTGAACTTGGATTGGAAAATGAAAGCCTGATCTTCAGACTTTCTCCGATGTCCATCGATGGCACCTGCCGTTCCATTCGCAGGGTTTCGTTACGGCACTGTTTCAGAATCAACCGAAGATGTTACACATATCACATCATAGTAAGGCCGTTGGCGCGTCGAGTGGGAGCCCTATGTTTCGTCTCCACGCTTTATCGGCTCATTTGTTTCGAAATGTCTAAGCCGAGCAGGCGATTGAAGTTTGGTTAATGCTCTTGGAGAGTCCATGGCTAAACCCCTGCAGCCATAACTATGTATCATCCAATTTTGATCCCCGCAGCTGCGGGAGCCCGATTGAGACTAGACCTCCGCTTGCTGTCGACGGTCGCGAGCATTCAGGCTGCATTTTCGCCGATATTTGCCAGATGCTCCAGTCGCGCCGCAGGATCCAGGAATTCTTCGTTGACGGTTGCTTCGGTCTCGTTGGGATTGAAGAAGATGTCGTAGCGGGTCGCACCGTCGCCTCGAACCTACCCAACTTGGGCGTCCCTGTGTAAACCACCACCCTGGCACAGTGTGTCTGCAGGGCCGTCGGGTAAAAAACAGCGACAGTTATTACGTGGTCTTAGGGACGAAATACAAACTCGGCGTCAAGTTACAAGCTCAAGCTTCAAGCTGCAGCGATAACATTTTGGATCCTTTCGATTAACCACGCCCCAGGGCCGGGGCGAGGACATCCCAGACACATCCTTGGCCGGGATCACAACGATCAATCGGTCACGGTTGGACGCGGGTTTTTGGCAAACCGAGGATGCAACGGGCCAAAGGGCATGGATCCTAGGAACGCCAGCAAGCAAAGAGCCGCCAAAGCGAAACACAGTGATAAGATGAAGATGTCAGAGTAGGCTAGTACCGTCGCCTGGGCGCGTACTCTAGCCGCGATTGCGGCCAGAGCATCAAGGTTGCCGCGATGGCTCGCGCCGAACACTTCTTGAAGTTTGTTTGTTTGCTGGTGGAGCGCCTCCGAGGAGTTGGAGATTAGACCGGTCAAGATGTTAGAATTATACTGCTCGCGCTGTCGAAGCCATGTATTCATAAGGCTCTGAGCAAGCTCAGCACTTCCGAGCCGGATGACCTGGATATAGGCTGAGACAGCAGTCGAGCGTTTCGGATCGGAATTTGCTATGGAGTAGACAATAGTAGCAAGGAATGCGAACGACTGGCCAGCAGTCTGCAACAGAACGACCGGCAAAAAATTCCATGGCCCCCAAGCCGCAGTCACATGTGACCCCAGGAAGGCCCCAACGGCAATCGCGGTGAGTCCCATCATGATGCAAAGCCGCGCGTCGATGCGGCGCAGCAAAAAGATCGCTAACATGACAAAAAAGAAGACCGGGATAACCCGGCTCCTCTAGTTCCATAATACATGTTATGCGATTTACAACTATAAATTGCATACTGCGTATTTAGATTGTTGTGCTGCCCCAGTACTGATCTACCAACTGCCCATAACCGGAAAAAGCTGACGCTGTATCTCCCGCTCCCTTGGCGAGCACATCTAGGTCCGAAGAAGCGTTTGCCGATCCTGAAGTTTAGCAGATCAACCATTTCGGTCAAACGAACGAAGGTCTCGTCCTTAAGCCACGCTCCTTCACGCGAGATGACGCCGTCTCCGAACTCGCATCCGGCCTCAGCTGCGGATCGTCCTGCAAAACTGCCCACGTCAGAATATCCGATCGGCCACTGTGAGCCGTTCGACTTGAATAGGAGCAAACCTATGATTTTGATGGGTCGGATGAGCGCCTTGGGATCGCGATCTTTCGGTGAATTCGCTCTTCTAATCCACAGGCCTATACAACAACTGCGGAACTAAGCCGTTCTGACCCGCGAAACGCAGACACAAGCTGCTCCATCACTAGCTTCTGCCCTCCCGTTAGCGCCCGATCCTTCTGCCAGAAAACGACGTAGTGATAGGTGGCTCCTGGCTCAAACCGCCGACAGCCAAGCCCGAAGCTTTCATATTCCCTCGCAAGGATTTCGTTTGTAATCGACACTCCCACGCCTGCCGCGACAAAGCCGGCGTCGTGTCCATGCGCATCATACTCCACGGCAATATCGGGCTGAACGCCCATGTATCGCAAAGCGTTCACGTTCATCTGGTGAGCGGCATATTGCGGGTCGATATCAACCAGTGCCTCCCCGACAAGATCTTCAGGCGTAACGACCTCTTTTTCGGAAAACCGATGCTCCCTTGGAAACAGGCACACGTTGACAGCGCTGCCGACCGGCCTCCACTCGAATATCCTGTCATCCAACGGCAGCCGCGAAATTCCAATGTCGGCCCTGCCATGAAGGATGTGGTCGCAGATTTCCTGATAACTGCCCGTTCTCAGCTTTATAGAATATGACCCGTTGAGTTCGCGTATCCTCCGGACCGCCTCCGGGATAAGCTTCAATGAAAAAACCCCTGGCGCAGCGATGCTAACGACACGCGTGTCGTTGTTCTTCAGGAAGGCGATGGACTTACCGATCTGGTCAAATCCGGCGAAAGCAAGCTCAATGCTCTGCAGGAGTTCCCACGCCGCGTCTGTCGGCACGAGGCGATTGGTCTCGCGCTTAAACAGGATGAGACCGATCGCGGCTTCCAGCTGTTTCACATTCTGGCTGACAGCCGGCTGGCTGATGCACAGAGCCCGGGCTGCCTGACGCTCGGAGCCGCTCCGCAATACCTCGCGCAGAATCTGCAGCTGCCGGATCGTGGCGTTTGATGCACTGATGATCATTTCACCGTCTGCGTTATCGGGCACAGCCGGGACTATAAGCTGAGCCTATTACGATTTTTTCTTTCTTATAAATTGACCCGCCATCGATCAAGTATATTTTTGAATTATCGACGAATTAACTTGCGGTTATCAGCGTATATAAATGCATCCTGGGGTTATAAAACAACTATTATATCGGACTATATAATTCGGTCCGCGTACCTTCGAACCTTATAGGGCGACTATGTTCGATTCAAATCTCTATGAATTCTACCGTCAGTTCATATACGGCACGCTGAACACGATATCTATATTCTTTTGCAGCGTTGTTCTTGGAACCATAGCTGGGCTAACTGTAGCAATCATAAACGTGTCACAGGATGCGAGAGGCTCGCGTATCGCCACGGCTTATACCAATACGGTCCGCGGCGTGCCGGAGTTGCTGATCATCCTGATCGCCTATTTCGGGGGCACGGCGGCCCTGAGTGCACTCTCGGGGCAATATGTTGAGATAAACGCCTTTGCTGCCGGAGTGATCGCATTGACCCTCGTCTTCGGTGGCTATGCCGCCGAGATCTTCCGTGGGGCCATAAAGGCTGTTCCAGTCGGACAGGTGGAAGCGGCGAAGTCCCTGGGGCTCGCTCGTTGGCAATCATGGGTTTTCGTGATCATTCCGCAGATGGTCCCACCTGCCCTGCCCGCGTACGGAAATCTCTGCATTTCATTGATCAAAGACACGGCGTTGATTTCGGTTGTCGGCCTGACGGACGTGATGCGCGTTGCCTATATCGGGGCAGGCTCCATGCGCCAACCGCTCTCCTTCTATCTGGCGGCATCAGCCATCTACCTCGGGCTTACGAGCATCGCGTTGGTCTTCTTCCGCATCATCGAGCGGCGCCTTGCCATTCCATATGGAGGTCGATGAGCGATGAACGGCTCCGTGGTTGTTGAAGCCTTGACGACGCTCCCGATGGGACTGGTCCTCACAATAGGCCTTACGGCAAGTTCTCTCCTCCTGAGCTTTTTCATCTCCGTGCCGCTAGCCGTGCTGCGTGCCGCCCCCAATCGGGCTATGTCGACAGCGGTGCTGGTCTATACCTATGTTTTCCGGGGCACGCCGCTCCTCGTCCAACTCTTCATCATTTATTATGGCGTCGGACAGATCCCGCTCATCCGGCAAAGTTTCCTGTGGCCAATCCTGCGGGAGCCGGTTTGGTGTGCCCTGGTGGCGTTCACCCTCAACAGCACGGCCCACACCACCGAAGTATTTCGTGGCGGGATCCAGGCCATCCCGTGCGGCCTCATCGAAGCCGGGAAATCACTGGGGCTGTCTCGCAGGCAGACCTTCGGACTGATCACGTTTCCGTTGATGATGCGTATCAGCCTGCCCGCCTATACGAACGAAATGATCGGAATGCTGAAAGGGAGTTCGCTTGCCAGCACGATAACACTGCTCGAGATCACCGGGCTGGCACGCAAGCTCGTTTCGGCGACCTTCGCTCCTTACGAGGTCTTTCTGGTGGCCGGCGCGCTCTATCTCGCCCTCACCTACGCCATCGCCAATCTGTCTGCCCGCCTCGAAAGACGGTGGAACCGGCAAAGTGCGCCCGCCGGCACCGGTGCTGCTGTTGCATCGAGCATCGCTTACGCCCCGGTCGATCTCCCAGTCCACAGATCGACCGCGATGAACCATTCAAACCACACTTAGAAAGGCGAATAGAAATGAAAAAAGCAGCATTCTTGGTGGCCGCCATTTGCGTGGCCACGAGTTATATGCCGTCAGCCGGACAGGATCGAACGTCCATCACGATCGCGTCGGAGGGCGCGTCGCCGCCATGGAATTCAATCGATGGATCCGGCGCTCTCGTCGGATTTGATGTGGACGTCGGTCGCGAACTTTGCCGGCGGATGAACATCGAATGCCGCTTTGTACCCCAGGACTGGGACGGCATCATTCCCGCCCTCACCGTCGGCAAATTCGACGCCATCATGTCGGGCATGGCGATCACCGAGAAGCGGAAGAAGTCGGTCTCGTTTTCTCAACCCTACGCCGGCGGCTTCAATCAGCTCGTTGTCCGAAAGGACCTCAATCTTCCCCCGACCGAAACCTCCCAGAAGCTCGATCTGACGACAATCGACGCGCCCGAACAACGGACTCTGGATCAGCTGAAGACCGCGCTGTCAGGCAAGACGCTCGGCGTTTTGAGATCTTCCAATTCGGAGGTCGTGCTGACGGAATTGTTCGGTTCCGTCGCGACGATCAGAAGCTACGATTCACAGGACAACATGCACCTTGATCTCAACGCCGGCAGAATCGATGGCGGCCTTGCCGATTACTTCACCTGGAAAACATTTCTCGACAGCAAGGATGGGGAAATCGCCGCCTTCTACGGACCGGCGCTTTCGGGTGGGCCGTGGGGACCGGGGGTCGGCGTCGGCATCCGCCAGAATGACCAAAGCCTCGTTGCGGCATTCGACGAAGCCATTAAAGCCGCAACAAATGACGGCACGCTCAAAAAGCTGAGCCTCCACTGGTTCGGCATCGACGTGTCGCCATCGGCAGCAAACTGAAGGTTCACATCTGAAGGATCGCAGGCCACTCGGGCCTGCGTCCGAACCAGTAAATCTGACAGGATCAAAAATGGCTTCTACTCTTACGGTGGCTGTGACCGGCCAGTCGCTCATTCGCCATGACCTTCGCGATGTTTTGGACGATCGCTTCCAAGAAGTAATCAGGCTCATCCAAGCTGCTGACATTGCCTTCACGAACTTCGAGTCCACCATCTATGGCCCGCATGGCGGTTGGCCGCTCAAAGGAACCTACTTCGGATGTGCGCCGCCGTCGGTCATGGCCGCGCTCAAACACGTGGGCTTTAACGCACTTTCGCTGGCGAACAACCATGCCTTTGACCTCGGGCCATCAGGGGTTTTGTCCACGATGGAGGAAGCAGCCGCAGAAGATTTTCTGTATGCCGGAGTCGGTCTGAACAGGCGCGATGCTGCACGGGTCGGCGAAAAACATTTGGGACGTTGGAAGGTTGGCCTGAGCGCAATGGACGCCGGTCCCGGGCCTGCTTTCATGTACGCGGATGACGACGGGAATGCCCGACCTCAGCGACCTGGCGTGAACCGTCTCGATGTATCGAGGATCTTCGAGCTGGAGATGCCCGCCTTCGATCGGCTGCAGGAACTGCAGAGGAGCTTAAAAAGCACAGCGCTCGAGCGCGCGAACTACGCCCAGCCAAACGACGTGCCGGTCCTCAATGGCACGCACGAACTCGATTTCTACGGAACGGTGTTCAGGCGCTCGGATCGGACCGCAAAGAAGATTTTGGTTGAAGCCCGAAGCGCGGACATTCAACTGGACGCAATCAGGAAAGCTGCTGCCAGTGAAAGCTTCGTGATTGCATACCTTCACCACCACCACTGGGAACCCGATTGGCATGAAGCCCCGGAATGGGTCCGCGACTTCGCGCACCATTGCATCGACGCAGGAGCGCGCATGTTCGTAAGCCATGGGGCACCGGTTCTTCAAGGCATCGAGATCTATCGTCGTGCGCCGATTTTCTATGGTCTTGGGAATTTCATATTCCATACCGACGATGACGAGAAGGAATGGTCGCCGCGCGCGGTCTGGGAAAGCGTCATCGCATCTTGTGCTTTCGACACCAACTTCGAACTTCTGGGAATCGATCTGACGCCGATCATCGTCGGCGGTATCGACGCCTTGGAGAATCCGCAATGCACCCGCCTTCCCTTTCCGGTGCCTGCGCCGGGTGAGGCGGCCCATCGCATCCTTGATGGGCTTGCGCTTCGGTGTGAGCTGTTCGGCACAGAACTGGTTTTCCGAGGCGCCCTCGGCGCTATCTTGCCTGGGATGCGGCGCGACGACACAGATTGGCTACGAGCGAGCGACTAAGGTTCGCGTAATGAACCGGTCGTCTCGTCAACCGTCGCGTTCGTCTCGGCCCCTTTCTCATCCTCGTCAGCAAGGGAATTCACAAGGGCCACGACCCGGCTTCTGACCCGAGGCGAAAGGGAAAGAATATCCTCGATCAGCCGGCGGCCTTCCGCTGTCGAAATATAGGCAATTCGCTCGTCGATATCGGCCACGATCGGCCTGTCGTTCTCCGCGTATGGCTCCGGCAGGCCCTCGAAGAACTTTGCCACCGGCATTTTCAGGCAACTGGCGACCTCGTAGAGCATCGAGGCGCTGACCCGGTTCCTGCCGTTTTCATATTTCTGGACCTGTTGAAAGCTGACACCTATCCCGGCGGCCAGATCGCTCTGAGAGACATTGGACTGGATCCGGCGAATGCGGATTTGCTGGCCAACATGCATGTCAACTGGGTGATGGGATTCTCTAGGGGACGTTTCTCTTCCCTGTCTTCGCTTTGAAAGCTCCGATCGGCGCGCCTTGGGTTGATAGTCCATACTCAGACCTTGAAGATATAGGGGCTCCGCCTGATGCGGGACCCACTGCAGCCAAGCCTCGCTTACATACTATAGTTGATAAACTCCGAGCCTGCAAACTGCCATCCATCACGTATGGATATGCGTCGCTTGGTCGGAAAGAACTTTGCGCGACTGCGTCACGAAAGAGGGCTGACGCAGGAAGAGGTGGCGGCGCGCTCTGGCTTTAGTCAACAATATATCAGCGGGTTAGAGAGCGGGCGCCGTAATCCAACGATGTGACTCTCTTCGAGCTTGCGCAGGCGCTCAACGTAAGCCACGTCGATCTGGTGCTCGATAGCGCTGAAGACGTCAAATAGACAGGTAAGACAACAGAAGACGATTACGCGCCAAAACTAAAACCCTGGGGCGAAGACAGCGACGCCTCCCCCAGTGCGAATGCCCTGACCAATTCGCGCCAGAAGATGTCCTCTGTGAATGCGGAAAGAGGTCCCGGCGCTTCGATGAGCGTCGCGTTTCCCAGGCTCTCAAGCAAAGCGGCGATCCTACCGCTTTCTAGCGATAGCGAGCATGGCTCCCAATCACGCATTATAACGCGGTGCCCCCAGGCGGACGGCCGTCGATCTTTGATGAGATCCGCTAGCAAATCGTCTTCCGGCTCAACGCTGCGCAAAGCAGTGCAAACTGCGTGGCGCATCAGGGGATAGTAGATGGTGTGCCTGCTGCCCCCCAATGAGCGAACACCCGGGATCATTGTCGTTGCAATGAACATAAGCAAGAGGTTCGGTATAATTAGGCCTGCGGCAAGCGCGTCGATGATGCTCGACGGTGAAAAGTCGACGGTCAACTCGTGTTTTCCGCCGCTGCGCAGGTTGCCGCCCTGTAGCCGGAGCGGAAAGAGCTGTCCGTCGCAGCAACCCCAGAAAAAATGGGTCGTATTTCTAAGCCAACCTCGCCAGGGGGTGTCATCCAGTTTTTCGATGGCTGCGATGATTTCGCATGCCAAAGAGCAATCCTTGAACAACCGTTTCTTTATCCAGGAATTCTCGTCGCTCAGATGTGTGATAAGCAGGTGGACGACATCTGCATCATCCACCTGCATGAAGCTCAATTTCTGATCAAAGACGTGCCGCCAAAGACAGTCGTTCCCGCTCTTGATCGCCTCCGCCGCAGAAGAGAATTGGCCTGACGGCAGTATGGCCCGCAGGCGCGCCATCGTTTCCGGCTCATGACCTGGGTTATCGACATTGACCAGTCGAAAGGCGTACTGATCGTTCGCGGCGAGGACGCTGTAGGGGATCATCCTGCTTCGGCTCAAGCCGAAGGTATTGATCGACTGGCCCTCAAGCTTCAGCCAGCCCGGTCCCTTGCGGCCTCGCTCGACGAATTTGACCGTCGAGCATGCGTAGGAAAGATATGTCCGTCTACCGAGCGCCGAGAGGCCCATGATGCTAAAGAGATGCGTATAAAAGGCATCGGGTTCAATCAACAGATGGAGGTGAGGTCCCATCTGCATTACCGGGAACGATTGGATTTCTCTTTCGAACATTGCCGCAAGAGCGTCGTCATACCCTCGTCGTCTCGCCGTTTGTCCGACCCAAGATTGCAAGACTGACATCCCATGTTCACGGGATTCGGATCGTGCCTTCTGCGGCACTGCATCGAACAAAGCTGCTGCGTAGTCTCGAACCGGAGCGTCTTCAAATCGCTGAGACCATGGAAACAGCCGGAATAACAGGGCGAGTACATCGGCTTTGGGTAGGTGAACCGAAGGGGCGAGTTTATCGATCATGTCTCACTGAGCCCCTCAATCGGTTCTGCGCGCTCGGGAGGCCAGAAGAGCAATCCACCGGCAACGGCCAACATGAGAATACCGAAAGTGCCAAAAACTACGGAAGGAAGGACGCTGCTTCCGAGAAAGGCAATGAGGCTGTAGGCGAAAAGGCCGGCTGCGACGCAGACCGTATGGATCTGGCTCCGTGTGCGTCCCAGTTGCGAGCTTGGTACGGCAAGCTGAGTTTCCACGTCGATGAGAATTCGTGCGGCATTGTAGCTGAAACCCAGGACAAACATTTGGATCAGTGCGACAATGATATCCTGCCATATAAGAAAGCCACTAAGCACAAGCCCACTGAGCGCGAGATGAAGCACTACGTCTGTACGTCTGGCATCTCCGCCGTGACAAAGCAGAAATGCACAGCCGACCACGGAGCCGGCGGCCCAGGCAGCCTCGATATAGCCGAACTGCAGAGCAGGTCCGTGCAGCTCTTGGCGCACCAAGGCGGAAGCCAAGACAGTGACCAGCATTCCCATCGTATAAATCAGAGCATAGACGACCGCGCTTTTCCTCAGCCGTTCGAGCGGCAACAACGTAGGCAGCATCGCTGCCGTTCCTAGCCCGTCGCACTTTCTTTCCTCTCCCGACCCTGGCTCAGGTGGTGCATGACGGAACTGCGCCATCAGACAGAGGGACGCTGCAAAACAGCCTACGGGAAGCAGAAAACAGAATTTTTCAGCCGCCGAACTCAAGAGCAGTCCAGCAACAAAGGCGGAAACGAAGTTGGCTACCTGCATCACCATGTAAGACAGCGAATTGAAGGCACGCAACCGCTCAGTCCGCGCCACCGAAGGGATCAATGCCTGCAGGCAGGTCAGGTAAGTACGATCGATGACCGAGTAGGCGATCCACGACGTCAGCAGAACCGGAATCGTACACCCCAGCGCTATGCCAACGCCGGTTGCGACCACGACAAGCAACCGGAGTGCATCGCAAATGATGCAGACAATCCTCCGATCAAACCGGTCCACAAGGGAGCCGCCGAAGTTTGTCGTCAAGACCTCCGCGATGCTCCCCGCGCCCAGTAGAATGGCAACTAAGGCCGCGGTATCGCTCGCGATCAAAGCCGCCCAAGCCGCGATGATGTAATAAGCATTGCGGCCGGCCGCGCTCGCCGCCACGCATGACATATACAAGCTGCCCGTCGCCAAATTCGGTGTTCGCATTCGTTGATCCATGCCTTTGCCGCCGGTTGACTAGCCTGGCTGGGTAGATGCTAGATCGTCGAGGAAACTGCCGCTTTCACAATATTGATGTCTTCTTTGCTTCCGCCGGTCTTTATTCGCACCAGATGGATCTGTATTCTTTCGGCGGCACACCGATCGCCAACCGGAAACTGGAAGATAGATGGCTTGCGCTTGAATAGCCGCAAGTAAAGGCGATCTCCGTTATCGACATGGATGTCCCTCGAAGAAGATCGCTCGCCCGCTGCAATCGTTGCCGATTGAGGTACGCGTGTGGCGAAAGACCCGTCGACTGCTTGAACGCCCGGCAAAGGTGCCCAACACTCACCCCGATATCCCGCGCAAGCTCAGAGAGAGTAAGCTTTTGATCGAGCGATGCTTCAATTGCATCCATGGCAGTCCGTAACGCTCTCGGCGCTAATCCACCGGTTGGCGATCTGCGCACGGATCGTCCCCGTCGAAACAAATGACCGAAAATCGTCGTGATGTAGCCCTCGACCATAAGGCCGCTGATGCGATCGTCATGGCGGAGCTCTGAGGCAATCTTCCGTGTCGCAAATTGGATCGACAAATCCTTGAAGCCGATCTCCGGCAGCGGGCGCTCGGTGCCCGCAAGGCCGCCGAAGAGATTCTCCGCAAAGCTCTTCTCCACTGAAACCAGCAAGTAACTGGCGAGCGCGTCGCCTACGTCCCATCCGCTCCAAGTGCAGTCTGGCGGCACATAAGACAAAGAGCCTTCGGGACGAGCCACGAAACCGATACGGCGACCGTCCAGATAGCTTTCTCCATGCCGGGCGGCACCCTGGATATTGAGGAAGATGGAATGGCCGTCGGCATGGAAGTCGATCTCCTGCCGCTTGAGGTCGGCACGACGAACGAGTTCGGCTCGTACGCCGCTCCAATTTGCCTCTTTGCGCAGCAGAACTCGACTACCTGAATCATTCATTTCGCGGCCAATGCTGAACCCGTATCCACACGTGGCTGATATCTCCACCTTATTTAATTCACCCAAAGTTGCGAATCAAACTCCGGTTAACCCATAGGCGAATTTTCGATCAATTTTCTGAAAGCCCGTCAAGATCATGGATGCGGGAGGCGGGCGTGATCGCTGACGTTGTGGCTGCATCATCACAATGCCGTTGAAGGCGCCGACCGCACCGAAACCACCGGCAAGATCCACCGCACCCGCGACAAGCAGGGTCCGCGATGATGCGTGCGACGGAGATTGATTCTACATGCAAGATTTTTCTGCTTTTTTTGAAGAATGTGAGCGGGCGCCTCGCCTGAACGAACTGGCGCCATTCTTCTCAGCGACAGCAGCAGGCCGTTCGGGCATGCCCTTACGCCGCCCTTCATTAGATCTGCGGTTATTGCCGCGAGACGCCACGCTTAAAAAGTTCGTTGCAATCCATGGGCTGCGTCAAGGCCCGTTCGATCAGCATTATCTCAGCAGCATCCCCTATCGCCTTGAGGAAGAATGCCGCCTCGGTTGCGCTATTCTCAAATACGCGAGAAGCAGACGAAAGCCGCTGAAACTATATTCGCTCGGCACAGCGGAAGGCACGATGGCTCGAACGGTTTCAGAAATCGGTGATGGCAGGATCGAAAGCCTGTCCTGCAGCCCCAATGTCGAAAACCAGAGAAGTTTCTATGCGTATGGCGTCCCGCCACACGCGCATTTCTTCCATGGTCCTTTCCACCATCTCACGCCTGAACACATACGCAACACCGAAGACCTTGGGATGTTTGCGGATGGCTTTGACCTCATCCTGGAAGACACGACATTCCAGATGTACTCGCCAAACCGCTTCGACCAGATTCGGTTTGTTATCCAGCATTTGCGCCATGACGGGATTTTCGTTTTCGTCGAGAAATTCCTTCATGAGGACGAGACAGAATACCGGCTTCGAGAACAACAGAAGGACTTCGGATTCAAAGCGCGCTATTTCACCGGCGCCGACATCCAGTCCAAAGAGGATGCGGTTTTGACGCGGATGGATAAGAACGAGGTCACCCTGGCGGACATGGGCCAGGTATTGAAGCGCTTTTTCGAAAGCTGCTTCGTCACATGGAACAGCGGCAATTTCTACACCCTGATAGCCAGCAACAGCCGCGGCAACCTTCAGAATTTCATGAGCAGATTGGCAGGACCGGCTCTACCGAAGGAATATATCTACGCGGAGTTGCCCAGCGAGCTTATCTCTCAAGGGCAGGCGCCGGAGCCAGCACGCTGAACAGGCGCGCTTACTCGCTTTTGCCAAAGGTTTCTCCATAGTTTCGGCGAGAGACAACACCGAATCCAGGTGCGGGGCTGAGACGCTTTCACAGCTGCGGGTGTTACGTCGAGGTCTTGATCTGCAATATGAGGCAAAGCTGGTTTCAGCTTTGATTGTCGGCTTATGAATAGTCCCGGGCACGATGTCCACGGCATATTTCGGAAAATTGGTTCTACGGGTCTTGTCATTTTCGAGAGAGATGGCCTCCTCCTGAGGCAAAAGCGTCCCTCGAGGGATGTTATGCTGGGGGATATCAACGACGCATTCGTCAAAATGTTGAAACAGTTGCGAGAATTCAATGTTCACTTCGGTTTCATCTCGAACCAAAGGGGAATGGACGCTAGTTCCCATGGCAGATCAGAATCTGCTGCCCTGATCAGGGTACTCGATGAGCTGCTGAGAATTCGAGGTGGAATGCCGGATTTCTGGATGGCATGGAGTGAGCTCCCGCTAGGCACCGGCGCCGAATCTCAATATCGGAACGATCCGCGGCATAAGCCAGGCACCGGGATGATCTTACATGCGATAGAGCGGTACGGGGTCGAGAGGGATAACGCCGTATTCGTCGGCACCTCCGTGACAAGTATCCTCGCGGCAAACGACGCGGGTGTCATGGGCATCCACTATTCCGGCTGGCGAAGCAATGAAACTCCCGCGAAAGGTCTGGAAATGGAAGCCCGCCGGCTAACTTCTTCGCCTGAGATAACAGACGTCCAACGGCTTCGCGCCACGATCGAACAGATTTTAGAGCTGGATCGTCGCCGGACGGCCTAGCATCGTGGAGCATCAAGGACGGCGGCTGGTGATTCAGCGGCTCCGGTCCCGGTCCTTCTCTTCGGGCGGACGTAGCTTGATCGACTTTGGTATCTCGCGATCGCGCTGGTGGGCTTTCTGGCGTTCGCGATCCGATCGGTCCATTTCCGGCCCAGAATGCTCGGCGTTGGACCGGGCGATGCGCGATGCATCGACGGGGCGGTTACTGGAACTCTTGTTGACGATTCCCTGCTCCGCGAGGTGGTCGCGACCGGCCGCTGACTTCGTTTCCAGGCTGTCCGAGGTACCTTTTTCCCTGCCAATCACGTTGCGATCCCGGTTCTTGGCAACGCGTGAGTCGAGTTGCAGCCCGACGACCTTGCCGATGATCTTCGTCGCCTGTTCAAAGATCAGGCGGTCAGAGGGATTGGCAATCTTCGCCGCAACGCTGATCGCGGTGGTCGCCAGCGTCTCCTTCGCCGCTTTCGCCTGAGCGGCACTGATGGGTGTGGATCGCAGCATGTGTTCTTCACCTTTCTCTCGTGTGGGATCACGTCCTTCGCGCACGGCAATTTCCAACCGACGGTACTCGCGCTGCAGGCCGTTCGATAGATCGTAGCTCAGTTCCCGTGCCGTGCTGGGTGCGGTTCGGTCCTTCGCAATGCTTTCCAGCATTTCAATGACGCGCCCAACTGAGTGCCGGCTCTGATCGAGCCGCTTTCTTGCCTCTTCAAGCCTCGGCGCGGTCGGCGTATCACGAAGCTTTGAGATCACCTTTTCGACGACATTGGCAGGCGCCGTTGCGCCCATCCGGCGGAACATCTCCCATTCCCATCGTTTGACTGGCGGTGGACCGGCACGTTCGACGCGCTTTTGACGATCGATAGCTATTCCGCGCTCCCGCGCCTTATCAGCGAAGCGGACCCGCCATTCGGTGAAGTCGCGGATATTGGGATTGAGCGTCTTGTCGCTGCTGTTACGCAACGCAACGATCACATGCAGATGCGGATGCTTCTCAAGGTCGTTTCGATTGTGAACAGCATAGGCATATCGGTGGCCGGAGAACTGCTCCTTTAGAAAGTCGCGGCCGGCCAGGAGAAATCGGCCACGGTCGACATTGGCAGGCCCCGACAACAACAGGTGCATGAAATCGCGAGGCTGGCGCGTCTGCATGAGCGCCCCGACGATCTTGGCCTCCGCCGTGAGTTGCTTGTGATCGCTTGTCGTCAACTCGCGCCGGTCCGAGGCTTGGTAATAGCGACCGCTCTTGCCCGGGCGCTCTTCGATATGGGTCTTCGTCGAAAGCGTCACCTCTGCGCCATGCCGCTGCATCGCATGGAGTGTCGCAGCCAGCCCTTTCGGACCGCTCGAAAACTCCGCTGGATAGCGCGAGACTGGGGTCAGCCCCCCCATTCGCAATGCTCTGTCCACGCGCGCGTCGATCGCATGCACGTCATCTATGTCGGCAGCTATACGATTCTGGCTGCGCCGATCGGATCGGTCCCTCTTCTCATGCGCGATGATCAGCGCCAGGTTTAGACGAGTTTGTCCCTTTACGCCCTCGCTGACACTGAATGCGTAGGTCCGATCGGAATCACCAACATCGCGGAACCCGTCGGATGCAAGCGCGCTCAATGCGCGGCCAACATGTTCCCGGTCGGTGCTCTCGAGCTCATAGGTCAACCGTAAAACGTCCTTACTTCCTTTTCGATTTCCGAACTCCCGCTCCCACGATCGGACTTCTGCATTGAGATCGGTAACTTCGCGACCATCCTGATCGTGTGCTTTTTCTTCCTTGCTTTGGTAAGCAAGCACGTTGCGAACCGAGGCCGCGCCTGCTCCATAGGACAACACCTTGACGACAACAGCGTTATTTCCACTTGCCCGGCTGAATGCTGTCGCCGCGCCGGCGTTGCGCCCTGTCGAGGCGACGCTCAACTTTGTCCTCGGCGGCGTCTTTTTCGATCCGCCCCCACCGCCGCCACGCCGTCGAAGCTCATCCTCGATGAGCTCGAAATAGCTCGGTAGCCTACGGCCTTCAGGCCTAGACCCCAAGCGACTTCTGGAGAGGTCGTTCATCGTGTTTCCTGATCAGGTCGGCGATAAAGGTGGATGGTCTCACAAAAGCCGCATCGCGGATTGAGTCCAGAGCGGCCATCACCTCATCCAGCTTGGTCATGATGGCCGCGGCGAGGATGGCTTGGTCGCGCTCTTCCGATAGAAACTCCTCGTTTCGAAAGGCGAGCTCGCGGAGGAACTGGTGCATGTTTCCCAGCTGCCGGTCATGCTCTTCCAAGATCGCAGGAATGTGCATGATCTCCCTGGTGACGATGAGCTTTGCGACAAGATTGACGGAAATATCGAGCCGGCTGGCAAGCAGCTCGACGTTGCTTAAGACATGGGCCGGTAGACGAAACATGACGGCCGGCTCGCGCATCTGCCTACAGACCCCTCGCCTTCAACGCTTCGAGGATCAGCCTGTGGGTCGCCGACGAGAGCTGTTCATGCCGTTCCAGCGATACGCGGAAAATCTTCGTCAACACGTCGTCGTCGAGGTAGAGAGAAATGCGCTTCCTCTTCACAGACTCCCCAATATCATCCGCTTTTGTCGCCAGCTCTTCTCGAGCTTCGCTTTTGTCTGGAGGACGGCGGACCTTTGACCTTGTTTCCCGATCGGCGCGGGGCTCCTGCACCTGGAGAGGATCCTCCGGCATGAGCTTGTCGAGATCGAGGCTGGTCGGCATGTAGGACGTCGCATCCGCCTCCACGTCCCTCGCCTTGTCTTCTCTCGATCGGGCAAGAGCGAGAATGTTGCCAGCCGGCGTCCTTTCCCTCGACATCGCGCTCAGGCAGCCTCCGCCTGCAGCAGGCCGATAAACTCGTTGTTGATCTTTTTTATGAGATCAATCGCGTCAAGCACGCTTTCTGAGGCGCGCCGCTTGGCCGACGGTGTTAGCGCTGGATTACTCTCGATGCTGGCGAGCTTGGAATAGAGCGATCCGAAGCCGGCGCCGACGTCGCTGAAGTGGTTGCTCTTGCGGATGACCGTGTCCACCATCGGAATTCGGCCGCTCGTCAAGATGGCATGGACCTCCGGAAGAGAGCGATTGTGTTTAAGCGCGATCATGTCCACGTAATTCCAGATGGCCGCATACGGGATCGGACCTCGTGCTCGCTTCCTGGAGATCTCTTTCAGGATCGTCGCCACCTTGATGGCGGAGGTCGCAGCCGTCGGTTCGGGAATGATCGGGATCAGGACTGCATCGCACTCGTGATAGACCTCGATTGCCCGTTGGTGAACGTATCCGCCGACATCGTAGATCCGGATATCGGCTGCAGGCGCCTCCGCGAGGCGATCAGCAAACCGGTCATCCGGTGCGACCCGCAGATGCAGCAGCGTGCCGTCGGTCGGGAGCAATCCCCGTTTCATGGAGACGTTGTACCACCGGGTTGACGATTCCTGCTCGTCGCAATCGATGAGCAGTGTCCTGTGTCCTTGCTGGGCGAATTCTGCTGCAAGGTTGACGTTCAGGGTTGATTTCCCGGCCCCACCCTTGAAGGTCGAGATCGCGAGCGAAAGTGGTTTGCCTGTCATGGATCCCTCAGCCTCGAAGTTTCGCTTGGGCTTGCGCCTGTTGGCGGGCCGCGACCAGGTCATCGTTGAGCCTCTTCGCTTCGCGCTCGCGAGCCGCATCTGCCTTGGGATCGCTCCCCGGCCAAACCTTCAGGATCGAAAGGAAAAGGATCACGAAGATGGTGACTGTTACCCCTTTGAACCAGTGGGAGTGCGCGTATAGGTCCGCCGCCCATTGCCAGAGCGCCCGCGTCCATTCCGTCGGAAGCAACAGGTATGACAGCGTCAGAGCGAGGCCGTAGGCGACGAAAGCGATGATCACCGCGCACACAATCGCGACGACAAGAAAGTTGGCGAGTAAAACCAGAAACCACATTGCCCTGAAGGGGAAAGTCACGATCCTGACGGCCTTTCGATGTGCTGACATCTACCTTCTCCGTGCGCACATTTCGGTGTCAGACCAGACATAACGCAATCTTTCCTGCTTTTCCAGACTTGCACTGCAGTATAATTTTGTGCATGCTTTGCGACAGCCAATTGATGACGGATTCAAGCATGAACCCAGGCGCGCGGCGGCTTACTCGCCTCCTCTTTTGCACCATTGCATGCACGGTCAACGCCCTGGCGCTCGCCGGAGAGGACGATGCCGCCTCGAGAATCGTCAGCTACTATCAGAAGGCTTACGCAGAGGGCCGCGACCTGATTCCCGCTCCCGACATAATCCTTGATACGTCATCGATAGCCGAGCGGCTCGATCTGCAAACAGTCATGCCGGGAGGCGCCCTGATCGGGAGTGCATTTCTTGCTTCCGATGGGACCACCGTCAAACTAGTGGGTGCCCAAGGCTGTCTGTCGGTCGAGCAGGTGGAATTCGCTGGCATGCGGACGACATGCGCTATGCTTTCACTCGCTGGCTTGACCTCCACGCTCGATGAGGCAAAGGCGGCCGCTGGCAATGCATTTCCGTGTCATTTCCTTGGTCAAAACACGGGCACGCCCACCGTGCGCTTTGCGGAATGCTTTTTCGTGAAAGACGGCCACGCTCAATCGCTTTCGGAGGTGCTTATCGCCAAGGGATTGGCGTTTGCTGCCCGTGATCATTCCGGCCGCGCGATATTCCCGGAATATGCACAGGCAGAGGAAAGCGCCAAGAGGACGAGGACTGGGATCTGGGCGAACGCCCACTTCACGCACCCCTACGGTGAGCGCTATCGCGCCAACCCTTCCATGAACTGATCGCGATGAGGTTGCTGATGTTGATGTCTACGCTTGCAGCTTCCGGCCTGTTTGCAGGCATATCGATCATGCCGATGCTCGCCGGACCGAGCCACCCACAACCTGCTCGCCTGCAGGCTCCCATCATCCCTGTTCAGGCGCTTAAGAACGAAGGTACCACCGCAGACAACCAGGAAAGCGATCAAACCCAATTCGTTCCGTTTCCGGTGCAGGCGCAATTCGAAACAGGTGACACCTGGCTTTCCGGCGGGCGGCGATATCGTCTCTACGGCCTGCAAGCGTGTCTCCGCGGCACCTCTGTCACGATCTCTCCTGGCGTTATGAGGGACTGCGGAGAGCTCAACCTGATCATGGCGCAGGCGTTGATCAAGGACACGAAGCCCGTCTGCACAACCATCAAGGATCTCGATCAGAACAATGCTGTGGTCGCCTGCCAAACGACATCAGGCCAGCGGCGCTATGATCTGGCGACCTATATGATCGCCGAAGGATGGGGCTTCGCCGCCGTCGACACCAGCGGCCATTTGATCGTTCCCGGCTACAGGGTAGCAGAAGAAAGTGCGCGAGCGGCACGAGCCGGCTTGTGGGCCTACTCAGACATGCCCCATCCCGTCGCAGTGCTGACCGGCCAAGCGGGAGCACAGCAATGAGAGTTGTTTCATTGTCGATACTGCTGCTGCTGATGACGGCGACGGCCGCGCCCGCGCAAAACCGACCGGCTGATATTCCCCGGCAGATCTTCGGAAAAGTTCAGGTCGTGGATGCCACAACCTTCGAGTTCAGGAAGAGCGGGCAGACCGTGCGACTTGCAGGATACGAAGCCCCTCGCCTCGAACAGACAGCAACGAGCGATGGCATCGACTGGCCTGCGGGTCAGGTTTCGCGGGCCTGGATGATCCTCCGTACCCTTGGACAGAACGTAAACTGCGCACCCATTGCTCGTGACGCCAACGGTGTAATCCTCGCCCATTGCTTTGTTGGTGAGACGAACCTCGCCGCCACGGCGATCGCGGAAGGCATTGGCTACGCGTTCAACTACCGCGACGAACCCCAGGTCTCTGCCTATTTTGATATCGAGCGAAAGGCCCGCGGCCTCGGATACGGCGTCTGGTCGTCGCCGGATCTTCTTCCTCCCTGGCTCTATACCGCCTCGACGGCGAACGGGGACAAAGCGAGGGCCTCTTCACTAGAACCCGACAGCGGCCTGCCCCTGCCTTTGCCTGTCGGTCCGAAGACACTGAACCCCAACGAAGTGCATGGAGGTTGAATGAAACGCATTACTGGAATCGCTGTGGTGTTCATATTGCTGTCCGGATCCGCTTCAGTCGCGATCGGACAGGACGGCGCCACACAGAAGCAGATAGAGCAGCGCGATCCGGACTTTTGCGGGGCCGGAGGCGCGGGTTGCGATCCTGCCGAGGTGCAACGGTGGAAGGCAGTCGGCAACAGGCTCGCCGATCTCTCGTCAGCCGATCTTAGCCAATACGCCTATGCCTGCGCCAAGCATCCCGACTGGAAGAGAGACTGCGACACCAATCCGGCCGCCGTCCTGAAACGCCTTGGGATTGAGGGATACTGAGGTGGTGATGAACAAGCTCTCCGGTGGCGCGGTCTTAGCAACGGCGATCGCCTTCCTGGTAGGCGCATTCGGCGGCTATGCGATCAACGACGTGAGCAAGAGCAACCAGGAGATCGATCTCAAACAGGAGATCTCTCGGCTGAAGGACCAAGCGCGACAGAAGACGAGCGCTGACGCTCCCAACGACGAGGAGGCTAGCGCCGCAATTGCGAAGTCGGACCGGTCAATGCGGATTTCTGAATGCAAACCGCGTCAGGCCGTGCCGGGTGTGACCTGCACAGGCATCATTACAACGGTCAAAGGCTCGTTTGCCGGGGCCAGGCAACCAGGCGTGCTCTCCTTCGCGAAAATTGACGGCGCCTGGGCGCAAATCCAATGACCAATTTGAAGGAGCGAACAATGAGATCGACCTTGATATTGGCCGCAATCATGGTTGGTTCGGCCTCTGCGCCATCGGTGACTCCGGCGAATGCCGAGGATGCATCCTGGGGATGCCAGGTTCTGCTTTGCGCCGCGTCACAGAACCCGTCCTGGCACGGTGTTCCCTACTGCGTTCCGCCCATGACAAAACTCATTGCGGCCATCAAGGAGCCGGGGTTTTCCTGGCCAATCTGCCACGAGGCTAATGCCGGCAAGCCAGGGCACGAGTCCTACGACGACTGCCCTGCTGGGACCACTGTCGGCTACAGCTCGCAAGGGGAGAATGGATGGAGGGGCGAGCCTGACCAATGCGTCAAGACGGTCGATGTTTGCCGGTCTCCAGGTCAGCGCGCTTCCGATGCCGGGCTAAAGGGTGCCGTCATACGGCGGAACTTCGGCGACCGAGGCGATAGTTGTATTGCGCAGATCGCAACGCCACGGCCGCGTCGCGCGGATCCCTACTTCTTCGATATCCCTGACGAACAAGGTGTGAAGCAACGGTTCTGGTTCAACCTGAACCACTAACCACGGAACGGATGCTGAAATGCTCAGGACGACGGCTTGGCAGCCTTCCTCTTCCGGCGGCGTGCTTTTTTCGCCGCTATCCGGGCAAGGTCGTCTTCGGTGACCGTGAACAGATCCTCGATCGAGACATCCCAGATGCGTGTCATCTTGTCGAGTGTTGTCAGCTTCACGTCCCGCATTCCGCGGGTCACTTGCGACATATAAGCTTCCGACACGCCGAGCTGCTCGCCCAATTCCTTGTTCGTCAGTTTTCGCTCGGACTTCAGGCGGTCAAGCCCGATAGCAAGTCTCTCCTGGAAGGAGAGCGACGTCAGGTCCGTGACGTCTGATCGCTCATCTGGCGCATCGTCCTTCAGCCTCGGCATCGAATGTTATCCTTATCAGGAGATCCTCTGACCCGATCGCCGATCCGTAGACGCCGACAACCCGGCACAAGGGCGCGCCGGCGACGGCTGTGTGAATGTTTCAAAGGTCTACCGCTCATTCGAAGCATGGAGTTATTCAGAGACCAAGAAGGTAAGCGTAAACGCTTTGTTGTTCATCTTTTGCATGCGACTGTTCATAAGTCCATTACGCCTCAATACACCGCAGCCGACAGCCCGTGCAAGGGACCGCTTGCGGCCTCCGAGACGGATCCTCAATTCAGGGCTTGCTTCCCCTTGTTGACGAAATTGATGTGTCCTCGAGGTTTGCACATCAATCTCCAATTGCGCCAAACTTTAACTGCGGTTAAATTTTCGATCTGCTCTATGTGACGGAGAAAACTGATGGGATGGCACAAACGGTTTGGCTATCGGTTTGACATGCGGCGGTTAGGCATAGCGGCCCTATTCCTCGCGCTCGCATTCGTCGCTGCTCGGGTGGCCTTTAGAGATAGTCTGACCCTGGGCTATGCGATGGTCATCCCGTCCTATCTCTTCCTCTCGGTCGCGATTGAAGGTGCTCGGACCGGGAAAGGCAGTTTTTGGGACATCCGCGGTTGGGCGGAGACGGCCATCGCTGTCGGTGGCTCCGTGGCTGTCGGATATCTCGGCTTCAGCCTTTGGTCGATCGGGTACTGACGCCGAGCCATGCGTATCGTGGTCCGCAACAGCCCGACCCATGCGTTGGCTGAACTGAGCGACCGCGAGGCCGTGGCGTTACGGGCCTGGTACGGAAACGCAGCCTCCAGCCACGATGAGGCAATCGCGCTTACGGTTATTCGACGCGTCAAGGTGATGAATGGCTGGATCGAATGCGACTGCCTGCACAGTCAGCACCAGCCATTGCTCGCCCCGATCCAGCAGGAACGCACTTTTACCCTGCGGCGGCTGACGCCGAAGGATGCTGATCCCGGTCAACATGACGAAAGACCAAATCACGCGCCATCCTGTCCATTCCATGTCGACAGGAATGCCGACCCCGCCCTCTTCGATCGTGGCTTTCATCTTCGGCCACTGCCGAGATCTGATCGCACCTACATCGACGCACTGCCGGCCATTCCCACCCGCCTCGCCGATGTCTCAGGCCAAGATCCCTCCCGCTCGACGGAACGAAGCGACCGGCCATCAAGACTCGGAGGCGTCCTGTGGCGGATGCTCGAGAAGGCGGGCACGAACGTGATCCCGCCGCTGCAGGACGATCCCGATCTCACACTCGCCAATCAACTCGCCCGGCTGCGCTCGGCCGCCCGTGAGCTCAGGGTGCTCAGGACCTGGACACTGAATGCGCTTCTATCGACTTGGGCTGCGGACTATTGGAATCCGGACAGCCGTTGGCAACGGTTGCTTGCGACCTCCCGCACGGACTGGCCGGAGGGACTTCGGCGTACCGGGTTCATGCTGCTGTTTTCGACCAGCATATCCACACAGGCGATCATGCCGGCATCGTCCTCGCGAACAATCGACATCCTCGCCAAGGTGCGCCAGCCGCTGCGGGGCGATCCGGCAAGTCGAGGGCCATTTCTGACCCTTTTGAACGTGGATTTTCAGGAAGACGACGAAGGACCGGTTCGAGCAGTGCAAGCCTACGCCCAGCCGGTCTACAACGGCGATACGCTCTTCCCCGTCGAATCGGGGTTTGAGCGGGATGTATCCCATTTATTATTCTGGCTACAGCGATCTCTATTCGACGCTGCACCAGAGCTCAGGATAAAGATGACCAAACCGCTCTTCGCGTCGGAGACACCCATCGGTCTTTGCCGACCAGACTTCATTTTGGAGATTGCCTTTAGAGATCACCCACCGCGTCGACTGCTCGTTGAGGCCTTCGGGATGGAAACGGAGGAATATCGGGAGGCCAAGGAAAAAACCATCCCGCGAATGAAGCACCTCGGGCCGATCTTCGGGATTTTTCCGGAGGATCTTACCGAAACGAATTCTAAAGGCACTGGGCGCCGGCTGCAGACGTGGGTCGTCGACAAATTACGAGACGGCTGAAACTGCGGCGCGATTGCCGGTAGATGACGGACGCCGGAGATAGCCTCGGCGGCCGGTACTACGGTGACGTGGGCGGCCGCTTGGTCGAACATGAGATTGCCCCGTTCAGCAAAGGCTCATCGCCAGACACGATGAGAGAAAGGCACGCGACCTTGAGGCGACCAAGCCTCTCCCGGCTTCATTGGTTGTGCTTCGGGCCGGATCCGATTGCTTTTACCGCTCCTTCATCGCCTCGGACGACACCTCGGCGACGGGCGAGAACAGGTATTCGAGAATGCGCCGGCTTCCCGTCTTAATCTCGACGGAGACTGCCATGCCGGGAGACAGCGCGACGGAGGTGCCATCCACATCTATCCTGTTGACGTCAGGCACCACGGTGATCGGAAACACCAGGTTCTGAACCCTCTGAGAATTGCCGATCGGCATGGTGCTCTGCAACTGCTTGTCCGGCTGGCCCTCGAGCTGTTGTGCATCCGGTTCGGGAATGGCGTCCGTCGCAACGCGCGTGACCTCCCCTTCGATCACCCCATAGCGCGTGAACGGGAAGGCCTGAACCTTGATCACCGCCGGCTGCCCCGGCGCGACGAAGCCGATATCCTGGTTCGGCAGATAGGCTTCGATCTCCAATGCGGCGTTTTCCGGCACGATCCGCATCAGCTCCGAGCCGGCCATGACAACCTGACCGACGGTCGTAATCGCGGATGTCTGCACCGTTCCGCTGATCGGGCTTTTGATCGTCATGGCATCCAGCTTTTTCTGTGCTCGGATGAGCTGCTGTTCCTGTTCGTCGATCTGCCGCTCTGCCTCAGTCTGCTTTTCAACGTTTTCGGCGATGAACGTCTTGATCGCCTTCTCGCCTTCGCTGGTCGCAACCGCAAGGGAAGCCGCCGCTTCATCGGCCTGACCGATCTGCTCGGCGAGATCCGCTTCCGCGCGCTGCTTGGCTTCCATAGCATCGATGACGCTGGCGCGCGGACCGGCGCTCGATTCCATCAGCTGCGATCGCATCGCCACGCGATCGTCCATTGTCGCGATCAAGTTCTTCTGGGCGGCGACCATCCGGTTGAATCGGCCGAGCGAGGCGAGCTGCTGCTCTCTCTGCGAGGAGAGATTGGCAAGCGACGAGGCCAGTTGCTCCAGCGAGGATCGAAACTGGGCCTCCTCCCGGCTTCTGATGGACGGAGGAATATCGATGTCGAAGACAAGCGGCACGGAGATAGCCGATGGATTGTTCCAGATGCCGTTGCGCTGCCAGATCTCGACTTGCGTCCTTGCCGTGGTTCGCCTGATGACCTCGGCGCGAAGCGATCGAAGGCTTGCCAGCAGCGCATTAACTTCTGCCCTGGTCTCCGTCGGATCCAGTTCAACGACAACCTCGCCTGCCTTGACCTTCGAACCGTTGGTCACGGGGATCGAGGCGGTCTTGCCGGTTTCCAGCGACTGAATGACTTTCACCCGTCCCGTCGGCTGCAGTTTGCCCTGGGCGGTTGCGACGATGTCGAACCGGCCGAAGTAACTCCAGATGATCGCCAGGATGACGAAGACGGAGATGAACCAGATCAGGGCAGCCCTGATCGGCGAGGCCGGCGTTTCGAGGATCTCAAGTGCGGCCGGCAGGAACGCGGTGTGATCGCGCGGCTTACGCGGCGGCTTCTTTGTCACCTTGGGCGGACGGACGGTCTGGTTCATGGCTGGACCGGTGCCGTCTGCAATTGCCAGAGATGGGCATAGAGGCCGTTCTCACGGGCAAGCAAAGTCTCATGCGTGCCTTCTTCAACGATGCGGCCATCCTTCATGCCAATGATCCGGTCGCAATGGCGTACCGTCGCCAGCCGGTGGGCGATGATGATGACGGTGCGCCCACGCACGATCTCTCGCATATTGGCAAGGATGATCCGCTCGCTTTCATAGTCGAGCGCGCTGGTCGCCTCGTCGAGAATGAGGATGGGTGGGTTGGTGGCGAGCGCTCTGGCAATTGCCAATCGCTGCCGTTGGCCGCCGGACAGATTGGCGCCGCGTTCCTCGATGATGGTGTCATAACCGCGCGGCAGCTTTGATATGAACTCGTCGGCACCGGAAAGCCGCGCCATCTGCATGGCGGCCGCCCGTGACATCGCCGGATTGACGAGGCAGATATTGTCGTGGATCGTCCGGTTGAACAGCATGTTCTCCTGAAGAACCACGCCGATATTCGATCGCAGCCAGGCAGGATCGACCTGGGCGATATCCTGGCCGTCGACAAAAACTTGACCGCTGTTTGGAATGTAGAAGCGCTGCACCAGCTTGGTGAGCGTCGATTTGCCCGATCCGGACGGTCCGACGATGCCGATCACTTCGCCGGGCCGGACGGCAAAATTGATGTTCTTCAGAACGTCCTGTCCCTCCGGCGTATAGCGAAAGTTGACCCCCTTGAAGGCGATGGCACCTCTCGGCTTCGGCAGGCTGATGGCAACGGCAGGACGCGGTTCGGCCGGTGCGTTCAAAATATCGGATAGCCGGTCGATCGAAACCTGAACCTGCTGCACGTCCTGCCAAAGCTGCGACAATCTGAGGATCGGCTGGGAAACCTGGCCTGCGATCATGTTGAAGGCGACGAGTGCGCCAACCGTCAGCTCGCCATCGATGACGGCCTGTGCACCGAGGAAGAGAAGCGCTGCCGAAGTGATCTTGTTGACGTACTGGATGGCGTTCTGGCCCTTGGCCGCGAGCATGGTCGCGGCAAACGAGGACTGAACATAGGCGGCCAGCCGCTCCTCCCATTGGGCGGCCACGACCGGCTCGACCGCGGCGGCCTTCATCGTCTGGATGCCGACCACCGTTTCGACGAGCATCTGCTGGCTGTAGGCACCGCGCTCGAACTTCTCGTCGATGCGGTCCTTCAGCAGCGGCCGGATCAGCACGCCGATTGCGATATAGACCGGGATCGAGGCAACCACGATCCAGGCGAGCTTCGACGAATAGGAAAACAGAACCGCGACGAAGACGATGGTGAAGATGAGGTCGAGGCCTGAGAACAGCCCTTGGCCGGTCAGGAAGGCACGGATCGTCTCAAGCTCGCGCACCCGGGCGATCGTTTGTCCGGTCGCCCGGGTCTCGAAATAGCTCAGCGGCAGATTGAGCAGATGGCGGAACAGCCGCCGCCCAAGTTCGACGTCGATCCTGTTCGTCGTATGCGACAGCGCGTAGGTTCTGAGATATTGCAGCACGACGTCGAAGAGACCGACGGCGGCGAGCCCCACCACGAGCACGATCAGGGTCGAATAGCTGCGATGGGCGAGAACCTTGTCGACGACGACCTGGAAGAACAGCGGCGTAATCAGCGCAAAGATCTGCACGATCAGCGAGGCGATCAGGACATGGCCGAAGGCATGCCGGTAGCGCCAGATCGCCGGCAGGAACCAGCGCAGCCCGAAGCTTTTTGGCGATGCGCCTGGTCCCGAAAAGCGGCGCTGCACGAGGATGAATCGCCCGCCGGTCTCGGCCAGCAGTTCCTCCGCCGAAACGCTCCGCGCCGAAAAGGCAACCGGATCGACAAGCCGGAATGTTCCATCCCCCATCGGGCCGCCGAAGACGCCAAAGGAGCCATCGGCGAGCATCGCGATCGATGGAGCGGGAAGTGTCGCAAGTTTGGCTTCATCGCGCACCTGCACAACGCGAGCCTTGAGACCGAGGCTCTTGGCAGCACGCAGCAGATCATTCGATCCGCAAGAGCCCACGACGGCCAGGTCTCGGGCAAGAGTTGACGGCTGCGCCGCGATCCGGAAATAGCCAGCAATCGCACACAGAGCTGCAAGCCCGCTGTCGACGATTTCGGCAGCGGGTTCTGGCTCTACGGTTTTGTTTGTTTCGGCGACGGCCGGATCAGCGGTGACGTTCACAGACGCCGTCCTGTGCGCCGTCAGGCGAAACGACGCACCTCTGATGGAGATGCGTCGCCATGCTGCGAGTGGTCATCGCAAGGCTCACGCAGCGACACCGCTGGTGTTCTTCTGCCATGCAAGGCTTGCGTCCGCGACGAGATGGGTCTGACCGTTCGTCGTCTCGTAGCTGCTCGTACCGGTGATCGCTGAACCGTCGTCAAATGCCTGAGCACCGCCTGGGTTGGGGATCAGGTTGACGAGCTTGATCCCGGCCTCCGACATAGTCAGCAGTTCGCCGGCATCGCTGATGCCGTTCTGGTTGCTGTCCCTCCAAATCCGGAATTCGTTCCAGCGGGCGTCGTTTGCGTCGAGAACATTGTCGTGGTTCGTGTCGAAGACGAGACGGAGGCCTTCGAGGTCGGAGATGTCGGACGTGGCGTCATTCTCCGGCCACATTGAGAACGCCAATTCACGCGCCTGATCGATGACCCCGTCAGGTCCGGCAGAGCCATCAGCACCGAGATCGATCGCCAGGAAGCCGTCGTTCGGGCCGACCCAAGCGGTCTTATCCCGAACGCCGTCAGCGTCCCAGTCGAACGTCGGGGTGGGGTTGCTGGCTGTCAGATCCAATGGGCGAAGATCGATATGGCCGTCACCGTCCAGGTCAAGCAATACTGGAAGGCTGCCCTGAGATCCATTGTCGTAATAAATGGTACGGGAACGCACTTTACCATATGGATCATAATTCGTAACAATTCTATTCCAGTTGTATTGTTGGAGATAGTCGTATTCGTTGAAGCTATAAATTGATTTCTTACTGTCGTCTCTATAATCCGACCAATACATAAGTGCACCGTTGTAATAGTATGAACTTATAGTATAGCTGTAGGGAGCGGTATTGTGTGGATCATAAGTGTAGACGTCGTATCCACCGTTGTCGTAGTAATTGATCTGCTGTGTTGTCGCTCCGGTATTGTCATTGACGACCAGGTAATAGGACCAGGACGCCGCATTCGTTGCGTCGTAGACGTAGTAGCGCGTTTCCCCACTGTCGTACTGGATGGTCTGATTGGTGAGACGCCCGGCAGTGTCATAGGAATACTGGATATTCGTCCACTCGGTGGCGTTCGCTGGATCATAAGTCACGGCGTAGCGCGTGCCGTTGTCATTGGTCTGATTCACGGACGTCAACCGTCCGGCAGTGTCATACTGCTGCTCGAGCTTCGTATACGTCTGCGCATTGAGCGGATCGTAGAATGTAGCTGACGTCAGCAACCCGGCCTTGGTTGTGTTGCTGACGCTCAGCTGCTGGCCACTCGGCCCATCGTAGGTCGTCGTCACAGAGCTACCGTCTGCCGCGACGACGGTCTGCGCGGTCTTGCGGCCGAGCCCATCCGTCGTCACCGAGCTTCCGTCAGCGGTGAAGATGGTCTGCGAGACCCTGCTGCCGGCCGAGTCTGTCGTGGTTCTGGAGGACAGCGAGCCGAACGCATTGACCTGATCAACGATCGTCTGCGTGATTGCTCCGCTCGCGTTGAGATCGGCCTTGGTCAGTGTGATCGAGCCGTCCGCGTGTGTCACCGCCGTCTCTGTGTGATCAAAGGTGCCATTATTGTCGGCATCCTTGGACAGCGTGGTGATCTGGCCGTCGGCGCTGGTTGCGATCGTACCCTTTGCCTTGACCGTGCCGTTGGCGTTGTTCTCCGTCACCGTCGTCACAACGGAACCATCGACCTGGATGGTAGACTGCATGACGGTCTCGAACACACCGCTGCCGTCAAAGTCGTATTTGGCGACCTTGGAGCGGCCATCGGACGACGTGGTGGTCTCGATCCTGGCGGCGATCGCCTGGCTCCAATAAACGACACCCGCCGTCAGGTTGGAGATCTTTTGCGCCGTCGCATTATTGGTGACCACGGAGACCGAGGCGCCTGTCGGATCGACGGTGACCGTTTCGACCTGATCGACTGTATCGTCACCGTTGATATCCTTCGAGGTCGTCTTCAGCCTGCCATCAGCGGACGTCTGGATCGTCGTCTTGGCGGACAGCGTGCTGGCCGGCAGATCGGTATCCGAGATGACGGTCGTGCTGCTGCCATCCGCATTGGCGGTCACGTTCGTCACCCGCTGACGATCAATCGTGCCGTTGCCGTCGCGATCCCAGGTGGTGGTCGTCTGGCGCCCGTCGGCGGAGACGACGATGGTCGACTTTTCCTTGACCGTTCCGTCGGCATTGAAGTCCGTCATTATCGATGTCTGGATACCGGAATTAGCGGTGACCGTCTCCTGGTGCTGGTCGACAATGCCGTCGCCGTTGCCGTCGCGGTCGATCGTGACGGTCGTCTTGTCGGCGCTGGTCAGCGTGACAATCTCGCCGATCAGGGCTCCGGCGCCGTCGGTCGTCGCGACGGTTTCGCGAATGGCACCGTCGGCCAGGACCGTGGTCGTGTCAGTGACGGTCTGGTTGGTGAAGCCCGGACGCTCCTGGCTGGATGTAACTACCAGGCCGTTGGCACTGGTCGTGGTGATGGACCTGGAGATCAGCGAACCATCGGCCTTCTTGCTTTCCACCGTCCTCGTCTTCGTGCCATTGGCATTCAAGACCGTGACATCGGTTGCCGTCTGACCATAGGAGCCGGCACCCGTCGGATCGATCTGGGTGGTGACGGACAGACCGTTGGCGCTAGTGGTGACGAGAGTGCGGCTGGTCAGCGTCGTGCCGGTCAGATAGCTGATCGTCTGCGTCTTCGAACCATTGGCGTTGAGGACGGTGACATCGGTACGGCTCCTGTCGAACGTCGTGCCGCCACCGGTGCCGGCCGTGTCCCACTTCGTGGTCACGGTCAGGCCGTCTCCCGATACATCGGTCAGCGTGATGCTCTTGGTGACGCCTGCGATGACATCCTTCGTCGTGGTCGTCTTGTAGCCGTTGGCCTTCAGAACGGTCGTGCTGGTCGTCGTCTTGTCGACCGTGCCATTGCCGTCGCTGTCATAATCGATCGTCTGCTTCAGGCCGTCGGCAGAGGTTGTGACGGTCTTCGCATCCTTCAGAATATTGCCGGCACCGAAGTCGCTGAGGGTCTGGATTGTCGAGCCGTTGGTCTGCTTTGCCGTGACCGATTTCTTGTCGACATTGCCATCACCGTCAACATCCACGGTCACCGTGGTCGTCAGGCCATGAGCTGCGACCGCAGTTACGGTCTTGCTTTCCAGCGTCGTCCCATCCGACTTGAAGTAGGACAACGTTTCCGTGGTGCCGCCATCGGCGTTGAGAACGGTGACATCGCTCATCGAGCGAACCGTCGCCCCGCTGGCATCGGCAAAGCTCGTCGTCTTGCTCAACCCGTTGGCGTTGACATTGGCGGTCGTCCGGGAGATCAGCGCGTCGCCGATGCCCTTCTTCGAGATCGTCTGCGTGCGGCTGCCGTCCGCATTCAGCACCGTGACATCGGTGGTGACCAGTTCAAAAATGCCGTTGCCGTCAAGGTCGGAGCTTGACGTCTTCGACAGCCCGTCATCGGAGGTGATGACGATGGCCTGGCTTTCGAGGGCGGCGGAAGCATTGTACTGCTTGATGTCGTCCTTTTGCGTTCCGGCATTGTCGATGGTGATCGTTTCCAGGCGATCGACAACTGCGTCGCTGTCGATCTTGGAGCTTATCGTGGTGGTTTTCTGGTCGGCGCTGACGGTGGTGATCGTCTGCGAGATCAGCGTCGCGTCGGTCGCCTTGACCGTTTGAGTGGCGGTGACCGATCCGGCCGGGTCGAGCGGCGTTTTTCTCCACCACGAGGTCTTGTCGATCGTGCCGTCGCCGTCCAAATCGTAATCGGTCTGCCCGTTGAGACCATTGAGGCTGGTCGTCACCTTCGTCGAATTTGCAAGCGTCGTTCCCCGGAAATTCGAGACGGTCTGGAACTGCAGCCCGTAGGTGTCGAACGTCGTCACATCCGTGGTCTTGGTGTCGACCACCTCGTCGGCGTTGATGTACTCGCTGGTCGTGATCGACTTGCCATTGCCGCTGGTGACGATGGTCTTCTTGTCGAGGCGGGTGGCATCGCTGCTCGTCAAAGATATCGTCTGCGTTTTGCTTCCGTCGGCATTGAGCACCGTCTGGGCGCTCGTGATCCGGTCGGCGACGCCGTCGTGATTCAAGTCCGCCGATACGCTCTTTGTCAGGCCATTGCCGCTGGCGGTGGTCGTGGTCGTGCTGATCGTCGATAGATCTGCAGCGTATTGTCGCTCCCACGTCGTCACATCGCCATTGGCCGTGATCGTCTCGACGCGCCGGGTATCGGTCTGGCCGTCGCCATCCGCATCCGTCACGACGGTGGTGTTGTGGCGATCGGCGCTGACTTCGGTGACGACCTGGGACTTCAGCGTTCCATCGGCGCTCGTGCTCCTCACCGTTTGCGTTCGCTTGCCGGTGGCGTCAAGGATGATGTAGCTCTTCGTCGTATCATCGACGACGCCGTCGCCGTTGGCATCGGTCGTGACGGTCTGGGTCAGGCTGTCGGCGGTTGTGGTCGTGTAAGTCTTTGCTATCAGCGTCCCGTTGGCGCTCTTGGTCGTTACGGCTTCGAAGCGCATGCCGCTGGAATTGCCGGTGATGACATCCGTCTCCACGAGATCGTTAACGCCATCGCCATTTAAATCGGTGCTCGTCGTCTTCGACAGGCCGTCAGCCGATGTGACGCTGACCGTCTTTTTGACCAGCGAGCCGTCGGCGTTGAGCGTGCTGACCGTATTGGTCGTCGTCCCGTCGGCGCCGACCACGATCGTGGTCAGTGTGTCGGTCTTGGTGTCGCCGTTGGCGTCCTCGACGATGGTGATCGACTTGCCGTCGAGGCTGGTCGTGGTGACCGTCTGCGACAGCAGAGTACCGGTGGTACCGGTCTTGGTGCGATGCTGAACCGTTTGGGTCCGGTTGGTGGCGTCGATGACAGTAACATCAGTATCGGTAAAATCAATGACGTTATTGCCGTCCACGTCGCTCGTCGTGGTCTTCGACAAGCCGTTGGCGCTAGTGACAGTCGTCGTCTTCGAACGCAGAATGGAGGACGCGTTCGTATTGTAGACCGAGCTCACCAGCGTCACGTCGCCGTTCGCGGCCGTCGAGGATGCTGTGACGGTTTTGGTTTCGCGGGGTCCGTTACCGTCAGCGTCGACTCCTACGGTGATGGTGCGACCATCACCACTGATTGTCTGGTCGATGGCGTTGAGGACTGTATTATTCGAGGCGCGATCGATGGTCTGCGTGGTGCGTTTGCCGTCCGTCGCGATCGTGGTAGTCGCGGTGGCGTTATGCTCGTAGACGCCGTTGCCGTCCAGGTCGAACCGGGTCGTCTTTATCAGTCCGTCGGCAGACGATTCAACCATCGTCCTTGTCAGGAGCGTCCCGTTGATGCTGAGCTGCTCCGTGGTCGTCGTATTCGATCCATCGGCGTTCTGGACGTAGGTTTGCCTCTGGTCGATGATGCCGTCGCCATCCTGGTCGAGCGTTGTCGTCACCGTCAGATGATCGGCACTGGTGACCGTCGAGGTGCGATCCGCAAGCGATCCGTCGGCGTTGAAGTTCGAAACGGTCTTCGTCTGAACACCGGTTGCGTCGACAGTGAGCACATTGGTCTGCGAGCGATCGAACGTGCCGTTGCCGTCGTCGTCGAACTGCGTCTGGATGCTGCGGCCGTCGGCGCTGGTCGTCACCACATTGCGGAAGGCAAGGCTACCGTCGGCGTTGTAGGCAAGGATCGTCTTCTCGACCGAGTTGTCGGCCTTGGTCGTACTGGTCGTCTTGACGATATAGGCATCGTCATCGTTTGCAAGCTTGGCGTCCCCGACAGTTCCCGTCGTGCCATCGGCGCGAGTAAAAGTAGTCGTTCCGGTAATCGCAGAGCCATCCTCGAAGGTCTGACCGCTGCCCTTCGGCGTCAGGTCGATCGAAGTGATCCCGAGGCTGTCCAGGGTCACCAACTGGCCGTTTAGCTCCACCCGGAACTTCGACCATTGGGCATCGCCCGCGTCGAGTTTGCCGTTGCCATTGGTGTCGAAGATATGCCTCAGTGCCTCAAGGTCGCTTGTTGCAGCGGAATCCCATTCGGTGAAAGCAAACTCGCTCGACCGAGTTATCTTGCCGTCTCCGTCAGCGTCAATGATGAGAACACCCGTGCCTGCTCCCGCCCAGGCGGTTCGATGCTGATAGCCGTCGCCGTCGAGATCCAGGAATTTGGATGATGTCGATAAGGTTTCGACGCTCAAGCCGTTGCCGCTCAAATCGAGGAGAACCGGCCTCGTCGAGGAGCTCCAGCTGCCGCTGGGGCTTGGGCCATAATCGCTGCTACTACGAGAGCTGTTGCGTGGCGGGGACTTCGAACTGTTGGTCGAAGAGAAGCTTGAGGAACCGGCTAATCTTGCCGCGTTCTGCGCGCGGTGTTTATCCACAGCGTCATAGACTTCTGGGGAATAACGAGAAAGCCCGGCCTGAGCCGAGTACACGTCTAAAAAGCTGTAACCACGCGCAAAAGCGCGATCTGCGACATGCTCAGGGGAGCCTATCTGTTCACCATATCTGGCGGGACCAAGAGATTCGTAAAAGCCATGCTCCGATACCCTTCCATGTGCGGCCTCCACGGTTTGCACATATTGCGTAGCACTGTATCTAAGGTACCGCTCAGTTGCAGGGTTACTATATGGCCCTGCGTTCTCCGCGTAAGCCGTGCTGAAGATTGCCTGAGTTAAAAATCCACTGGCGCCGCTGAGGTTAGCCGCAGCCGCTGCAGTCAAGCCCCAGCCGAGCGCCGTGCCCGCAAAACCATTCGCACCACCCAGTGAATCGTAATAATAGTCCAGCGCAGCTCCACTAAAGGCTCGAGTTCCATAACCTGGGACATCGAACGCAACAGCGACCCCTATGCCATAGTCTACGCCCATACCATTGTGGGCGATTGGGTCGGACATGTTATGAACTCTAACACCTCCCGCGACATAGGTATGTAGATCTTCGACCTCGAAGTTGTATGTTGCCCAGGCGTCGACGCAGACAGGTTTGAGCGCGGCATTTCCTGAAACCGCCGCATGAACTTCGGCCCGCTCAAACAGGTCTGCGGTCTCGGGCGAATAAATAATTCGCTCAACAGCAACTTCTGCAAAGTCGCCCGACGCCAACACCACTTTTGCCCTACCGGCGCGGACCATCTCTTCAATAGGAGGGAAGTAGCCGAATTCATTCAAGAAATGATGGCCGGGTGTGCATACAAGTTCACGCTGTTCGCCAGCCGCGTTCCACTTAAGCCTGTACCATTCTGTCGTCACATTTCGAAACAGACGCGTAACACGTCGCGGGATTAGAAGCCCGCGACCGGCGTCGGTATCAGGGTCGAAAGCCATAACGGTGTCACCCACTCTGATTTCAGATATAGGTTTCCTGCCGGCAATAGTCGTTTGTATAAGGGTGTCAGAGGGAAAGCATTGTGCGCCCAAAACTGTGACAACATTTGTAGCGGGATCAATCTCAAATCTCTGAAATATGCTTACAAATGTATTGTTAACGCGCAAACCGTTCGGCCTGATCTCAATCATTACCCCATTGACTAGATAACTCGAGCCAGGCAACAGAGTTCTTGCCGTCCCATCCGCAGTGAGGAGCTCTTTCGGAGCAACAATTCCCAGTTGTCCTGACAGTGCGAGATACCTTGCGTACGATATTTCTCCACTAAGAAGTAGAGAATTCGCAAAGCCAATTGAATCGATAACATCAGAGGAAGGAAATTCGCCAGTTTCACCTGACAGTACAAGGCTAGGTCCGGGTGTAAGCCCCTTGGTAATCCCCCCGTTTTGAACGGGGCTTCGCAGTAGAATTCACGCGGCCATTTTCAGTTTCTGGGCGGGTGTGATGCCGCCGATGCCCATATTGGGCCGTTCGTTGTTGTAGTCCATAGCCACTGCGTGGCGAATTCCTGCGCCTCCTCAATGCTTTCGATGATGTGTTGATCAAGCCATTCATGTCGGACGGTGCGGTTGTAGCGCTCGACATAGGCATTCTGTTGCGGCTTTCCGGGCTGAATGTGGCTCAAGGCAATTCCTTGCTTTTCGGCCCATTCCATCAGTTTGCCGCTGACATACTCAGGTCCGTTATCCACACGAATGGCGAATGGTCTGCCTCGCCATTCGATGATCTGGTTCAGGCTGCGGATGACGCGTTCAGCAGGCAGCGAAAAGTCCACCTCGATGCCCAGTCCCTCGCGGTTGAAGTCGTCCAGGACATTCAACAGTCGGAATTGCCGACCATCCTCCAAACGATCCGCCATGAAATCCATTGACCAGACCAGGTTAGGCGCATCCGGCACAGTCAGAGCGTCGGGTTTGTCCCGCCTCAAACGCTTGCGTGGCTTGATCCTGAGGTTTAACTCCAGCTCGCGGTAGATGCGGTAGACGCGCTTGTGGTTCCAGCGATGTCCTCGGACATTCCGCAGGTATAGAAAGCACAGGCCAAAGCCCCAGGTCTTCTTTGCCCGCGTCAGCCCGATCAGGAGATCGGCGATCTGCTCGTTCTCGTAGTTCAGCTTGGCGCTGTAACGATAGCAGGTCTCGCTGACCTCGAAGGTGCGGCAGGCAAGTGCAATGCTCACCCCGCGCAACGCCACAGCTTTCCCGGCCATCTCTCGGCGTTGAGATGGCCGTGTCATTTTTTTCCCAAAGCCTCCTTCAGCAGTTCCGCCTGCATGCTCATCTCCGCATACATCTTCTTCAGCCGACGGTTCTCATCCTCCAGAGCCTTCATCTGGCTGATCATAGAGGCGTCCATACCGCCATACTTCGAACGCCACTTGTAAAAGGAGGCGGTGCTCATTCCATGTTCCCGGCATAACTCCGGCACCGCAACGCCGCCTTCTGCCTGGCGCAGGATGGCAAGGATTTGGGGTTCGCTAAATCTGCTCGTCTTCATCAAAATCTCCTCGTTCATAAAGCCCGAGAAAATTCTACTTTTGAAGCCCGTTAATTGGCGGGGGGATTACCCCTTCCTCAACGCCGTACGAATACTTTCCTCTCCTAAATTTCTGCCAGCGGGGACGCCCGTTTCGAGAGCCGCCACCCGTCCTGTCGCATAGTTGCTATAAAACCAGTTTGAGAATGTTGCATAATTCCTCCCAGTAAGGTTGTTCCGAAGCTCGTTGTCTATTGTGTCTGTTACGTAGAGGGTCGCGTGCGAGGTAATTAAGTCATTTAGCGTTAGGCCCGTCGGGTCAGAACGCATCATGTTCACGACAACGTTGGTATCAACAAGAAGTGATTTATAGTAATGAAGCGCTAGTGCATTATCCATTGCTGCCCCCAATAAGACCTTTTTCAATACGCTGAAACATCTCCTCCGCGACGTCCGGAGCGAACACCGCAAGACCTCTCACGAATAAAAAATCGTGAAATATTGGAAATATCTTTTTCCCCATTGCGATTTCTTCAGCTTCCGAGAGGGAAGATGTTACTGTTTTCCTGGTTAACTCTATATAGCTACGCATAATAGAGATAAGTTCTTCGTTTTTGGCGAAGTGATTTATTATGGAATCGAGATCTTCGGGTGATATTTCCATCTCCACCAAGCCGCTTTCGGTGATAACGCTCTTTTTAAAGCGTGGGATAAATGAGCCGTTGCTTGACTGGTACATGCTTGAGATCTCGAAGTTGTCAGGAAATATTTGTTTAACAGGTGCTGCCTGCGCGAGCAGGGCGGCCGGCCTTCATCAACTGACTAGTAGAATCAGCCCACTGTCCCGATACCCACAGAAGCTTGCCGCGGTTCGACGTGATACTTGCGATGCCAAGCGTAACCGATAGGACGGCTTCAAATGAACCTTTCTTTGCGGCGCGCAAGACGTATGAGTCGAGGATTTTGTCAGCAGTAACGACGTTGCTGAGATTTGAGGTACTCGCTGCGTGCGTCTCCGAGCAGCAGCAAAATGCTCCGACGACAAAGCCAGTGACCATTTTAGTCGAAATGGAGAGGACGCGCCGCCGCAGGCGTTCATGCCAACACATATGCGCCCCTGACATACTTCGTCCCAGCAGCATAAGCCGATGCGTCGCCTCAATGTTCGAACAGATGATCATGCGGATGAAACTACAGCCGACATTCAATGAATGAGCCCACTGCTGACTGCCGCAACCAAAGCCAGAAAACTTGAGCGCGAAAAACTGTCGCCGCATGGCGCTGAGACATGATCTTGCCTACCATGGGCATATCGCGTTCTTCTAACTTTGAGATCATTTTGTCTATCTGCAGCCGTTTCAGGTTCATTCGCCAAAGAGGCATCTTCTAAAAATTCATATCGAAGAACAAACCAGTTCTGTATTTTTATTAAAACTGCTAGTTTGGGTTGAGAATGTCAACCAGCGGATGGTAGATTCGAAACAAAAAAATATTTTTCTACAATCTGAGGAGGTTTGAAATATGGAGACATGATCTCCATAGCTTATTTGGGTAATGCAAGCCTCAAGCAGAATAATCTTCCCCTGCGGAGTAAACTGGAACTTCTAGGAGTTGAACAACAAGCAAATGGCGGGATTGTGCGACTGATCTTTGCATCGCTTCAGATTGCATTGCCGCGAGACCGCAAGATCTCTGTAAGCGCTGAGCAAGAGCTGTTTTAGGAATGATCAATTGAGAACGCACATCCGGGCACGCTCATGGCCCAGACGGACGGTGTGACCGCTAGCACTCATTTTGCGATCGGCGCCTGCCGGGCAAGTCGCGCTGCACGCACGCGTCGTCTATGAGCTTGCGTTGATCGATCTCAAGTAGCATCTTGGCTTTCTGGGCTCAGCGGCACTTTTGTGAGTGACCGGCTCGCACGACGCCTTTTGCGAGGTCCCATGGCATCATCTCCTTCCGTCAGCCGCAATTAGATCTTGCAAATGTCGCTTCCTAATCTCGCGCGGTATGACGCTTTTCGGCACATCCTTACCGCCTATTCGACCCGGACGGCGTCGTGTTTCGCCCTGTCTTCGCCGAGCGGATCTCGAGCAAGATCGGCAAATTCGCGCAGGATGGCCTTCGAACTATCCTCTGTCAGGCGCTTCGAGAGGGTCTCGATCAAGACATCGACATCTGCGTTCAACTCCATCGGGTCGAACGGGACCGCATCAGCGTGGTCAAAAATTGCGTCGTTCAAGGCCTTGATGTCCTCTCCGAATGCGTCACGAACATCCTGTCGCCGCAGGATGGCCGAGTTAGGGGGAATTCCAGCTTCGTGCTGGAGATCCGAAGGGCGATCAAGCCGACGTCGCGGTCGTGGAGACCCCTGATAGACATTACGATCCAGCTTCGCCTGATCTATCTCGATATGGACGTCCTCGGCCTCAATGGGGCCGGAAGCGCGCGCCGCTGGGCGCTTTGCTTGGGTATTGACCGTCGCACCGTATTGCTTTTTCTGCGCAACCTGGTCTTCCTCCCGAGGCTGGTCCTCTGAAACGCTGACTTCGCGCGTTTCATCGAGATCCAGACGCTGTCGCAGTTCGTCGAGCGAGGAGATATAGACGTGACGTACGCCCTCCTTGACGGTAAAGCGCACGCTCTGCGGCTGCCGGAGTCGCTCAACGGTAGCTAAATTGACGTCCATTGCAGTGCCCTGCATTTGGCTCGCCATTCTTGAGAACGCGGTCGTTTCAGGTGCCGCCGCGCCCGGCGAGAGAGCCTCACTATCGCCAATCGTCCACTCGACCGGCTCCATGCAGGGCTTGGTTATCGGCTTGAACTTCCGCACTTTCGAAAACATCCGTTCGCCGCCGGAATCGAGCTTCATGATGCGCATGAGCGGCATGCCCGTAACCTGGAGGATCGCCTCCTCCGGCTTCATCATCATCAGCGTGTTGACGGGAAGCAGGTCCACGGACACCGGCACCTTCGAGATGGATCGTTGCCGCCGACCATGGCGATGGGAGTAAGAGGACTGCTCGACCCACTCGGTCGTCCTGCCGGCTGCGGCAGAGACGGCGGCTGCGTCTTCCTGGTTCTGGAAGTTCATGAACAGCTTGATCGTGGACGCGCCCATCAGGATCTTCTGCCCGGATCGCTGATACAGTCGTTCGAGCTGCGCGCCATCCTGCAGGATAAAGACAAAGCGAACACCGTTCTTGCGGATCAATGGCGCAAGCGTCAGGACGGTATCTATTCGCCCACCATTACCAAACTCGTCGAGCATCATCAGCACTTCGTGCTCTCCGTTGCGCAACGGTCCCATCTGCACGAGCTTGTCGGCCATCTGCTGGATGAACATCGAAATCAGCCGCTCGTAGATCTGCATCGCATTCCAGTCGGCCTGAACGAAGATCACCAATTTCCGCTTTCTGATCGTGTCGATCGGGATCGTTGTGATGGAGGTCAGCGCCTCCACCAGAGGGTTCTGCAAAAAATTGAGCTTGGCGACGATCTCCGCCGCGATCCCCTCTCCGAGCTTTTCGTGCCGGCCCGCGAATTTGGTGAGCTGCATGCGGGTCTGATCGGAAAGAACGGCTTCGTAGTTCTCCAAGAGCTGGATAATCGCCTTGCGCTCGTCCGACATCGAATTGAGGATGCGATAGAGTTCGCTCAGCGACTTGCGGGTATCAGGGCATTCGAGCACGAAGCCAAGCATAGCCGTCAGAAGGATTCTGGCGCTCTCCTCCCAGAAATCCGATGAATCAGAGCGCAGACGCTCGGGCAACAGCATCTGCGTCAACTTCTGCAGGTCGGTGATCCGCTGGTTCGGGTCAGCGCTGATGAGGTCAAGTGGATTATAGCCGTCCGTAAATCTGGAGCCTGCCGCCAGCAGGAAAATCTCGTAACCCTTATCCTTCAGATATCCCGAGGTTTCCTCGAAGAGCTCGCCGCTCATGTCGAGGACCACCTGCGATCCCTTAAAACTCATCATCGTCGGGATGACGAAGCCGCGCGACTTGCCCTGCCCCGGCGAGCCGATGACCATCACATGCTGATCGCCGTCATTGCGCAGAAGAAGGCCCTGTTTGAGGCCGAGAACGATGCCGTGCTTATCGCGCAGCCGGAAATCGGCGGCATCTTTCAGGGTTGCCAGCCGTGCCTTGCCCATGACCATGCGTTGGCGCTTCTGGATCGCCGCACCGATCGGAAATCCAACGAGGGCTCCGGCCGCCGCCAGACCGGCGAGAGCGGCGAACACAGTCTGCCGTGAGGGCCGCAGAAACGTACCGGCCGCGTCGGTGGCTCCAAAGGGTGCCTGATACATCGCCGCAAGATGAGCGCCATAATAGTCCGCAACTCCGGCTAACCCACCGGCCTTGCTTGCAACGAGATAAAAGACCGTTCCGTACACAATGACAGCGGCATAGGCGGCAGCGAATATCAGTGCCGTATGCGCGACAAGGGTGAACATCGACCTGACATGCAGGAGATAGAGGATTTTGCGCGATAGCGCCCTGCCCGCTTTCAGCATCCAGAGGCTCAGCAGGAAAAAGAGAAACGGCGATGCCAGAGCAAACGCCAGGATTGAGAGCCCGATGGTGTTCCGCGTGCGAATGATCGACCATGTGTAGGCCATGCCATCTGGAATAGGCGCCTGCCCGACATAGTCGTAATAGGAGGTCGACCCGAAGGATGTGACATAGGCGTCGTAGATCAGCGTGAAGAACAGCAGCCACACCAGCACGGCGCCGAGAACGACGACTGGGAAGGTAAAGGCCGAGACCTCCTGAAGCTTCGTCCACTTGGGGCGCTCAGCCTCTGTGTCCGTGGATACGCTTGCCATCTTCGTCCACCTCGTCGGCAAAATAGATTTCGCTGACACCGCGGCCGCCGGCGGCATCGCTTTTTTTTAATTGGACCACGATCGGGATGATCGAGCGGATGTAGCGGATGATATCGTCGCGCTCCATGCGGACATTGCTGTTCAGCACCAGCGTCGAGAGCCGGTTGAAAGCGTGATGCGGCGAGTTTGCGTGAATCGTCGACATCGACCCCGGATGACCGGTGTTGATTGCATTCAGGAAGTCGAATGCCTCGTTCCCACGAAGTTCGCCCATGAATATCCGATCCGGTCTGAGGCGCAGTGCGGAGGCCAGAAGGTCGGTCATCGTCACTCGCGCCTCGCCCTGGGCACCCTTTGAGACCAGCAGCGAGACGACGTTTTCCTGGCGCGGCTCCAGCTCGGCCGTGTCCTGCATCAGGATGAAACGCTCATGGTCCGGGATCGCCGTCAGCATCGTATTGAGGAAGGTCGTTTTGCCGGTGGACGTTCCGCCCGAGATCAACATGCTGCGATGGTTGATCGCCGCGAGCTCCAGAAACGCGCGCGCCTTCCCAATCCGCAGTAGGCGAGACAGCTCAATGTCGACATCATCGATATAGTCGTCACCCGTGACCTTGGTGAAGCGGAAGGCGCCGGCTTTCTCATAGTCATCGAGATCGAAGCGCCGGATGAACTGCTTGCGGATCGAAAACGCATGGCCCGTGGCGGAGGTCGGATTGAGCACGAACTGGACGCGCTCGCCGTTGGTGAGCGTTGCCGAGAGCAGCGGATTTTCAGCGTTGATGGTCTGCTTCGTGAACGAGGCCGCGCGCGACGCCATATGGCGGATCGCCTCCTGATCGAGCCCATCGACTTCTTGCCTGATCATGTTGAGCTGGCCGATCCGCTCGAGCCAGATCTCGTTGCTGCGCTGGCAGGAAATCTCGACCACGGCGGGATCGTCGAGAAACTGCCTGATGGGATCAAGCGCCTCGGACAGGAAATGCTGCTCGGCGGAGATCGAGGGGTGCGCGTTCATTTGCCCGCCTTCTTTCGTCGTAGACGTTCGAAAGCCTCGCGTACCGGGTCAGGATAAAGGTCCGAGAAATCGAGGTCCCTGGTGACAAAGACAGTGATGTCAGAGCCTTGAGCGATGTGGATCGTAGGCCGGATATTGCGCGTGTCCTGGAAGGCCTCGGTCGCAAGTTGCTGAATACCCGATGCGATCGTCTCGGCGGCAATCTCGCGCGCGCGATCCTGTGACGTAGTGCCGTTATCCTGCGGAATGCTGGTCACCGTCCCATCCGTGTTGACGATCGTGATGTTGCGATCCTGTTTCTGGCCGAGCTGAGCAACGTATTGCGTGACACCGCCGATCATCGTCATCAGCGCCGGCGGCCCGAACCGTTCCCAATATTTCCGGTCGACCGCACCCGTCATGCCGGAACGGCCGAGACGATCCGTGCCGTAGGAGCCGAGCTGGACCGAAACACCGTCGCCCCGGATCATCCGCGTCCAGACGATGAACAGGCGCTCCTGACCGCGTTCGACGCCGGATTTATAATCGCCGATCAGCGAGGAGCCGGCGGGTATCAGGATGCGCCGGCCATCGAAGGAGTAGACATCCTCCCGGACAATCGCCTTCACCATGCCGGCGAGGTCGGAATTGATGGCCGTTTCCAATGTGCCGCGGATCATCGTGCCCTGTGGGATCCAGGCATCGATACGGCGGTTCTCGGCAGCAACCGACACCTGTACCCCCTGCCCTCCCATGGCCTTCAGGAAGGCACGATCGCCATCCACAGCACCGCCCGCGTCCGACGGTGCGCCGGCGGGCGTGGCGGTTGAGCCGTTCGCACCGAACAAGCCGGCTCCCGTGGCGTCTGACGAAGCGCTTGCCGCCCCGCCTGCGCGTTCCGATTGATCGAAAACGACAGCGGTGGAGCGCACGCGCTCAAGCAGCTTAGCCTGCCTCGCAAGCTCGATGCATTTGGGATCGTCAGGATTTTTACCCCTCGAGCAGTCGACATCGGCCAGCGGCGCGACCTGGGCAGGCGCCGGGATGACGGGCGCCGGTGGCGGGGGTGGCGGAGGGGGTGGTGCCTCCGGCACCTGCACCGTCGGCAACGGTGGCGGCGCTGGCGGATTGAAGCCTTCGTTTCTAGGCGCCTGCACGGGGCGGAACTCTTCGTGCGGCGTATTGTCGATCGCCGGTTCCCGCTCGCCGCCGGAGAGAAGGAGATAGAGGAACACAGCAATGCCGGCGATTGCCGCCACCACGGCGATTGGCCGCATCAACCCAACCCCGGAGCGCCTTACCTGACCGCCGATCGCGGTGTCGTTGTCTATCGAATGATAGTTCGGATCAGACATCGTGCCTCCCTATCGTGATTTTGATGGTGCGCCAGCACCTGACGAACCGAGCCGCTTCGGCGCCACAGCACCCTCGATTGGCGCCGGCACATCGGCTGGAGCGGTCCTCAGATTGAACAGGCAGGTCTCGTTCTCGGTGCCGTAACGAAGCGTCCACTGCCGCGAGACGGTGTCGATGACAATGTAGTCGGCCTCACGGCGATAATTGACGAGGCTCTCGCGCCGCTTGTTATCGACAATGAAGATCGCCGGCACGTCGCCGGTGAACTTCATGAAGGTCTTCAAACCGTCATCGAACACCCACAAGGGCTTGGCGGCATCGCTTCCTTTGAAGCCATAGTCATAGTTGACCTTGTCGCGGCGGATGTTCTTGATGTTGGGATTGCGCTCTGCATCCTGCGCCTGCTTCCACAGTTCGGCCGTGCCCTTCAGCCCGGCGTCTTCCGGATAAATGAAGCGCAGCTTGAAGGTCTGGTTCTGGATCAACTTGCTGTCGTTGACCTCAAGATCGAATGAGTAGGTCCGTTTTGTCGTCACCACGGAGAGGTTTGTCGGCGCGTCTTTTTCCATCGGCTTCAGCGTGAGTGAGCGCCGGTCGGCCGATGTCAGGATCTGCCAGGAAACCGTGTCACCTGCGACCACCTGGGTAACCTCTTCGTCGGCACCGAAGAGGATGGTCGTCACCATTCCGTAAGTCCCGGTGACGACGAAGACCTGTTCGGCAGAATAGGGCAAGGTGCGTACGCGCGGATCGAGCCTGCCGGGCCGGGCAGTCAATTCCGCATGAACCGAAGAGGCCGTCAGCAGCAGTGACAGCATTATTCCGACACTCGCTCGCCTCATGGAGTGAGCCCCGAAGGCATGGTCTCGGGAACCTTGACGTATTCAGTGACGACAAAGCCGAGGGGGTTATAAAGCCGGACCCGGTTGCTGGCGGGGAGATTGATCTGGCGGTAGCGGATTGTCGCCGACCAGCGATTGACGACATCGCCGCCGCGGCGTCGCTCGCGCGTCTCGAAGCGGACCGACATTGTGGTGGCATTGAGCGGATTGACGGACAGGATTTCGGGTCGGATCTCGCCCGTCGTTCCCATGGTCTTGACCGGACCTCTTGGATTGGAAGGGTTCATCCACTCCGAATAGTCCTTGAAGGCTGGCGAATCGGGGTCCGACCAAAGAGCGATCATGTCGAAGTTCTCCGACAGATAACGGGGATCATAGGTTTCACGACGTATGACGTAGTTACCGACGAACGAGGCGCGGACGGCCTGGATTTCCGAAACGTTAGACCGGTCCTTGTCGAGTGTCGTCACCGTCTCCATGTAGCCCGTGTTCTTGTCGACGATGAGCGGCACGACCTCGGTGCGCACCAGCGGAAAGAGCTGCGCGACAGAAAAGGACAGGACGCCGGCAACCATCCATCCCGCTACCGCAAAGACGAGCAGGATGAGACCGATCAGAGTCCGCAGCGACCGGTTCTTCTCGCCCCAGGAGAGGTGCTGATCGTAGATCTCTTGTGGTCCTGGCGCACGATCGGCCGGCGCCGCCTTTAATTGCCTTTTGAACAATGCCAAGTTTCAAACCTCGAATTCGCAATGAGTAAAATCGGAGATCCTTGCCGCCTCCGCGTCATTCGCTGTTGCGCCGACGATTGGTGAGCATCCGACCAAGCGCACCGACGCCAGCGACACTGCTGCGGCCCGCAAGCGCTGCAGCCGTGACGGCGCCCCTCGGTCCGGCCAGCGTGCTAAGCGCTATGGCCGCGGCCTGCCCGGCGCGGGAATTGCTCGAAGAGAGGCGCCGGCGTGCGGTGTTGTAGGCGGTGTCCACGCCACCGCCGCCCGGGACGCCAGAGAAGGCTGCCCCGTAGGCAAAGCTGCGCGCGAAATCCGGCACCTGGAAGATGAAATAGGAGATCAGCGCGAGATAGAGCACCATCGCCAGCACGATCGCCAGTGCGTTCTCCTTGATCGCCATATCGCCGTTGATCGTGTCCATCATGCCGATGAGAAAACCGAAGGACAGTCCGGCCATGATGTAAGTGAAGAGCAGCATGAACATGCCGTAGGCAACGCCCCTCACCCAGGCGTCGAAGACGAAACGGCTGATGCCGAAGAAATAGCAGAGGATGGCGATCGGACCGATGGCCAACATGACGGCGGTGATCATCTTGGCAAAGAGCGTGACGCCGGTGAGGATCAGCAGCATCGGCAGGAGGCCGAACACCAGCACGATAAAGACAACCACGGCGCCGGTCACATTCGGCAGCCACCCGGATTCGTAAGAATTGAAGAGCTGCATGGCAAAGTCGTAGACCTTGCGGGCCATGCTGGCGACTTGCTGGGCGATGTCCGCACCAGCCGATTGACCGCCCATCGCCGAGGATATGGCCGATCCCAGATCCTGCGGCGCCGACAGCACGAACTGGCCGATATTGTCGTAGAACAGCGCCCAGGACATGATGAGAGTATAGGCAAGCGTGATCTTGAAGGCGGTGATCGCCATGTCCTGAAGGGAAACGCTCGATAGCCCGAGCGCGCCCCAAAGGAAGTAGAGGATCAGGAAGATCGCCAGGATGGCGGAAACAAGGTTTCTGTTTTCGGCAAACAGCCCCCAGGCGCGTTCCAGCGACGCCTCGTTGATCTTGTCGAAATATCGAAGCGCGTCGCCATAAAAGTTTATCGCGTAGCTGACGGGATCCATGTGTCATCCTGAAAATTATTGACCGGTCGCATCGGGCCGCAATCGTCCTTGACGGGACCCGCCAGCGCGTTCTCAGCGGCCGTGGTCGCGGGCTCGGATACGAAACCAAGGGCCGGCACCGGATTTTCGTCGGCCGAGCATTTTGCCAGCTGTTCGTATTTCCCGGCGCAACCGGCAAGCGCCGCGCAGCTGAGCATCAACACGAGAACCGCCCTCACTGGTTCTGATCCTCGAAGGCCTTCAACTGATCGCGAACGGAAGCGCCCTGCGGCTCTGTTCCGCCGTCACGCATGACGCTGTCGGGTAGGGGCGCAAAGGTTTTGAGGTTCTGCGATGAGGTAGCGAGGGCGGCTTTATATTGCTGGTTCAGGAGCATGACCTGGTTGTTGAGCGAGCCGACGGCTTCGTTGGCAGTTTGGTTGCCCTGCAACACCATTTGGGTGTTCTGCTCCAGCGCCCCTTTCAGGTCCTTCGCCGTTCCGATCTGCTGTGTGGCCTGCATGAATGAATTCTGCCGGTCCTTGGTGGCGCTGTTCATCGCGTCGGTCAGGGCCGTCAGCGTCGTCAGCGCGTTGATTCCTTGGGAATAGGCTTGATTGGCGCCCGAGAGCTCACCGCCCTTGACAGTATCAACCACCATTTTCACGAGGTTGAGGCCATTGATCAGCTTGGCTGCGGTATTCTGGAACTGGCCACCGATGCCTCCGAACACCGCCGCGTTGCTGGAGAGCACCGAGTTGAAATCCGGAGCCTGTCCCATGGTGAAGCCATTGCCGGTGGCGAGCTTGGCAAATTGGCTCGCATCCTGCGTTCGGTCGCCAGTGATCGCCGCCAAGGTCTTCGTGGTGTTGTCCTTGACGATCGATGTGTCGTCCCGGATGCTGTTTGAAAGCTTTTCGATCTCCTTGCTTACCGCGATATTGTCTGCGTCCTTGACCGGAACTTGGGCATAAGCCTGAGGGACGAAAACGATGGCAACGGCCGCTGCGATCACTGCTGTCTTCATGTGCCTAACCTCTCCTGTGCTAATTCTCCGTCGGCCTGGAATCAACGACCGTGACGAGGCCGAGTGCGGGATCCTGCAACGCCGTGAAGGTCGCGACCGCGCCATTTGCACGTGCCTCGTCCTGCAGGTCGGACAGCCAGTGCTGGATCTGTTCTGTGGTGGCGTTGGACGGAACAGCGAAGCAGCGCGTGCCGCCGGTGTCGATGATGTTGGTCGGGCACCGGATCTCGGCCATGACAAGTGACCCGTCATGGTCTTTAGAATTTCCGCCACCACTGCCCCGAAGACTTGCGGACGAGGATTGCAGGCCAGACTGAAGGCGCTGCAGATACTGCTGGTTCGCAGCGAGCGACTTTCCAAGCAGCTCGTTCCAAACCGAACCTCGTTCGATCTGTGCCTGCGTGTTACGGTCGACCGCCTTCTTCAGCTGCTCGCCGCAGCCGTTTCTGTAGCTCGCAGTTTCCGGCTCGGCTGTACCCTCCGCCGGTGTGTTATCACCGTTCTGGGCCTTGTTACGGGCATAGTAGGCCGAGACCTTTTTGACGTAGTCCTGCGTCTCCGGAATGTTGGGAATCTGACCGTTCTGCAGTGACTGCCGATACGGACCGGCATTGTAGCCGGCGGCGATGAGATCATAGCGGTCTCCGAACATCCCCTGGAGCTGCTTGATGTATTTGACGCCGCCACGAATATTGTCGCGCGTGTCATAAGGGTTGACGCCGAGCTGTGCGAGGGTGCCCGGCATCAATTGCATGACGCCGGTGGCGCCGACCGCGGAGCGCGCCGACTGGCGGAACCGCGACTCCTGCTCGGCGATCGCCATCGCAAAGTTCGGATCGACGCCCTGCCGGATCGCCTCCTGTTGGACCATGCTGGCAATTTCCTGCTGGCTTGGCGTCCGAGACGATGGCGCTGCCGGCGCGGTTCCTCCTCCCATGCCATCGGCGGAGCAATCGGCCGGCGAGCCCGAACCCCCACCGGGCGCAACGCTATCGGTCGTTCCGCCCGAAGCGCCTTTGACCTTCCGAGTATCGGCCTGATAGGACTGATGCCAGTTCTGGGTCTCCTGCTGGATCTTCTGGCGCGCCTGGTCAATGACCGGGACCTGGGCATGGCTTGTGCCGACGGGGAAGACGAGAGCGAGGGCCAAGACGCCGGCTGCGGTTTTCTCAAGACGCTTTGCGTTTTTCATCGACCGTCACCCCATCCCAGTCGCAGAATTTCGAGAGCCAGTTCTTTGGATCCTCGCCATACTCGTCGAGCAACATCTCGACTTCGCGCACAGTCTCCTCGCGGCCAGAAAGCACCTTGATGAACTCCGGCATGTGGGACATGTCGACGCGAGCAATCACGCTGTTCTTTGCCTGTTTGATCAGCATGAAACGGGAGCTTGGATCGCCGTTCTTGACCCATTCGAACTCCGCTCGCGATAGGCCGAAATGCTCCATGTAGGAGCTTTCGTCAGCCTTTGGATTTGCGAAGAAGATGTTCGTTGACGTCTGTTCGATAATCGTGCGGCTGACGTTCGATCGCACTACATCGTCGGCTGACTGCGTGCCGAAGATAACCAGACCGTTCCTTTTTCGGATGGTCTTAAAATAGTCCTTCATGGTGCGCTTGAATTCGTCGTCGTCGAGCAGCTTCCAGGCTTCGTCCATCAGGTTGATGATTGGCGCCTTGCCGTCGTAGATCGCGTCCAGCCGGTGAAACATGTAGAGAAGGGCTGCGGTGCGCACCGTAGGATCATCCAGGATCGACGTCATGTCGAAGCCGATCATCGGCCTGGAGATGTCGAGATTGTCATCCGCGTTATCGAACAGCCAGGCGTACGGTCCCTTGTCGACCCATTTGTCGAGCCGGGCGATCAGGCTGCCCTCGGTCCGCTCGCTCCCCGCGAGCAGTGCCCTGAGCGACGAGAGGCGGCGATACGACCTGTCCTTCGTTTTGAGAACGGATTTGATCGCATTGCGGATGATCGTCTCTTCCTGCGGCGTCAGGCTTTCGCCTTCCTTCGCAGGCTTTAGCATGAAGCTCAGGAGCCCGTAGAGGAAGACTCGGTTCTCCTCATTGTCGTCGAGCAGCAGTGGATTCCATCCTGACGGCTGGCCGGGCTCCAGCGACATGTAGGTTCCGCCCGCCGCTCGTACCATGATATCGAGACCACGGTCCTTGTCGAAGACGATCGTCTTCAGGCGCGGACTGACGCGATAGGCTTGCAGGATCAGGAAGGCCATGATCACAGTCTTGCCGGACCCGGTGGGACCGAAGACGGTCGTATGCCCGACGTCACCTTGGTGGAAGTTGAAGAAGAAGGGCGTGCCTGAGGTCGTTTCGAAGATCGTGATCGCCGGCCCCCAGTGGTTGCCGTCAGGTTTGCCGTAGGGATAGGCGTGAAAGCTGCTCAAACCGGCGCAGTTGAGTGTCGAGATTAGTGCGCGGCGTGCGATATAAGCCTGGTTGCCCGGCAGTTGCGCCCAATAAGCAGGCTCCGCATTCAGGTCCTCGCGGACATAGGAGGCGCCGAGTGCGCCAAGTTCATTGCCGATCAGCGCCACCGCATCGTCAAGCTGGGCAGTGGTTTTCGCAACCGGCATCACCGTGAGATGATGCTCGGTGAAGGCTACCCGTTTGCGGGCGAGTTCGTCCCGAGCGATATCGAGATTGGCCTGGACACTCGATCCGCCTTCGTCGGCCTTCGACATCTGTCGGTCCAGCCGTTCGATCCGACTGCGCGCCGCCATATCGTCGACAAAGGACATCGACTGTGTCAGCACCAGCTCAAATGGCAGTTTGAGGATATAGTCGAACATGCCCGCCCCGGTCTCTGGCGGATATTCCTTCAAGGAGACCATCGCTGCGTAGCGATCATCGTCCGATCTATCGCCCTGCAGGTGAATGATACGGTTGCCGATCGACGTTCGGCGCGCCGGCAGCATCTCGTCAATCGGAATGTTACCAAGACGGATCGGCCGGACGCGTCCGCCATTCAGCAGTGTGTAGAAGAACTCGCATTGTTCGGAGAACCAAATTTTCCGCGCGGCTTCGTCGACGGCCATATCTTCAGAGACATCGCGGAAGACTTTTCTGTTGTCGCCGAGGCCAGCTTGAACGCGTTGGACGTCGCGGAGGACCTTCGGCCCATAGACAGAAAGCGATTTCTCAAGTGCTCGTGTTGCCTCGACCAGCTTGTCGCGCATCGCGCGGAACTGCTCCTTGCGCACGATCGTACCGCCTGCGCCCATGAGGCGGGACAGCGCCGATCCCTTTCGGAACATGGGGCGCACGACGAGAGAAACATAAGTGTCGTTCACGAACATCTCGTTCTTCGAGATGCTTGACTGGTAGACGTGATCGAGGCGCTCCATGAAGGGATCGGCGAAGACTGACGGCAACGATGGCGCAACCTTACGTCTGATCACATGGGAATAGAGTGCGAAGCTACCGATCGAGGAGATCGCACGGAAGGCGGCGTTGCGCTGCCGCTGAAGCATATTGATCGTTTCGATATCGGCCGTCTCGAAGGAAAAGCCGGTGAGCTTCAGCGTCGAGACGAGGCAGTCGTTCTTCAGGCGGATGATGCCGTTTTCGATTGGAACATAGAAAGGGACGTGCGTTGCGACGCGGCGATCGGCGAAAATTTCCCATCCCTTCGTGAGACTTCCCTTCAGCGATCTCGCCATCGTGTTCATCGCTTACACTCCGTAGGTTCTGACGCCGCCACCGAGCTTGCGACCAAGAGGGTTGACGCCGCACATGCTAAGGCGTCCCACAATCTCGAAGAACCAGAGGTCGAGCTTGACAGTCAGAACGTAGAGAATGCCGTGCAGGACGACGAACGAGACCGGGAACCAGAGGATGGACCCAAGAATCATGAAGGCCATCAGCGAGACGAAGCACTCGGCCAGGAAATAGGTATAGGGAATCCCCATGACCGTAGGCGGACGGGTCAACGCGAGGATGACTGGATAGGATTCGATATAGTCGTCGCCACCGTCAGCGTCGTTGCCTACCGCCATGGTCACGCTCCCCCACCGGCGAGGAAGTCGACGAGCTCGGCTGCCGCGAACATGCCGGCTAGGCAACCGGCGACGCGCAGGAGAGCGCCCCAGGACCAGTATCCGAAAGCAGCAGCCAGGAACATGCCGATGAATGCGATGGCTCCGACAGATCGACCGAAGGGCCCAGTAAAGAATTGCACGAGGCGATCAGCGGCCTGCTGGAGACGATCCAGGTTTTGGGCGGCCGCCGGCTCATATTGACTGACGAGCAAGATCAGGCTCGCGGCAAGCACGATAGCCGCGTTACCAAGCCATTTTCGACGGGCCATCGAGGACCATGCAACGCTGCTATAGAGAATGGCCGTGTGGAGTGCCAAAGCGATCGGATTCATTGAGACACCTCTTCCTTCACAATTTTGAGCGGCCCGCCGGTGTTCTTCCGCTTCTCCTCATTCTGAGGACGAACGTCTGGCGGGATCGGCGCTGCGACTGAGAAAACAAGCATGGGGGATTTGGCCCGCTCTGCAGGTCCGGTGTGGCGCCTGGAACTGGGCGCGAACACTGACGAAGAGCCGGCTATTGGGACGGTCGGACCGGCCGCCGTGCCAGTGTAGTATCCGACGACACGAGTGACGTAGTCTGCGGTTTCGCGGATCAACGGCAGAGAATGGCGAAGGTCCACGTTGGGCTCACCCGCATTATAGGCGGCGGCGACCAGCACAGGATTTCTGTACTTGGCGATCAGAATGCGAAGAAAACGCGTGCCAGCGCGGATGTTCTGTTCGGGATCGGTCAGATCGTTCGCACCGAAAGCATCACCAATCCGCGGCATAACCTGCATCAGGCCGACGGCGCCAGCGGGACTAACGAGGCGTGGATCGAAACTGGCATTCTCAGCTCGCATGACCGACAGCACCCAATTCGGGTCAACCTTCTCGTCGCCGGCGATCACCAATGCGAGCTTGGAATAGGCTTCGGGAATTCCGGATAGAAGACTAGGACGGGCCAAGGTAGGCGGCGCGCTGACATCGATATGAGGCTGGGTTGCCGAAACGCTGGCCGGAAGACCAGACTTCTGATCATGCGAGTATACGCTGATAAGCGAATGCACCGCGCTGTCGCGCCGTGCATTCGTGTTGTCAGCCGCATCTCCGGATGAACGTCCAGCCCTCTCCCACCTCTTGATCGCATCTAACGAGGAGGAGCTAGCGCGGAGCGGATCTTCAGCGATTGATCCGCCAAACCGCTCGTCGAAGTTGGCGGAATCGATCGTCGGCACATCGTGCGTCGAAGGAACGAAGCCAGATGGCGCCGGATTTGCCCGCGGTACGAGCGCAACTTTGTTTGCCTTCGGCTCAAGGCCGCTGGAACGATGATCGACCTGTGCCGGTATTTCCGAAGTGAGGTCACCGCCGCCGCCGTCTGGTCCGGAAGCAAAACCCGTGAGCAATAAGGCGGACGATCCGGCGATCCACAATGCGCTTCGCGACCATGTGTTGTGCTGTCTGTTTTCAGGCGAAAGCGGGACGCGATCCATGGCTGAACCAGTGCAAATTATACTGCGGTATAAGAATTTGAACTGCATTCCTTTACGGAAATCAACCCAAAACTTTAGCTTTAGTATAATTATGCGCTCGCAGCAGAACTTAAGGCGGATCGTTTCGCGTTAAAAATCAATCGCGTAGGCGCGACCACTTGTCTGAAGTCCAGCGATACCGGAGCTGTTCGTGGTCACCTAAAATGCGTGCGAGCTGCACGGCGGTACCGCCCTTAACCAATACCGAACCTGCATCAGCGCCCGAGCGGCCAACCGAGATTCGGCAAACGAAATTGGGCAATTCCGGTTGTATCCTCGTCACCTGATAGCAGGACTCGACTTGGTAGGGTTGGCCGCCGCCGGCAATCGACAGGCCTCTCTCCTGGACGGGACCAAGCCGCTGGCGTCCGAATTCGGTGCCATACTCCAGCTGGCACTCGGCGATGTTGTCCCGATAGGCTTTGCAAGCTGGGAGGCTGAGATACACGAACGGCGCTGGCGGCTGTGGTCGCTCATTCTGATGACCACATCCGGCCAGCACCATCATCGTGGCCAGAGATCCGAAGAGCTTCGTGAAAATCCGCATGGTGTTGCTTTCTAGCTTGCCTGCCGATAACCGGCATGTTCGAGGGCTTCGAGAAAAAGATCGCGGGCAAGCCCACAATAGGGTGAGGATGCCCGAGCTAGGTGAAGCTGGGTAAGCACCAGTCCAAGATCGAAAATGGTTGTCACCACGTCCTTCAAGTCATCGTTCAAGGCGTCCCGCAACATCTCGCGACCATCGTGCCCTTTGACCACGATGGCGTAGTCGTCTCGTGCAATGCTATGCCAGAGCTCGATCGTGCCGGTTTCGCCGATTGCGTTCTCGGTGTCGCAGATGAGCAGGAGTGCGTAATCCGGATCGCACATCGCGCTCTCCTCTATCGACGTCTCCCCACGAAATTCCGTCAGCACCACGTCAGAGGCAAATAAGAGCAAGCGCTCGTTCACCAAAAGGCGCTTCTGGCCAAGCCGAACAAAGCCGTTCATGACAGCGGAGCGGATTGCTGCGGGCGGAAGGTTTTCAGCACAGTGTTCGCAGATCGATGTCAGTTGGCCATCGAGAAAGGCAAAGGTGCTGTGGAAGCGGTTGACGATGAATCGCTCAATATGTTCTGTCTCGCCTCCTAGCGCCTCGACGAAAGCGAACGCATCAAGCGTTTTGCGAGGCTTCGCGAGTATATCGGTTCCTGATGCGGACCCTGGGTCCCCGACCAGGCTCGAAGGGCCAACGACGATAGCGGCGGACCTTGTCTGCGCACCACAGCCGGGGCAGTCTGCAGAGAATGGCACGCTGTACCATTCTTTCGTCAGGAGGGATCGAACGTGTATCAGAGTCAAACCCGCTTCTTGATTTAATGGTCTATCGCCCGACCGACCGCAGTGCTCGAAGAAGAAAATTATACTTCAGTATAAGTATCAGCGCCTCACGTTTCGCTCAAGCGGGAAAATTGAAACATGCGGAGCTCGTTGGAGCGTGGGTCGTTACAGAATTTCGGATGCTTTACATCGATCGTCTTGGGGATGAATCATAGAGTTGATGGTCAAGGATGCGGGGACTGCTTGCGTCCCTCTCTCTCCTTGATCTGACGTATCTCGGCGAGCTGGCCCTTGAGGACATCGAGCGCATCTCGTCTTTCGACAAATTCTCCAAAGGAACATGGCGGAGTAGCACCTCCAGCGCATCGCCAAGCCGCCCGATCTGCCTGCCATAGCTGCCGACCTCGTCTAGAATGGTCTGCTCTGTCTGAGGCGCGGGCGTCGATCCGAGATCGATGTTGATGAACCCGGACTGCGCTCCCTGCTGGTAGAACGTCCACGGATTGATGGCTTGCCAAAGCTTCCCTGGCGCCACCGCAAAGCTGAAGGATTTCATTAAGAGGCCCTCGTGGTTGAAGGCGGCAGTGTAAATGAAGGAAGAATGTCTGGCGATCTCGCTTATCGAAATCTCCGCGAACAAGGGGATGATGCTGCTATCCAAAACAACGGCAGACATTGTTTTCCAGAGCGGACCCATTTGCGAAACCGAACGTGTCACCTTTCGAACGTGATCGACTTAAAAACTCGCCAACAACCAGTCTGCCGATGCGCTATATCTCCCGTTAGTCATGGCACCTATTCTCTCATTCGGGCATTCCCCTATTCACCGAGAGTGCGTCTGAGATAATCACGAAAGAGCTCGTTCGCGGATTCGCACACATCAGCATTCGCACAATGACCGGTTAGCCCATTCACCGATTCGCCGATGCGCCGAGTTGCCGGATCGCGAGATCGCCGATCCGCCTATTTGCGCGTCGAGCGATTCACTGATCGCGCACTGCGCGCACTCGCAGATCCGCTCATTCACCTGTTCGCGCATTCGCCGATGCGCGTAGCGAGCAAACCGGCTATTCACCTGATCGCGGAAGCGCTCAGACGCATATTCGCTGATCAGCGCCCTTCCGACCGGGCGGCCCGCCCTCCTCTCCGCCTCCCCTTTCCGGCTCCATGAGCTTTGCCGCCGAACATCATTCTCGGCCGGGCACCCGACCTAACGCGGCTGCGGTTGGGCTCAATCAGATAATCGCCCCTCGGGCGAAACGGCTATTGGTATACCAATAGCCTATCCTGCCATCTCTCACCAAAACGGTCTTGCCGTGGTGCCCGAGGCGCTCATGCTGTTGCGAGTCATCAGACAAAGCAACAGCTATCACAGGCTCAGGCCTGTGATCCACGCCGAAGGAATAGCACGACGGCAAGACCGTTTTGGTGAGAGATGCTGAAGCGAACCGTCGTCGTGAGCTGCCGGGATGGCCGTGACCGCAGGGAACGGGCATCGATGGCCGGCGAACGATGAGACGGCGAGCGCACCGCAGGAGATGGGGATCATCTGACGCGAATGCCCGAAGCATGAGGGCGCAGCATAAGGTGATCCCCATCTCCGTCTTGCTTGGGGAAGTCGCGGCAGCGTCCGCCTACCGGCCCGAAAGGCCGGGCGGGTCTCGACCCGCACCACAGGGAGAGGGGAGCTTAAGGGGAGAGGCGGCAAGTCTCTCCCCTCAAGACCACGTGCAGGCTCGATGGCGGCAAGCGGTCATGCCTGCAGAAGAGACGAAAGACGGCCAGAGCCGCCTCTCTTCCCGCATCAATCGTAGACGACGCGTGCGATGCTGATGGCGATGCTCGCCTCATTGCGGATGGAGCGGACGATCGGCGCGAGGGTGCCCAACTCGTCATCCGTGAGGGCGACAAGCCTCGGATAGCTGATCTCGATGCCGTCGCAGTCTGCCGACAGTGCGTTGTGCCACTCGCCGCCGTTCACCCGGTATTCGTAGGTGTCGACGTCGATTTCAAGGTCGTCGAGCAGCGTGATCCGGAAACGCGCGAAGCATTCCTCTTCGCCATGAAGCTGAAAGGTGGCGAAGCCTTCTTCGTCCGTGTCATTGACGAGCTGGCGCTCCAGCGCCATGATGGATCGCAGCCGCGCAATTGCCGCTGCCAGCCCTTCGGCAAGCTCGTCATGCAGTTCCAGCAAGAATTCGTCCTCGCAACCGATGCGATTTGCGAACACGATGAGCCTAAAGCCCGCAAGCGCTGCGAGCTGATGAACGTTGTACCACTCATCGGACATATCAGTGTCTCCTTTCCGTCTCTGACGGAAGGAGGCCGCACTGTAGCCGCGAGGGGTCAGGGATCGCGGAACGCGACCGCCAGCGGCGGCAAGCGGAGGAGCCGATTTTCTGGCCATGGCCCGAAGGGGCGGCGGCCGAAAATTGGAGGGGCCGCGCGGTCCTTGACGCCGGAGTGGCGGGTGCAAAATGCGACGTCAGAGAGAGATAGACCACGGCGCCGCCAGCGCCGTGTCCGTATCCGGCGTCCAGCCGGCTATCCTGTCTATGTTCGACCATTGTCGTGGAGTAGTCGCGCCGCCAATGCGGCAGTCGCGAGAGGGGCGTTAACCGAATGGGACGAAACCCGCCAGGGGTTCGGTGAGCGCAGCTCATAGCACCGTCCGCCGCAGGCGGCTCGTCCGGATCATCCCGCCGGCAATCCATCATCGCCATGAATCGATCACCGCCGACCGATTCAAATGTCTCGTTGGACGCAGAGTCTGCCTTGTCCGATTCTGCCTGTCATGATCGCGCAGCCCTACCAGCTCTATGTCGAACGCAAGGACGCCTCGAAAAACATGGCACGCTACTATGCGATGTCGATCGAGCCAACCCTGTTCGGGCAGGCCTGCCTGACACGGCGCTGGGGACGGATCGGTTCTCGAGGCCAAAGGCTGGTGCACCATTTTGAGCGGGAGGAGGAAGCCGTTGGACTCTTCCTCGAACTTCTGCGGCAGAAGCGGAAGCGCGGCTACGGCCCGAAACCGCATCCTCGATGAGACGATTGTCTGATCGGTAGCGGAAGGAGGCCTGGCGAAGCGAAGCTTCGAGCCTGAGGTGGCGGTCGATCCGGCGCATCAGGCCAGCTGACATGGCGAAAGCCACTCTCAGAAGGGTGGCTCGGCGTCGATTGTGCCCTCCTGCTCCGCGATGATCACCGCCAGCTCGGCGCGCGCCAGCTCCAGTTCGATTTCGATCTCGCGGCGTTCGGCCAGGTCGATTGCTTCGCGCAGTTCGAGGTGAAGCTCTTCGATGTGTTGTTCCAGAAGCATCGTCGTCTCCTTGACGTTTGTGAAAGACGGCGCGGGCGGTCATGGGGCGTGGCGGAGTCAAGGATCGCGGAACGCGACCGCCAGCGGCGGCGGGTGGGGGAGCCGATTTTGTCGAAGCGCAGGGAACCGGAGCGGAGGCAAAATTGGGGGAACCACTCGTCCTTGAGGCCGGCATGTTGCCATGACATCCTCGGACGGACTGAGCAGACATTCCCTCTCCGTATCGCACCCGAACGCGAGGACGGGCTCGATGCCCGTCTTCGGGCTAAACTAAGACCCGACCACGTGAATAACTGTGGAGATCGGGGCTTTCCGCTCTATTTGCAGCAGCGTGTCGATGACAGTTCCTGATGGCGATGGCAGGGATTCTGCGTCTGACACGATGCGGAGAATAAAATGACTACGACCAATGAAATCGCCGACAAGATAGCAAGCGAACATGGCCTGACCAAGGTGCAGGGCAAGGCCATCGTCGAGGCGGTAATCGCTTCTATTACCGAAGCCGCGGTTGCCGGTAATGAGACGTCCCTGCCCGGCTTCGGCAAGTTTAAAGTGAAAGCCACGCCGGAGCGCGAGGCACGCAACCCAGCGACCGGCGCGACCATCAAGGTCGCCGCGGCTAAGAAGCTGAGCTTCCAGCCGGCCAAGGCGCTCAAAGACGCGCTCAACAAGTGACATGACGAAAGCCCCGCTCGTGTCGAGCGGGGCTTTCGGTCGGACCGTCAGCGGCGCGTGTTGCGCGACCAGATGAGCTGCAGGCCGTCCTGGCCCTGAACTTCCGTCAGCGTCGCGTAGATCGGCGCAGCGAAGCTCGGATCGTCGAGCTTGATGGAGATGTAATCGCGCTCGCTCTCACGGGCCTGCTTCTGCCAACCGGCGCCGAATTCGACATTGCCGGCCAGCACCCTGAAATCCGGTGCGTCGTCGGATGAGCGTTCGACCCGGACGATCTTGGCTTTGACGTTGAGGTTGAGCGTCTTGATGGTGCCGGAAAAGCCGTTTTCGGAAGCGGTGAAAGAGCCGATGGTTGCCATTGTCTTGATCCTTTTCGGTTGCTCGGGCCGCGCCCATCGCGGTCTCGATGGCTGTCGATGAGACCGGAAACGATCGGACCGCACCCATCGGGCCGTAACGAAGTGAAGGACGGCCTTTGGCCGAGGCTTTCTTGTCTCGCGAGGAATGGGCGCGCAGCGACCAGGGGAAGAAAACGAGCAGGCCGTTGCGGGAAGACGATCGAGCCGAGCTTGCGAGGCGGTTTTTGGTCAGACAAGCCGCATCGAGACCGCAATGGGCGAGCCGCTGCTTTGAGAAGGCGCGACACTGGCATTGGCGGCAGAGACGACGCGATCTCGAGACGCAGGTCTGCACGACGTTCACCCTGAATTGCTGCCTGTCGTAGCGTGGCTGCAAGCCAGTAGATAACCGGAGCCGTGTAGCGCTCTGGCCACTGAATCAGAGCGTAGCGACCTCTCAAGCAGCAATTGCGCGGGAAAACACGGCTCGCCGGCATTGACATTAAGTCGCGGCGAATCAAATGCTTGCCCGCCTGACAGAGGAGAACACTGATGGCCGACGAAACCACGATTGAAACAACTGCGACCACCGAAGCGCCAGCGGCAGCGCCCGCCGATAAGAAGACCCGCAAGCCTCGGGCACCGAAGGCTTTGGCTGAAGCTAACACCGTCGATGCTACTGCTGCACCCGTTGAAAAGCCGGCCAAGAAGACGCGTGCGAAGCGCGCCTCCAAGCCGGCTCCGGTCAAGGCTGAAAAGGCGGTTACCGCACCGAAGGCGGCCGTCACTCGCAAGCCCCCCGTCAAAGCTGCGGCCTCCGCTCCGGTCGCCACCCCTGTTGACGTCATTGACGATATCGCCGACCTGATCAAGCTTGAGGAAGAGAACAAGCAGCTTCGCAAGGAGCTCTCCGAAAAGCTGCGCGCCGAGAACGCGGATTTGCGCAAGCGCCTTGGCAAGGCCTGAGGTCTGGATTTTAAGCGGCGCCACATGCCCACATGCGATGGCGCCGCCAATCTTCATTTGATAGTGCCGGGACCACGGCGGACCCAGCAAATAGAAATGACTGCGGCAATGTCCTGCCGCCTTGCTTTGAAGGTTGTATGTGATGAGAACACCATGGAGATTTGTGGCTGACCTGGTGTCGCGTAAACCGAAACCACATGGTCATGACGAGAGTCCAGCACTCGCACAGAAGACCATTGCTCTCGAATACAAGCCTGTTCCCGAAGAGGAACAACCTGCCCTTGACGAGACTGCAGTCGACCGCTCCGCTGAGTCCGGCTCTGAGGCGCAAGTCGAGGCAAGCCTGCTCGAACCAGATGCTGGCTCCACGGACACCGAAACGGCGGCACCAGTTGCAGTGGAAACTCCTGCGGCCCTAGTTGATATCCAGGAGCCCACAAATATCTCCGCCCCGCACCAGCTTGAGGACAAATCGGCTTCCCCCACGCGGATCCCTGCTGTCGAAACAAGCTTGAAGACATCGCCGACACGCCGGAAGAAGGTTGACGCGATTGTTAAGCCTGTGGTTTCTGCCGATCCAACCGGCCAGGTCGCTCCTGCCGTCGTTACTGCCCCGAAATCCTTCATGGATGAGATGGCCGATCTTGACGCGGAAGTCGATGCGTTGCGGCGGCAGCTTGCAAAGAAGCTCATCACGCAGAACGCGCAGTTGCGCAAGATGCTCGCCAGATTCGAGGTGCGCTAACCGCGCGCGGTCATTCCGATGGGGGAAAGCGCCCCGCTGGCGGAGCCCTTGCCCTTCATCAATCCCGGTTCGGGCGCAGCCAGATGAGCTGCAGACGGCCTTCGCGTCCATTTCGGGACGGGAAGGACGGATCATTGAGCTTGATCGAAACGGGCTTGGGGCTGGCACGGGGCCGGCAGCAAGATTGGGTGAAGTGAAGCCGACCGCACCAAGGTTCAACGGCATATGGACCGAGCTGCCGCGACCGGCGGTGGCGGCCGCTTTGAGCTTAGGCTGCAGCCTTCACATCCGCTTCCGGCTGCAGCGAATGCAGGAAGCTGACGGCCCGTTGCGCCTGCGCCGCTGCCTGGACGATAAATCGCTTGTCGTTCTGTAGCACCGTGAGCCACGACGCGAGATAGCTCGCATGATCTGCCCTTGGTTCCAATTCAGGAACAATACCGAGATCGGCCGCAAGGAAAACGGCACCAAGCTCGGCGATCAGTTCTTCGCGGGCCCGCTCCGACCGATCCTTGGCATAACGGGACAGATCGCGATTGAGCCGATGAGCGGCGCCAGCCCAATGGATTTGCTCATGGGCAAGGGTGGCATAATAACTCTCGACATCTCTAAAGGCTTCGATCGGCGGCATCTGGATAATGTCGGGTCCTGGTGCATAGAAGGCCTTGCTTCCGCCGTGACGGATGACGGCGCCGGTTGCCCGGAAAAAAGCGTCGGCATGGTCAAGGCGCTCGACAGGCTCTAACGGTGCTAGATCGGACCGGGCGCCGTAGCCTTCGGGAAGACCATCGATCTGCTCCAGATTGAAAACAGTGTAGGCCTTGAGAAACGGGATGTTGCGCTCGATGTCTTCGCCATTGCCGTCGGTTTCGGTCTTGGTGATGCGGTTGGCGTAGACGACCATAGAGCCGGTCTCGCCCTTGCGGACATTGCCGCCGAGCTCAAGCGCCTGGCGAAAGGTCATCCACATCGCCGAGCCATAACCGCGTCTCGCCGCCTCCGACCACAGGAGGAGAACGTTGACGCCGGAATAGGGTTCGCCGTTGAAGCGCAGCGGGCGAGACACGTGATTGCCGAGATGGCCGGATCCCCATGGCTGAATCCAGGGGCGCACGCCGCGTTCAAGTTCGCCGATCAGAATGTCCGTGATGCGCGCATAGACATCCGGGCGGTTCTCGTTCTTCTGACTTGCCTTCTTCATTGTCCTGTCCTTCCGATTTTCGCAGACCGCGCCGATCGCGGTCCGTCACGGCGGTCGACCAGCGCGGGGCGGAGGCGGCGCACCCGGCTGAAATCCGTGCCTGTCATCGTGGGTCGTTGCCGGGCCGGAACGGCAGTGGAGGACGGCTTGCCCGTTGCGCTGACACTTCTCCGTCCCGCGCTAGACCGCGACCCGGGAAGGACCGTGATCGGTGTGACGGCTTGCCAGCGACACGAAAAAAGCCCGGTACGCGCCGGGCTTTCGATCTCAAGGGAGGGTCTGCCGTCTCAATCGAAGGCGGACATTTGTAGCGTGGCCGCCTTCTGGTCGATCGAGCTTGACGGTGCTGGTGCACCCGTCCGCTCGTAGGGTTTCCAGGCCTCGCCGGTGATCTCCTCGTAGGCGCGGACCGCACCCTCGGCTGCCATTCGCAACACATGGGCTTGCAGCCCCATGTCGGCGGCGAACTCGCGCTTGCGCTGAGCGCGGCTATCGAAGCCGACCGGCCCTTCGAGGTCCTCGTCGCGGAACTCGCTGGCAAGCTTGGTGGTGAGGTCGCGTGCCTCGGTGACCGATCGGCTGTAGAACTGCCCAGCGCCATAGGCGGAGCCGATAAACGAGCCGACCATGCGCTGCATGTGGATCTGCATGGCCTTTTCGCCGAGTCCGTCCTTCAGCGCCTCGGCGCTATCGATCAGTTGGCTGTAATGGAGCTCGCGAATGCCGTCGCTGTCGATGACCGGAAGGCCGAAGCTTTCAGAGATGCGCAGCGCCTGGGCGCTGTCGGGGCAGGCGTGGCGGACCATTTCCAGAGTGGTGGCGCGCTGGGCGGCGGGACGGGCTTTCGGGGCGGAACGGTTGAGCGATGCCATGATCGGTGTCCTTTTTGGTTCGGTTGAGCAAAGCCCGAGGGTCCGTTCATCCGGTGCTGTCCCTCGGGTGCGGTCGACACGAACCGGGCAAGCGGCCCGGCCCAAGGCCAGGACGATGCGGACAAGCGAGGTGGGGTTGCGGGGGCCGCGGACCGCAACGCGGTCTGCGGAAAACGCGGCCACGCCTTGCGCAGCACGCGTCGGGACTGCCGCCCTACGGCGCGGAACGCGGCCTTTGACCGGGCTGCGACCGGTTCAGACCGCAGCAAAACCGAGGGACGGCGCGCGATGAAGCGCATGGATAGTGCTCGGCCGAACCGAAAACGACCCCGATCATGGCCTGACGGTCGCCGACCGAAAAGCGATCCCGCCATCGTTGCGCGATGACGGGTGACCGGTTAGCGCCCGACTGTCACTCGCTCCAGCCAACAAAGCTCGACGGACCGTCGTACGGCAGGTCTTCGTCTTCGTCGATCACGAAGCCGTGCAGCCTCATGTCGTAACGCTCTTCTGCGACCAGGAAGCGGCGCTCGACCGGCCCCTGCCCGGCATTGGCGCCAGGGTTGCTGGGCCGCCGGCCGCCAAGGGTTGCGATACACTCGATGTATCCGGGGTGCTGGTTCGACAGGATCGCCGATATGACCACCCACCGATCGCCATTGTCGGCATCGAACCGTTGACGGTCCCTGGCACGGGACTGGCCTGGCTGAAGGGACGTGTTGTGGAGCGCTTCCCAGGCGTCGGGGTAGATGTGACGGAGCACCTCGTCTGCCCGGCGCCTCTCTAGGTCTGTGAAGAGATCCGGAAAGGTGATAGCGACAGCCGCCCAGGCACAATCTTCCTCGTAAAACCCGTCCTTGGTCCGCAACGACGCCGGGATTGCGGCATTGCGCTCCGCCGAGAGGGCAAAGCCACCGTGGCTCGCCGTCTGATGAGAGACGATCCCGACGCCATAGGCGACGGCAATGTGCGAGGGACCCCAAGGTGTGACAACCCGCGGCTGGATCGATCGCCGGCCGAGACCTGCCAGCTGCCGGCAATGGGTTGCCCACTCCTCGACGAGCGCCCGAAACCTCTGCTCATCGACAGGCGCATTCCTGCCATCATGAAAATCGGCACTACACCAGTCTTCGATCGGGCCAGGAAGCCCCCAGGCTTTTACCAGGTGATAGCCGGTCTCGTGCGGGACCATGGCGAAGGCCTGTTCGCCGACCCGCGCAGCCAACCACCCGTCGCGGGTGCGGCCGTATCGTGCAGAAGAAAAAATGGACATTGTTTGCTCCCGTCCATGCAAAAAGAAAACAGAGCGCCGCCGGACGGGTGTCGGGCGGCGCTGAGGCGAGACAAGATTGGGTGCTGCTATTCAGTGGCCTCTCGAAAGTCGCTGTCGTTGGCGAACTCGGTCCGACCAACGTCCGGATCGGCATGATCGTCATCATCTTCGCCCTCCTCCACCAATGCGGCATCGGGTTCTGCAAAGGCGGCGGCAAAGGCCTGGACGTCATCGACAGCTGGGGCGATCAGAGCTGCCGGATGCACAAAACGGTTTTCGGAAAAATGCGCAACGAAGGCCGCACGCGTTTCCTTGAGTTTGCTGCCGATCGCAACGCCGGCCTCACCGGCTGCTGCCTCCAGCGCACCGCGCGACAGGCAGGACAGAAACTCCTCTGTCGCGGTATTGACCAGAAACTGATCGGCGCCGATCGCATCGCCAGCAATACGGGCGGCAATGCCGCTGTCGGACCGATTACGCCGGCAAGACATGACGTCGACGAGGAGCGAGCGGGCGACCTGCTGCAAAAGATCGCGATCGAAGGCCAGCCTGCCGTCTTCACCGATGAGGCGGGCGGCGTGCCTGCGGCAGTTGGCATGGCCGTAGGGGTTGTCAGACGAGCCGCTGGCGATCGACACGTTCGTGCCGGCGAAGGCAAGAATCAGGAGTGCCATCAGCGTGTCGTCCTCGATCGGTGCCTTGGCGAGCGCCTCATGCAGCGCGTCGGTGCGCAGGTCGCCGATTATGTCGAGACCCTTGTGGGTGACGTCGGGGCGGACCTTTGGGACATCGACGTCGTCCACCACGGTCTCTTCGCCGTCCTCGCCCTTGACCGTCTTGGTCTTCTTCTCGGGCAATCGATAGGCCACCGACTGCACCGACCCGTCGCGTGGATTGATGTACCAGCCGGTATTGTCGCCCTTGCCTGGCTTCCCGTAGACTTGGTTTGCCTTGGCCGGAAGCTTCGGCTGGCCCCAGTCGTTGACCTCGATCACCGATCCGCGTTTCGGCAGGTTGTTGGCAAGCCATTCCTGCTGGGCACCGAGGAAGGCTTCGACGTCCGTCGTATAGCGGCCATCCTGATCGGCCGGGGCGAAGAGGTCTTCCTGCCAGACGATACCATAGGCGGCTGCAAGCTCGTCGCCAAAGCTCGCATCCTTGGCGAGCATTCGGGTCTTGGTCAGGGCCCGGGCTATATCCCACCAGGACGCCTGCGGGTCCTGCTTCTTCGGCTTGTACTTCTTCCAGATCTCAGTCTGTTCGTCCTGGCTGGCGGCTGCGATCGTGCGCAATTGCTGTTCGTTCGGCATATCGCCACGCGCCATCTGATCGAGCATCGCCGGCAGGATATTGGCGAGCAGGCGCAGCTTGCGGATCTGGCGCACGGCGAGCGCCAGCGCCAGGGCGATCGATTCCTCGGTCCAGCCGAGCGCGACCAGACGCTCGATGGCGCGCCACTGGTCGACCGGGTTCAGCGGTTCGCGGGCGATGTTTTCGACAACCGAGCGAATGGCGCCGTCGGCCTGGCCCGCGTCATCAACGAGAACGAGGATCTCCGGGAGTTCCGCTTCGATCGCCTGGGCGACACGACGGTGGCCGGCCTCGATCACGAAGCCGTTGCCCCCGTTAGGTGCCACAGAGACAACAGGCGGCTGCACGATGCCGACCGCCCTGATCGAGGCGAGCAGCACGGCATCGGCCTGCGGCGAGGATTTCGAGCGACGGGCCTTGTTCGGGTTTTCCTGCAGGGCGCGCGGATCGATGGAAATCAGATGCATGGAAGTATCCTTTAAGGGTTTCGGGAACGGCCTCCTGCCGTGCCTTCTCGTCTTCATCCCGAAGACCCCTCCCCGGCCGCAGGCGGATGGCGCACCCGCAATTGCGAACGAGCGGTGCCGGTTTGCGCCCCAGCGGGTCGTTCGGCCTGCGTGATGGCGCGGGCCGGCATTGCGACGGTCGCGATTGAGGAAACCGGCGGGTGGGACAGCCGTCTGCGACCTGTTCTTCTCTTCCTCCCTTTCATCTCTTGAGCACCATCGCGCCGCACGGGATGCGGCCGAAGACATCGCCACGCTGACATGGCGCCGCCGCCTAATCACATGGGAAGGAAGCATGTCAGCGCGTTGTCGCCGCGCAGTATCGCCGGCACCGCCAAGGCAAGCGGGCGCAATGGCACAAGCAAACACAAGGAGCACCGACCTCTGCATGGTGCTGCAACTGCCTCGCGTCATCGTGGAGCCTTGCCTTGCCTTTAGGGCGGCGTATGCGAGCGCCCCAAAAAAGGAGCGTATCGGAGCTTTCAGCATAGCGCCGCGCCCACCGGCGCGGGAAAGCGGGAATTCGCGTCGCGGGTCTGGCGCAGCGGGGGCAGCCGCAGGAGCTTCAGCAGAGCGGTCCGAAGGAGAAACGGGACCGACTGCCCGGGCCAGAGCCGCTCCATCCAGGGCCTCGCCGGAATTGATCTTGAATGCACGGGCGGCACTCCCGCTTTTGCTGGCCGGTAGGCTGTCTGCCTGTTAAGTGGTGAGTGTCACGGTTTGAGACATGCGGGGGAGAATGGACCGGAGGAAAGAGATTGCCGACCGCGTCATCGCGCGGTGGAAGGAGCGTGGCTTCGCATTGGATGCCGACCCGCATTATATGCAGATCGTAGAGCTTTGGATCGCAGGCGAGATTGGCGGCGCCGAGATGCGAGAGCGCTATGCGCGGCTCCTGCGGCTGCGGGGTGACGAACGCGCGGGGCGCGTGCTTGCGCCGGGACTACAGCCTTCATCGAGCGGTCATGAGCTTCGGGCCGGGCCTGATGGACCGGACGAGAGTTTGCAACGGATGCATGAGGAACCGCCGGCAGGGTTTGCACCCCCGCTGGAAACGGATTGAAGGAGAAGACGATGGCGCGAAGACCACAAAACCCGCTCGATGCGGCTGAAGCCCTGTTCAAGCCGACAAAGAAGGCGGCTCCGCCGGCACCGGAGCGCCCGGCCGTGCCGGCGGGAAGGGAAACGGTTTCGATCCGCATCGATTCGGACGTTCTCGCCTTTTTCCAGGAGGACGGCCCGGGCTGGCAGGACCGCATCAATGCTGCCCTGCGCGGCGTCATGGACGCGGCCCGCTAGTCACGCCGCCGCGTGCGCGGTCTCGCCGACCTCGTCGGTGGCGGCGAGGTCTTTTTCGATGTCCTCCAGCTTACCGACTTTCAGCGCAAGCTCGGCCTCGAAGGGAAAGATGTCTCCGAGGGCTCCTCCCAGCCGGCGCGGAAGCCGTCGGCACCGGGACGCCGGAACATGCCGTTGGCAAGCTCGGAGGCGCCGAAGCCGGCAAAGCGGATCAGCCTTTCCTGCTGGTCGCGCCGCGCCGGCAGACCAGATCGTTCGATCTCCTTTGCCAGCAGGATCGCGGCGACATTGTCGCGGGCGCACGCCCGCCAGGTGTTGGCCAGCCGGCGCGCGCCGGTCAGGCGGAGGTCGCTCTTGCGCCGCTGAGCGGGTCTATTTTCGCGGGCCGCCGAAACAGGACCGGCGGGCACTGTCGCTGCCGCCGGGCGATGCGCATCATAGTCGCTGCGGGTGTGAGAAACGCTTGATGCGGCGATGTCGCCGGCAATATCGAATGTCGACGAAAGCGCGGTGTTTCCAAAGAGGTCAAGCGTGAAGGGATCGTCATGCGCCATGAGAGAGGCTCCCTGTTGGAAGGCGCGCGCAAACGACCCGGCGTGTGGGCGTCCGCGCGCGAAAAGTGAGATGGAGGGGTGTGGTGAACCTCAGTCGGCTTTTGCGGCTGGCAGGCAACGCAGCTGCACCGGCAGCTTGACGGCCATCTCCGGATCGGTCAGGCCATCGAACAGTTTTCCAGGCCTTGGCGCCGGAGGTGGAAAAGACCATGACCATCTGCCGGCCGCGGAACCAGTCCGGAAACCGGGTATCGCCGTAGGCCCGGAAATCCGGCCCTGTCGCGCTCCAGATATGGTCGAGCTTTTCTTGACGGGTCATCGCGCGATCGGCCCGGCTCTCACGCTCCAGGATCGCGGCACGCATGCCCTCGGGCGACCGGCGACCGGCGGCCGGCGGCCGGCGGCCGGCAGACTGTTTTGCCCATGGATGACGCTCCGCAAGATCGCAATAGCCGTGAAACCACCGTTGACGGCCGCCGATCCACAGGGTGAAGAAAACGCTGGTGATGCTCTCACCGATGAATTCGCGCATGGCGAACATGTCACCACGCCAGAAGAGTGGCGGCAGGATCGCGAACATCCGGTCGTGGTCGCGCTCGGCAACCTCGAACCACTCGCCGGCATAGTAAGCGCCGGCTATCCTGTTCTCGTCGAAGGGAGCCTGGGAATGGCGGTTGAATAACGCATACATCTGCTGGCGGCTGGCGACGCCTTCGAGGACCTTGCGGAAGGGCGGATGAAAGACGGAAAGCTCGGACATGGACGGTTCCTTTCGCGGATGATGGCGGCAGGGATGCCGATCGCCTTCCTGTCAGCCCTTTGATCACCCCTCCCCCACGGCCGCCTCGCGGGAACCGTGTCAGGGGCCGCCGTCCGGCGGGCGAAGCTTCACCCTTGACGCGGTCGCCCGCGCATGCGGCAGTTCTTCTTCCTCTCTTCTTTGCTCCTTCAGGACCTCGTTCCAGTCGATCGCGCGTGGTCTCAGCCGCAGAAAATCGCTTGCTGCGAGATCCGCGATCCGGCGCAAACGATCGGCATAGACTTCTCCCTGCGGATCGGCGTCGGTGGCAGCCACCAGCATTGCGCCGGCCGCGGCTGCGCGGATCGCCTCGTCTGTTGCCGCCGACCATCCACCCCCGGTGCTGCTATAAAGCGTGTCAGGCCTGATCTTTTCGATCGCCGCTAGGCTGAGGGCATCGATGGCTGCTTCCGTGATGCAGATGCGCGAGAACTGATGGGGTCCGAAACGGAACAGTGTCTTGGCACCGGCCGTGGAAAAACCACGCCATTGCGGCCCGCGCTCCTCCCAGCCAGAAAGACAGCCTGCGGTATCGCGATGGGCAAACCAGGCGCTGCCGCCAGGTCCCTGCCGGACAATGTCAGATCTGGCAACATGCGTGAGAAGCGTCGACGGCAGCATCCGCACGTCATGCAGATAGCGATAGGTCATTGACGCCAGTTCCATTGCCGGCCGCCGCGCCCATCGCTCAGTGACCACCGGCGTGTAAAGTCGCTGTGCCCTTCGATCCGGTTGCTGCCAAAGCTGCAGCCCGGCCAGACTAGCCACGAGCTCGACCGAGGCGCTGAACGGGATCTTCTTCAGAAGGCTTGCGAGCGCAAAGACGTCGCCCTTCTCTTCCGATAACGGATCGAACCAGCCGATGCCGCCATGAGTGACGATGATGATCTCACCGCCACGGCGGAATTTCAGGGCACGGCGACTGCTCTCCCGCTTGTCGAAATGAAAACCGGCCTCCACGAGCACTTCCACGCACGAGACCTTACTGCGGACCTCTTCTACCTTCTGTCTGTCCATATCGCTGCTCCTCTGCCCCTCTCACACCAAGAGGTCTTCCATCCCGCCGGCGCGAAGGCCGGCGGGTGCAAGGGCGCGATCGGAAACAAAACTCGGATCATGGTCGCGGCAAAGCTTCCCTTGCGGCCGCCCGGTCGCAAGCGCAACCCGCGGCAGGAACGCCCGCCCGGGGGAAGACCGGCGCAGCCGGGCTTCAGCATCGCCGACAGCCCGAGCATCAGGCGACGCGCGAAAGCCTTTGACCGGATCCGACCGTCATAGAAAAGTCGAGCTCCGCCATCGCGAAACAAGCAGAAGCTTTGCGCAGTATCTCATTGGCCTGCCGAAGCTAATCGAGCAACTGGGCCGAAGATCGCAGATCTTGAGAATGTGCTTCATAGCGAGGCCTGGCATGGGGTGAAGCGTCGCTTTCAGACAATGCCAGGGATAGGGCCGATAACTGCGATGGCAGTAGAGGCCTTGTCCACCGATGGAGACGTTCGAACGCGGCAGGACTTTTCCACCAAGTTGTGAACGGTCCCGGTCCAGCACTCGACCGGAGCGAAGGAACGACTTGGTCGAACGTCAAAGATGGGGCAACGAGACATCCGCAGGTGCTGATCATTGGCGCTATCGCTGTCATGCAATAGCCTCGCGCCGAGGAGCACAAACAGGCTTCCGCGTACCGTCACAATGCCCGTCGATTTTGGTGAACCAGCGGCGGTTCGCTTGGCGGACACGTGGGCAAGTTTTCGATCTGATACAAACCCAAATAGGTGTCTCGCGACAGGCGCAGCCGTCGCGTAACGCAAGCAGTGCCTAAATCTCCGGGACGATTCGGCTAACCCGTGGCTAAGGCAGAGAAAAACGAGTTGTTCAGGCTGGCACTGCCGTCCTCCTCCAGAAGGGCTTTGCCACCCGCCACCCAATTTGCCCTTTGAACGAGACCGTGCTGCGTGGCAACCTGAATATCGCGCAGCCGTCTCTGGAGGGGGCTTTCATCATAAATCGCCGCGCTTCCAGCGATCTCGAAACAAGTTCGAACAATGTCAAGCGTCTCGGCAGCAATTTGCACGAGTGTCTGTACGGTATTTCCAAGCGTCACCGGCTTTGCCGGAATATTGTTAGTGGCGTCCGACCAGTTCGAGTTTACTTGCAGGTTGAAAACAGCTTGCGCCGCTTTCAATCGACCATGGCACTTTCCGAGTTCATAGTCGATGAGGTCTCGTCGGCCCGGTGCGTCGCTCGACCGCTCACGCTGAAGTGCAACAACGTCTGCGACCGCTGCCTGTGCGATTCCGAGATGAACGGCCCCATGCCCCAGGGCAATCAGATGTGCAGGGTGACGATACAATGGTGCATCAACGGAAAGCTCGCCGGGTCCGAGCGTCATCACGAAAGCGTCGGCCACGAAAGCGTCGGTGATGGAGACATGATGGCTTCCGGTCCCGCGCAGGCCCAAAACCTTCCAAGTGTCCTCAATGGTATACCGGTCGGATCGAAGAAGCATTTGCTTCGTGGTCGGCTTTTCGTCGGCCCCCGGCTCGGCGTCTTTGAAGCCGGCGATGATCCAGTTTGCCGCAGTACATCCGCTTGCAAAAGGCCACCGGCCGCTGACATGCCAACCACCCGGCACGCGCCTCGCAATCCCTAATGCTTGAGCCGAGCCGGCGACTATTTGGTCTGCGCCATTGCTGTATATCTCACCGAGGGCGGATCTTGGCAGCCGGGGCAGTACCAGGCAAGCGCCACTATTGATCGCGGCAATCCAGCCGATCGAACCGTCGACGATGGAAATGCGCCTGATCAGCTCCAACGCGGTGGGAAATGCCAGTTCCAGCCCCCCAAACTGCCTGGGTGCAAGCATGCGGAACACGCCAATGGTTTCAAGTTGTTGAACGAGTGCGTTCGGCAACCGGCGCAGGGATTCCATCTCTGCCAGGTGGGGTCCGAACTTGACTCTCAGCTCGTCAACGCTTGGCATCTCGAACTCGAGGTCTATGGACTTGCTCTGGATATTCATGCCTGTCTCCTTGCGGGGATAACGTGCCCCCAGTTTTCACCAGCCTCAGGCCGACCGCGTAATAACACGTTGCTGCTTTCGTACGATTTCGACGATGGGTAATCAGCTACAAATGAAATCACTTGCTTGCGAGGGCGATGATGTGGCGTCGTCGGACGGCCCTGATCTCGCAAACAGGATGCCTTTAGGGCCGAGCTTAAGCTCACAATTTCAAACGTCCGATCTAGACCCCTATACTCCGGTACAATTTGACTTTCCTGCGAGCCTGATACCTTGGCTTCATCAATCTGACGGAGGTCAACCATGCTGAATCTTCTCACCGGTGCGCCGGGACTGTCGCCTTTGTTTGCGACGCGACATCATCCGGCGATTAGTTGCCTGATGACATCGACGGACCGGCTGAAGGCGCTTCTAGTGTTGTCAGCGCGGCTGACAATCCTTGCTGACAAAGCTCACCGAGAAAATAACCGTGGCCTCGAGGCGGCTCTCATCAGTAGTGCCGCGGAGATTCTGACCTCCTCCGGAAAGATTGCCGTCGCCACCAACGCTCCCGTATTTATTCACCGGCTAGCTCAGGCAATCGAGAATATTGAGATCGGCCTTGACGCCGACGGATCACTCATACCCCGACCCGCTTCCCACTGAACCTGCCTCGTTAGATACTGAGCGAGTGATCTTGTTCATAACGAACGGGCAGCGAGATCGTTAAGCCCGTATGGTCAGTCTCCTGTGCCCACGAAGCTACGGTCCTTCGACCGGCGGAGAGTTGATGACGGCGAGAGCCTGACACGGGTCTTTGTCAGGCTCGCAAATCGCTGTCATGTATCGGGTATCAGCGGCGCGACAGCGGATGCGGCGCGACGGGTTGTGGCGCTTCTTTTTTCGCCGGCGCTGTTGTCTTCAACAGGATTCCTCTTGCCGTATCCGCGATGATCAGCCAAGCGCCTGCAAGGATGGCGATGTCCTTAAGCACCAGTCGACCGGGACCCGATAGGTAGGGGAAACCATGTTCTGCATCGCCCAGCGCAGGTACCCAGGCTTCTGGGGTGGTGACGAGGAATGACAAAGTCACGAATGGCGTTGCAAACGCTAAAAGCGCACCGATCAGGCCTCCCCACCGAGTGAAAAACCCGGAAAGCGTCGTAAAGCCGATGATAAGTTCAACGATCCCCAGCCCCGTGGAAAAAGCATAGGTCCGGTTCGCCAACTGCCAATTGCGCTGTGCCTGGACAAGTTCTCCTTCTTTTGTAAGGTGACCCTTGTAATCTTGGGGGTCGGCATAAAAGAAAGACATGATCGGGCTGTTGGCGACGAAAGGCGTGATACTGTCGGCCTCGTAGGGAACGAACTTCAGAAGGCCGATCCAGATGAAGATAATGGCGATTGCAACTCTCATCGCCCCGATGCCCAGCCTGTTGGAACGGTCGTCGGCCAGAATGTGCAGGGCATTGTAGATAAGCGTGTTCACGGACGCATCCTCTTGTTGTGCTGGCGCGCAGCGGAAGTGCTTTTGGATGGGTTGTGGCGATCTCGCCGGACTGTGCGTTGTGCAGCAACGCGTTTGCCACCACTGATGTGGGCCGAGAAGGGCGCCTTTCTTTCGCGCCCTTCTCCACGGCTCAGGCGGCTTTTCCGAAGATCGCGGGAAAATCAATCTCGGTATCGAGCGCCCGGTTGACATAATTAGTGAACGTGTTGAGCGCGACGTGGGCGATGATTTCCAGAATTTCTGCATCGCTGTAACCGGCTGCGCGCACAATTTCGATTTCAGAAGGAGCAATGTCGCCGCGCTTTTCGGCGAGGGCCTTGGCGAAAGTCACTGCTGCCGCAGCCTTCGGATCGCTCGAGGTGCCAGCGCGATTGGCGATGATCTCATTCTCGTCCAGCTTGGCGAATTTGCTGGCGAAATAAGTATGTGCCGTGAGGCAATAGTCACAGCCGTTGATTTCGGCGAGCGCCAAGGCAATCCTATCGCGCGTTGCGGGCGTCAGTTGTCCCTTGCCAAGCGCCCCCTGAAACCCGACGAATCCACTGAGGACGGCTGGACTGTTGGAGATGATGCGAAAGATGTTGGGAACCGAGCCAAGCTGCTTTTCGACAGCTTGAAGCACCGGACGCGACTGCTCCGGAGCGTCCTCGATGGATGCTGGCGTTTTGATGTACGACATCGAATTTCTCCTAGTTAGGACCGACGATCTTGCCGTCGTGAAGAAGATGCGATCATTGGCGGTGTTTCTGAACCTCGAAGATACGCAAGAAACAATTGCGTAAACTGAAGCAATTGCTTGAGCGCGCCGCCAATCGAGGAAAGCGCCTCGCTCGGGATGTCCGTCGTCACCCCATCCCTCATCGTTTTCCGGCCAGCGAATCGAACGTCGAGTCCCAACGAGATCTCCAACATGGCGCAATGATGCCAATTGACTGCAGATGAAACTGGACCTGCCTGACCGCACATGCTCGGTTAACACGAGGCAGCCAAATCTTCCGGCAAGATTTCAAGCGCGACAGACAGTCGACCGCCTCGACGTATGAAGGACTTGAAGATTACTCGTGAATCGTTGGGAATTTGTCGATCTCCTGGTTCAGGCTGCGGCATTTACCGCCACGCTTGCAGGTGGCATGGGCGTGGCGTCGGCGAACGCAGATCCCTTGGAGATGGACGAATTTTATCGCTTGGCGCGCCGATGCGCACCGCAGTCGCTCCCTCATCCTGTTCGATCCGGTTCGTTCAAAAGTACGTCAGCGGTCTCAACCCTTTTTGACATGGACCGGATCGACCGTGATCCTTGATCCTTCAGGCGAGCTCGGTCCGATGGTGTCATGCGTCCGGCAGGCGATGGGGCATAAGGTTCATGAATTGTTGTTGGACAACGGAGCAGGTTTCAACGTGCTGGACTGGATCGACATCAAGGCCCCGATGGCAATCACGAATGTCTTTTCGGTGGCCGTCTGGATGGCGGGCGACGCGCCGGCCAACGCCAGCGCCCACAGCAGCTTCTTCACCTGTCGCGGCAAGGCCATGACAGCCTGTCTCCTCGCCCATATTCTCTGGGATAGGTATCTTGCGCCCGAACAAAAGACGCTGAGGCAGTTGCGGAACGGTCTCGCCAGACCGGAAAAGGAAATGCGCCAGATCCTGGCTGCGATCCATGCCACAAGCCACAGCTCTCTTGCGCGTGACTATGCCGGCCCCCTGATGGGAAACGTCGACGAGACCTTTTCGGGCATGTACGCCAATGCAGATGAGTCGAGCGCGTGGCTCGCCAACGGCGCCTTTGCCGCGCTTGTTTCCGGAAAAGGCTTTAGCTCATCGGAGATTCTGTCAGGAAAATGCTCAACTTTCCTGGAGATTTCGCTGAAGGCATTACAAACCACGCCGCCAGTTGGCCGCACCGTTATTGGAGCGCTTTTGAATGCTGCCTACGAGGCGGACGGCAGAAGCAAAGGCCCCATTCTTTATTTGCTCGATGAGGTCGCCCGGCTCGGACCAATGGAGATCATCGAGACGGCGCGTGACGCCGGACACAAATATGGCATTACCCTGCAACGTCTCTACCAGTCCGTCGGACAGCTTGAAAAACAATGGGAAAAGGAGGGCAAGCGGGAGTTGTATGACGGTGTCTCTCATCGCACCTACGCGGTGGTTCAGGATCTCGACACGGCTCGCGAACTGGAAAGTTTCGAGCAATGCGGCGTGGAACCGCTGTCCGAGGGCAGCAACAAGGCAACCTTCGGCAACGCCTTTTCGCTCGACAGCCTGCCGCGCGGCACACATATTAGAGATGGCAAGACCGCTCATTCGCAAGGACGAGCTGATGAACGACTGCCGCACCGACGAGGCCTTCATCGTCATTCGCGGAGCAAAGCCGCTCTGCTACGGTCGCGCGATCTATTTCCGCCGCCCCGAACCGGACCGCCAGGTCGCAGCCAACCGCTTCAGCCGGGCTCCCGCCAGCCAGGCCGACTCGCCACGGACCAACAAAGCTCTTCCCTGATCTCGCAGCGACAACGCGCATTCAGCGTGACGTTTGCGCCCATTCCTTGTCGTTTTCGAAGCGGGAACTCAGAATGAGACCTTACCAGGCTCCACTGAAACGCTGCTTGCTTGCATGTGCATTTGCCGTTGCTGGCGTCCTGTTCATCGTCATAATCGGCAGGGCGGGATCGAAACCGGTGCGTGTCGAGTTTCAAACCGCTCCGCTGACGATCGAGACGGCAGGGGGTGAGCGTTTTTCGTTCACGGTTGAAATCGCCCTCAGCCCCGCGCAACTGCAACGCGGTCTCATGTACCGTACCGGGTTGGCACCTGATCGCGGCATGCTCTTTGCGTTCGATCACCTGCAAACGGTACGAATGTGGATGAAAAACACGTTCATACCGCTCGACATGCTGTTCCTCGACGCCTCCGGCGTCATAATCAGCATCAAGACCAACGCCGTGCCATTTTCTCACCACATCATCGCGTCGCGTGCCCCCGCCAGATATGCCGTCGAACTAGCTGGCGGAACCGTGTCGCGACTTGGTATCACCGACGGAGACCGCGTCGACAGCCCCGCCATGCAGACGAGGGTCGCCGGGAGCAATTGAAGCCGTGGCCGCGCCATCGGCGCGTGTCGTGTTTTCGACAGCACGCTTTGAGGAGGACTTCGTTTGTGGACGCGCGACACCGGGCAGCAACGCCTGCCCGGTCCATTTACGCGCGAAGCGTTCAAGCGGCCATGCCCTACCGCATGGATCCAAGATGCTGTAGGGCACTCGCCACCCCGGCGCCGTAGGCCGGGTCGGCGAGTGAGCAATTGTCGATATGCCTCTGCTTGACCTCGAGACGGGCGTCTCCCATCGCCCGTGCGGTATTGTCAAACAGCACCTGCTGCTGTTGTGCGCTCATCATGCGGAATAGGTCTCCAGGCTGTTGGTAGTGATCGTCGTCCAAACGATGATCGTAGTGATCTGCCGGGCCGTCGACGGCAAGCGGCGGCTCGTTGAGATAGGGCTGATCCACCCACTCACCCTTCGTGTTCGGCCAATAGCTCGGAGTCCCACCCAGATTGCCGTCGATACGCATCGCGCCGTCGCGATGATAGCTGTGATACGGGCATTTGGGGGCGTTTACGGGGATCTGGTGATGATTGACGCCGAGCCGGTAGCGCGCGGCATCGCCATAGGAAAACAACCTTGCCTGCAACATCCTGTCAGGCGAAACGCTGATACCCGGAACAAGATTGGCGGGTGTGAAGGCTGCCTGTTCGATCTCCGCGAAAAAATTGTCAGGATTGCGGTTCAGCTCGACGACACCGACCTCGATTAACGGAAACTGCTTCTTTGACCATACCTTGGTCAGGTCGAAAGGATTAAACGGAAAGGCTTTGGCCTCGGTCTCGCTCATGACCTGGACGAAGAGCGTCCATTTCGGGAATGCACCCGATTCGATACTGTTGAACAGATCGCGCTGATGGGATTCTCGGTCGCGCCCGACAAGTGCCTCTGCCTGCTCGTCTGAGAGATTCTGGATACCCTGCTGCGTGCGGAAATGAAATTTGACCCAGGTGCGCTGATTATCGGTGTCGATAAAACTGAAGGTGTGGCTGCCGAATCCATGCATATGGCGAAAGCTCTTCGGTATGCCACGCTCACTCATGACGATCGTCACCTGGTGTAGTGCCTCAGGAAGTCCGGTCCAGAAATCCCAGTTGTTGTCTGCCGACCGCAAGCCGGTGCGCGGATCGCGCTTGATTGCATGGTTGAGATCAGGAAAACGCAGCGGATCACGGAAGAAGAAGACTGGCGTGTTATTGCCGACCACGTCCCAGTTGCCGTCCTCGGTGTAAAAACGCAGGGCAAATCCCCGGATGTCGCGCTCGGCGTCGGCTGCCCCCCGCTCGCCGGCAACGGTAGAAAATCGCGCGAGCATTGGCGTCGTCTTGCCGATCTCGGAAAAGATCTTTGCCTTGGTATAATGGGAAATGTCATGAGTGACCGTAAAGGTCCCATGGGCGCCGGCTCCTTTCGCATGCATGCGCCGTTCCGGGATCACCTCGCGGGAAAAATGGGCCAGCTTTTCCATCAGCCAGAGATCTTGCAACAGCGCCGGGCCGTGGGGACCCGCCGTCTGAATATTGACATTGTCGCTGACCGGCGCGCCATTGGCATAAGTCAGCAGTCGGTTTGGTTTTTCGTTCATCCTCTTGCTCCGCGCTTGGTTTCAGAAGAATTTTCCAGCGAGACCGGCGGCGATACGCCTGTCCCCGATGTCAGGCGGTCTCCACGCGATGTGTTGCTCGCATGGTCTTGCCGTCGCTGATATGCACTTATGTAACCTTTCCAACATGACGTTGGGGGCCAACAGAATAGCTGTCTGGATCACCGGCCTGCCAGCCGAGCTCCAACATAACCGACCGAGGAAAAACCGCTACAATCCTCACGCCTGATTGACCTTGCATTGCAGGTGGGATAAGCGGCTGCATTCATTTCAGCTGAAATAATTGACTATTTTGCTTTCGGCTTCGGTACCGGCGGCGGGCTTTCATTCACAAAACGGTGATGTTGCCCGCCTAAGCTTGGCTCGAACCCTTCCCATTGCGATCATTCAGCCTTGCTATCAGAAAACGAGAGCGTCAATGGCAGATATCCAAGACTGGTTGCGTTCCACGCGGACATTTTTCGTCGATACCGCAAGGGCCGTGGGGCCAGGGCGCCCTGGATCATCATGGTCGAAATGCATCATTCGGCAGGGTCGATCAGCACCAGCCAGGGCGTCGCACCCTATGCCGGTCGTCTGGAGGCCCTGCCGGCGACTCTGCCGGTTATCGAAAATGGGAAGCAACTAACGGCCAACAATGCAGGTTGACGCCCTCACATGCTGTATTGAACGGGCAGACGGCGTCCCAGACGCGTCAGGTGGCTCGCATGGTGGCCGAGGAGCGGATCGGCAAGCCAGGGACCGTCGGCGTTGCGTTGCCCTCCGTCATCCGCAATCCGATCAAGTCCTCTGCCGAGATCAGGGAGGAGGATCGGCGCGAGGTGATGCTGTTCCTTGCCGCCTTGGATAAAGAAAAACTGGCTGAATTCGCCGTCGCGCGATTTGTCGAACGCCAGGCGCCAAGCGCGCCGCGCCAACCCGCCGGTGGTCGGCGCTGGCGTCATGACGAGCTGGCAAGCGGGGGTGAGACATTTCCCCTCGCCGACCTGAGCACGGGGCGAAAGCAGGCGCAAGGCTCCAGAACCTCCGGAGTGGCCGAAACAAGCATGCTGATCGCAGACATTCTCGCGTCGCTTCCGCGCTCCGAGGCGGCTCACCCTTTCCGCTTCAGCTACGCCGCCCTGATTGTTGAAGCCCTCGCCACTGCATGTGGAGCCGACGTCGGCAGGGCAGCCGGTGCACTGGCCTACCTCAAGACCCATGGTCTCGACCTGGCATCGGTCACAGCTGGCGCGGCGACGTCGGCTGTGGCGGACGGCCGGATTGCTGTCGTTGTCCGATGAAGGGGCGAGGCCTTGGCAAAGCTTGATAGAGGAACGTCCGAGGACGCATCAATCGCGCAGCGGCGAAAGCAAACGCTCGCCGTCTATCTGCGCGCCGCCGATGCCTTCCGGCAAGGCGAGCGCGCTGAGGGTTGGACAGTAGCAGACACGCCTGCGATGCTGCAGCAGCAGGTTGGGGAAGCAGAGATCACGCCTGACATTTCTCAGACACGCGATTCCAGCGGCACGCAAGCATTGGCAAAGAGGGGATCGCAATCAATTGTCGACAGACGAAAGGCGAAGCTATTTCGCCGTACGGCAGGCACAAAAGCCCATGGATTGCTGCCGAGGCTGGAGTTCTGTCGGCTCACCATAATTGGGCTGAGAAGCTGCAAGCCTCGGCCGAACAGCATTTGCCGAGAGCGATCGCCAATCTGATGGAGGCCTGCAACAACCACTTGCGCAGCTTGGCGATGATGCCGCTTAACGACGAAACCTCGGATCAGCGAGCCGCAATGCTCGTCCGGCTTTCGCTGACGGTCGATAAGCTGTCGCTATGGCGGGAGTTCATCGGATCGCGGGGCCAATCGAAGCGGATGTTCGAAACACCCTCCCCTATACTTCCCGCGCACCCGAAGCGCGGCGGGAGGCGATGCAGAAACGGCCGCAAACCGGATACGAACGACACATGAAATCTGAAGCCTAAAGCAGGGCCGAGGCTACATTTGTAAGAAGGTAGCATTTGTAGGTGTGGCCGTAATCCCTTTAGATTTCAGCCTGAACGAAGGGAAAGCGGAGCGATGAGTAAATTGAAAGTTTGGTTTATCACCGGCGCCTCCCGCGGCCTTGGGAAAACTTGGGCACAGGCAGCCCTTGATCGTGGAGATAGCGTCGTAGCAGCCGTCCGCGATCTGGAAAGCGTCGCAGATCTGAAAGCGAAGCACGGCGAGCGTGTCCTCCCAGTCAAGCTCGACGTAACGAATGCTGCCGAAGCGGCCAACGCGGTTCAGAGCGCTCTTGACCATTTTGGGCGGATCGATGTGTTGATCAACAATGCTGGATATTGCCTCGCAGGTGCACTCGAAGAGGTGGACGAAGCAGACGCCCGCAAGTTGTTCGACACAAATCTGCTGGGTGCGCTCTGGACAACCAGAGCTGTTCTGCCAGCGATGCGCGCCCGGAAAGCGGGTCATGTTATCGCAGTTTCAAGCGTCAGTGGCCTTCTGGGCCAGCCGACTATCGGCCTTTACAATTCATCAAAGTGGGCCCTTGAGGGGATGATGGAGTCGTTGGCATTGGAAGTCTCGCATCTTGGTATCAAGGTCTCGATCCTCGAGCCCGTCATGTATGCCACGGACTTTTCCTCGGCGATCCGCTTCTCGACTCCGATTGAGGCCTACGAGGAGGCGAGAAGCAAACTATACGGATCACTGGGATCAGAGGTCCCAGGAGACCCGAGCTCTACGGTCGCGGACGTACTTGCGCTCGTTGACAATCGAGAACCTCCGCTGCGCTGCCTGCTTGGTGATAGTGCCTGGCGTTGGGTTGTTCGTGCCTACGGGGAGCGACTGGCTCGATGGGCGCGCTAGCACGCGAGGGCGAAATTGCATGTTGATGTATCGCTCGGAAACACACAGTCCGCGCCCCCAAATGAACAGGACATTGAGATTCGCGATCAGAGCGATTAGCTCGCAAGAACACTAGATCCACCACCGCCGGGCTGTCTGCCGCCTACCGCAAGCTCCGCCCCGGGCTCGCGCGGAAAAGCTGCAGGTAAGCGCAGGAGGGTTCGTTGCTAAACTGCAATTTCGGCGAGCAAAGCGGCGAGACTAAGTGACGCCCTGCCCTGTCCTGCTGCATACCGCATGAATGCGCGTTTGAGACATTGGGAACTGATTACGCGCGCATAGGAATTTGCCGGCAATGGGCTGGAGCGAAAGTTCAGCCTCGCGACGAGGGAGCATACATGATGGCTAGAATTGGCTATGTCGACGATTGTATATACACGGATATTCTGAAGGCCTCGCAAAAGGCCAATCTGCTGCGCGCCATCTTTAACGCGCCTATCTGGGCCGAGGCTTTCGTGAAAATCGTCGGCATTCAGATGTGCAACTTGGCACTGCCTGCGGCGGACAGGGAGCTTGTTCTTCTGAGAATGGCACAAAAGCACGGCGCACAATATGTGTGGGGCATGCACGAAGATCTGGCGCGCAACGCCGGATTGACAGAAGCCCAGATCGAGGCGCTGCAGAACGTTAAATTCCCGACTGATGTATTTTCCGACCGACAGCGGAGTATACTTGCACTGGTGGACGCAGTCGGGCTAACCCGAGTGCCCGAGGAGGCTGTCTTGGCGGTCAAGAGACATCTGGATGATCGTCAGATTGTCGAGCTGTTAGGTGTCATCGGCGCGGCATTCACCGTGGCCTGCATTACCGTCTCTCTCGACGTCGAGCTGGACCGGCTTCCGCCTGAAGCGCTGGCATCCTTTGTCGCGGCTGTGCAGCAAGAGCCGCAAGAGTAACGATGCCCCTGCGACAGGCACGAAGGATTTCGGCCGGCGACGTCCTGGCCGCGTTTTCCGGCTCGTACCTCCCTTTTCAATCCTTGTACCGCTCAACTTGGAAGGACAGGTATGAATATCTTTAAAGCCTGTAGACAGATATTGCGCAAGTCGGCATCGATCGACGAGGAGAACCGGGATCGATTTGCTCACCTGGAAACGCTCAGGCGTTACTTGGATAGCGAGATACCCGGACCGGACGGCAACGCAGCCTTGGATCAGGCGACGGGCAAGCTGACCCGGCACAGCGCCCTTGCCCATGCAAACGACGAGAATTGGGGGTATGACCGAGAAAGTTTCCGGATGTACGAGGGAACGGGCCGATCGACGCTGCTCTCTCGGTCGCGCAGGGGCCTATGACGAAGAGAACAACTCTGCAGGAGAACGGTCCCGACGAATGGTCTCGGCCGATTACACCAATATCACCGCTGGCCTAGAAAGCGAAAATCCTGACTGATTGCGACACTGGCAAGGTACCAGTTTCCGAACACGATCCAGAACGAGGCCCTCTCGTCAAGCTGTGTCAGGGCCGCCGCCCTATCGATCACCCACCCGTAACGTTCATGTGCCTGGCAACGGCGGGCCTGTTATGGGTGCGGTCGATGATGAAATCGTGGCCCTTGGGCTTGCGGGTGATCGCCTCGTCGATGGCCGCATGCAACAGACCGTCGTCTTCGGTGGCGCGCAATGCGGCGCGCAGGTCGGCGGCGTCGTTCTGGCCGAGGCACATATAGAGCGTGCCGGTGCAGGTCAGGCGCACGCGGTTGCAGCTCTCGCAGAAATTATGGGTGAGGGGCGTGATGAAGCCGAGGCGGCCGCCGGTTTCCGCGACGCGAACGTAACGGGCAGGGCCGCCGGTCTGGTAGTCGATATCGGTGAGCGTGAACTGCGCTTCGAGATCGGCGCGCAGCTTGGAGAGCGGCAGGTACTGGTCGGTGCGGTCTTCTTCGATCTCGCCCATCGGCATGGTTTCGATGACGGTGAGATCCATGCCGCGGCCATGCGCGAAACGCAGCATGGCGGGCATTTCCGCCTCGTTGAAATCCTTCAGTGCCACGGCATTGAGCTTGATCTTCAGGCCGGCCTTCTCGGCGGCATCGATGCCTTCCATCACCTTGGCGAAATCGCCCCAGCGGGTGATCCTGCGGAACTTGTCGGGATCGAGCGTGTCGAGCGAGACGTTGATGCGGCGCACGCCGCAATCGTAGAGCTCTTGCGCATGGCGGGCGAGCTGCGAGCCGTTGGTGGTGATCGTCAGCTCATCCAAGCCGGAGCCGATCTGCTTTCCGAGTTGGCGCACCAGATACATGATATTCTTGCGCACCAGCGGCTCACCGCCAGTCAGCCTTATCTTGCGCACGCCTTTGGCGATAAAGGCGGAACAGAGCCGGTCGAGCTCTTCCAGCGTCAGCAGATCCTTCTTCGGCAGGAAGGTCATGTTTTCCGCCATGCAATAGGTGCAGCGGAAGTCGCAGCGATCGGTGACGGAGACGCGCAGATACGTCACCGCCCGCCCGAAAGGGTCGATCATCGGGGCTGCATGTTCACGACCCTCCTGATCTTGAATGTCAACCGCGTTGAGCATCAGCCCTCTCTCCAATACCGCTTCTGCCTTTTTGAGCGTACGATAGCGGCGCGAAGAATAGTTTCAATCATGCCCGCGTATAGGGGCAAATACCAATTCCCCGAACTTGTTGTGACCTCGTGCAATCCTGCGCGATGTCACAACAGTCCGGTCAAGGCAATCGTTCGATATGGAGCGACCGCAGCCGCTAAACGATTGCATTTGCAATGACAATAGTCGCCCCTGACATTCTCACTCAACGGGTCCTCTCCACAATTGGCCGTCATATTGAAAGAGGACTGGCAATGTTTAATGAAACGACAGAGGCGAAGGAATCCGTCCAGCAACTGGCTGGCGTTTGGGCTGACATCATCCGGGACCGGGGATTGGGAGAGGTGCGCGATCTTCCGGGCATCAGCATCCGCTGGTCTGACACTGCGTTCGCATTCTTCAACACGCTCACGCTCACGGACGAGGAAGCGAACGGGCAGCTGTTGCAGGACAGGCTGTTAAAAGCCGCCAACTACATGGCAGATCAGTCGAAAAGCGGTTTTCTCTGGCTATTTGAAGATCTTCTCGATGCCGATGCTCGCAACAATTTGGAGCACCTTGCAAACGAAGCAGGCTTGGTACGCGCCCTTTCAGGATATGCAATGGCAGGCGACATCCTTCCCATGGGCGAAACACATCATCAGGATCTCGTCTTCAGGCGAGCTGCGACACAAGACGATACACGCCTTGCCTTCGATATAAACGCGGCGGCATACGGCATGGGCGCCGAGGATGTCCGCGACGGCATGCTAGGCTCGCGCATCTGGCACGAGAGAGCCTATACCTATCTGGGCTTTAGCCAGGACCATCCGGTATCGACGGCTTCTGTTATTGAGCATGATGGGCGGCTCTTTCTTGCCCTCGTCGCGACACTTCCGGATCACCAACGTCGAGGCTTTGGGGAGGCAACTTGCCGCAAGGCGCTTCAAGAGGCCTGGAAGGGCACCGGTCTGACGCGCAGCGTCCTGCAGGCCACCGAGGCCGGAGCCCCGGTCTATGAAAGAATCGGCTACAAGAAATCTGGCGCCGTCGGCTTCTGGGCGCTCAAAGCCTGACCTGTTCACGCCGCAAAGCGTTCAATGCAACAGATGATTACAAAAGTAACCCTCAGGTTGTTTTTGAAAGTATTTTACTCAATCTAAGGGCGTTTTTGTAGTTGCGATCGAGGAATCTTCGGTCATTATGATGACGTTTCCTGGTTCCCATCCTGGAAGCTCCCCAGAAGGTCCTGGACCTTCGACTTGAGGTCACCGCTCCCCCCATCACGCGGTGACCTCCTTTTGTCTTGCCGCTCGCTTTCGCCCACAAGACATGATCGAAACCTTCCGGCCGTTTGCAGCCCTGATGGCAGGATGCCGTCTTTCAAACAGCCTCGACGGGCGCACGCTCACTTTCAAGAATCGAAAGGGTCCGAAAGCGCGGCTTCCCTGCGCGGCCCAGGCATGCTGATGACGCATTCAAGCCGACGATCGCAGGTCGCGAGCGCCAGACAGGCTGGCGAACAGGCTAATCAAGGCGGCAGAAGCAGTTAGTCTTCGGAATTGACCTCGAACTCAAGATCGACCGGGACCTGCATCGCCGTGACCAGATGATTGGTCTGTGCCGCCAGGCCGATGACCGCCAAGAGCTCCGCATGCTGGGCGTCGCTCATGCCGCGTGCGCGGGCTGCGGCCGTGTGGGAGTGGATGCAATAGGCGCACCCATTAGCCGTGGAGACTGCAATGTAGATCATCTCTCGCACCAGGGGGTCGAGTGCCCCCTCGCTCGCCATGACGGCCTTCAAACCGCTCCAGGTGCGCTGAAGAAGCGGGGGGTCGATGGCGAGTGCCCGCCAGAAATTGTTGATGAAATCGGATTGCCGGGTGGTGCGGATATCGTTGAAGACTGCAAGTATGTCCGGATTGTTTGCGGCTTGTGCGTCGCTTACGAGTTTGACAGTGGTCATCAGCTCCCCTTCTCGGATATAGGTACGTTCCAGCACGACGGCTGGATCCTGATGATGAAGCCTTCGAATGAATGTCGCGGCAAGGGCTTTTGCGTTGCTTTTGTAATTGCCAGGAGCGTTCGCGGAACCTCAGTGCCGACGCAAGCCTAACCCCATCCCGCAATGATCGAGGACGGTTCGGATACGTTTGCGCCTTGCGCCAGTTGCCGGTGCCCGTGAGACCATGCCGAACGGGCCGTTTGCAGACTTGCTGGTCATGTGGTCGAGATGCAGACCAGACTGCCACGTTCGGCCGTGTTGTGGAGATCGCGTTCGATCCGTTCGAGGCTTCCTCTAATCCGCTCGATCAACAACGGGCCGGCGCGTGCCGAAGCGATATCGTCCGCACGCGCCCGAAGCGACTGGGCGATATCGTAAAGGACGATCTGCAGATCGCTCCGCTGTCTCAGGCCGGCGTCCTCAGCCAATCGGTCCGCATGGGACGACATATCAAGCATGAGAGTTTTTCGTGCCAACCTTGCGGTCGTTTCGGCTGGGATCGCAAGGGACGAGCCAGACGGGGCGATTGCAATATTCGGCACTGGGTGTTTTTTTTGATCGAACATGACCAGTCCAGGTAACTAGGGCCACAAATGGCCGCGGCAAAATCGAATGCAGATCTCGCGATCGACCTCGCAAGGCTGCGTCTCAGAAGATGTTACTTCGCAACCTGGAGCGTCAAAGCCGTGACGCCAACGGCAAGGTTGACGCCGACATCTCCGTCGAGGGAAATCGGCTGAAGCGAGACCGTCTTATTGGTGCCCCCGACGAGGAGGTTGGCGCCCCCGCCCACCACAACGCTCGCATTTGCAGTAGCGCCGACATACTCGCCCTGCAGGTGACCGGCCCGCGCGTAGCGTTGAAAACCAACCATAAAAGGCGGCCCTTCTCAACAGTCCCGATGTCGAGCCCAAAGTTAGTGATCGTGCCGACATAGTGTTGGCTGTGGTTGCCAGCATCAGACGTGAACGTGCAGTCGATGCCCTGCTTCGAGCCGACAATTACTCCAATCCGCTTCGACACGTCGCAATCCAATTTGCCGACTTCGGTCTGGGCAGCGGTCGTGGCGGAGGGGACGGCAAGCATAACAATTGCAAAGAGACGAAGTCTGTTTTTCATGTGTCAGGTCCTATCCGGCTGAAAATCTAGAGCGCAAAGGCCCGCACGAGCCGCCGACGCGGTCGCCGATCGGTGCCGACAATACGTCGGGCGAAGCGGCAGATGAATCGCCTCCGAGTTTAACCCGGCCGATACGTAAGTCTTATTGAACCGCATCACGGAAGGGCTATCGGCTTGCCATTTTTAGAGATAACGCGACCAGCTTTCGTGTCAGCCCACATGGGCTTGACGCCTGCAGCACTCCTCTCGATGGCAATCCGCATCACGACAGATAAAATGTTGGTGAAGGCTCCGCGAGGTTGCATTTCTACACGGCAAATGATGGCCTGTGGCGCAAGGCCGATCCTCTCGCAACCGTAACGCGATTGAGAGATAATCCTCTCCTATGATAGGTCTATCGGAGACGCTCGCTGGGATCGTCGACAGCAATTCAGGACTGCGCCCCCAAAAACAGTTGGGACGCCTAGTCACCGTCCCGTCGAGCCGATAACAAACGTGTCCCAACGTCTTTGCCCTCAAGACTTTGGTTCCAAGGAGATCACGAGGAGAAAGAGATGACCAGTCGGGATGCCGGCAGCCAAAGGAGCGACAGGTCCCTGGCAAATTCCGTAACAATCTCTTCAGACAGCGAGAGCTTCAACCCATTGGATGACGAATTTTCACCTGAAGTCGCACTCCAGGCCAGACCGACTTCTGAGCCACGCTTGCAGCCCGCGCAATCCAAACTTGTTCAATCAGAATCGCACTGGCGTCGCCGCCCCAATCCGGTCGGTTCGGAGCCGGGACAAAACGCATCGCGCATAGCGTTGTCGCGTTGGGTCGATTCGCGGCCAGTTGGCGTGACCGAAGTCTATTCGGACCAGAATGACGATTCTCATATACTCAGCATCGTGTCGCACAAGATCACCGGAGAAATTTCCCTAGACGGTCGCTCCGTCTGGAGCGGTCAGTGGTTCCCAAACACGATGTTCTTGACGGGGCCGGCTCAGGGCTGTTGGCGTGGTGTTGTACGAACCTCCTATAATGTTTTTCGGATCTTCATTCCGCAGTCCCTCTTGGTCGAATGTCATGAAGCTACATTCGGCCGCGCGCCAGCCGGCCCGATCTGCCTTTTCGAGAGCCAGCGTCTGGAGAATGACAACCTCGGGCAGATTGCGCGAACGTTGCGTGGCTTTGAAGCCTCTGATGCTTTGCTCGGTCCGAGCTTTCTGGATGCCTTGGGACTGACGCTGACATCACGCCTCCTTGGGCTCTATCATAGCGCGATCGGTGTCCGTCCCAGTAAAGTCTCACCGCTGGCAAAATGGCGTCTCATACGTGTTATCGAGTATATCGACGCGCATCTCGAGCGGCCGATCTACCTCGCTGAACTGAGTGATGTCGCCGGTTTGAGCCGCATGCACTTTGCAAGTCAGTTCCGAGCCGCCACGGGCCATGCCCCGGCAGCCTACATCGTCCAATGCCGGGTCGCGCGTGCCCAGGAACTCCTAAAGCGGCAGGACGTGTCGATCGTGGAAGCTGCCCTGCGCACGGGCTTCAGCAGCCAAGCACACATGACACAAGCGTTTCGCAAGATCCTGGGAGACACTCCAGCGCGCTGGCGCCGGACGATGGGTGACTAGCGAACACGTCGGCACCACGCCGTCGAAATCGTGCAATTGTTAAAAACACAACGCTCATTATGAAAGCCCGAACCATTGATTTGGGCGAAGATACACTCACGTCGCAAAGCCTCTGGCTCAAGCGTCGCAAAACGGGAACGATCCCGAGCGGCCTCGGCCTGCAGGATAATTGCGACGGAGACGCTGGCATCGACGCGGGGAAACGCAAGGGGGCTGCGCCCGGCCCTGTCAACCCAATCCGGAAGGTACCAACGCAATGCCAGGGATCGACAGGACGGAAGCGGTAGCGAGATGGCTCTAGTTAACCGGATGCCAAACCGCGTCCGCAAATACGTGAACCGTGCTGGTCGCTTCGTCCACGCTGGCCATGCTCGAGGTTGGGATTTCGGGTTCGCAGAAAGGGCTGAAGTGATGTCGATTGAGAAGCCAAGTCTGTGAAACCGAGTGAATAATTTCAAACGTCTGTATAAACGGAGGCACCATGGATCGCTGGCAAGCAATGAAGGTATTCGTCAAGGTCGCTGAAGCTGAAAGCTTCGCAGATGCGGGCCGCCAGTTGCAACTGAGCCCGCCAGCCGTCACCCGGATCGTGTCAGCATTGGAAGAGACGATAGGCACGCGGTTGCTCGTGCGCACAACACGATCGGTCAGACTGACGGAAGCCGGAGCCCGCTACGTCACCGACTGCCAGCGGCTGCTGATTGAGCTTGCCGAGACCGAGGCGGTCGCCGCCGGCGCCAATGCGAGACCGAAGGGGTCGCTAACCGTGACAGCATCGGCCATGTTCGGCACCAGGTTTATCCTGCCCATCATTACCGAATATCTCGATCACTATCCTGAAGTTTCAGCTCGCGGAATGTTTGTCGATCGGGCCGTCAATATTATTGAAGAAGGGGTCGATGTCGCAATACGTGTGGGCGACTTGCCGGCCTCCGGCTTTACCGCCACTCGTGTTGGCTCTGTCAAACGGGTGATTTGCGGAGCCCCGAAATACTTCGCGACGTTTGGCGTGCCGATCGTGCCGGCCGATCTCAACAGTCATCGCATCGTCGCCGCGACGAGCACCGGATCCGTGCTCGAATGGGGGTTCAGCGGAGCCCAGGCACCATCGATCCTGATAAGCCCGAGATTGACGACGAGCACCAATGAAGCGGCCATTTCAGCGGCCGAGAGAGGCTGGGGGCTGACCAGGGTCTTGTCTTACAAGGTCGCGGTCCAGCTTGAAACAGGCAAGCTGCAGACCGTGTTGTCGGAATATGAGGAAGATCCGTTGCCGATCCATGTCATCCATCCGAATGGCCGCAACGCCTCTGCCAAAGTGCGAAGCTTCATAGAGTTCGCTGTCGAAAGGCTTCGGGCGCATCGCCACTTCAACTGAGCAGGTCGATCCGCTTTGCGCGGCACTTCCATCGAGCGATGTGTCGGCTTGACCTAGCCCGACTGCTCATCACATCCAGTCGCCTCTTACAGCCATCTTTATCGACGATCGCCATGAGCCATCAAGGTGATTGACTAGCGGATTTCGCCAAGGGCAAAGCCGCGCCAGGCTGTCGCGATCTTCGCATGGCTCGACCAGATAAAGCGGTGGCCCCTTTTCCTGTACCCCGAAGTGGCGCGTCGGGCATTCCCCGTGAAGTGGAGACGCACTTCCGACAGGTGCGTCTCGCGGTTCTGAGACCAGCAAGATACTTACTTGGCCGCCTCCTCGATCACCTTCGCAACCTTGTTCGCATGCGAGATCATGACCACGTGCGATGCATCCTTGACGGCCACCGTGTCTTTGGAGTGCGCACGGTCGGCCATGAACGCGTGGGCTTGAGCAGGGATGTTCTTGTCTTTTTCGCCGTAGATGAAGAACGAGGGAATTGTCCGCCAGGCCGCGCCCGGGGCCGGCTCCGTCAGTGCGGACAACGTGATCGGACGTTGTGTAGCCGCCATCAGGTCTGCCACCGGCGCGGCAATGTCTGCGGCGAACTGCTCGTGAAACCTGTCCTTGCGAATGGACATGTCCTTGTCGCCACCAGCAAGGGCGACGGGTTCGGCCAGCGTCGGCTTCAATGTCCCTCCGGGAAACCGATCCGACAGATCGGCAGCCGATTCCCCCACCTCCGGTGCGAAAGCTGCCACGTAGACGAGGGACTTCACGTTCTTAGCTGCAGCGCCTGATGCGCTAATCACCGAGCCGCCATAGGAATGACCCACGAGCACCACCGGCGTCTTGATACTTTCGACGATGCGGGCAACATAGTCGCCATCGGTTTTGACGCTGCGCAGGGGATTGGCAACGGCAACGACCTTGAAACCATCTCTCTCGAGGATCGAGATGACGCCATTCCAGCTCGACGCGTCGGCAAACGCGCCATGAACGAGGACGACCGTCGGCTTGCCCGATGCGGCAAGCGCCCCGGTTGAAAAGGTGCCTGCAAGCGCCAGTAGAATCGTTGTCTTCAAAAACCTGTTCATCGACTATCTCCTTGCTTTATAACGGGTGCCGTCGTGATGCACCGCTGGCCTTGACGTCTGCGAGCAGGTACGAGACGCCGTCAAAGTGAGATCCCTCACTGAACGGTGTGGGATCGAAGCTGCGACACGGGATCAACCAACAGTTCGGAGAGCGCGTGTCAGCCGGCTCTGTGTTCACTCTGCGGGACACCACGGTGCGGATGAAGATAAAATCGCAGAAAGGCTGCGTTGCGCAAAATGAGAGCAATCCGGGTCCGAAGTTTCCAACCCGGGCTCCCCGGCAGGGTGTTTTCCACATAAGGGTTTCAGGCAGACGGGGCACCGGTGGCAGCGATTGCGGGCGGTTGCCCCGCCTATAGCGGGATTTGCGAGGAATGCCGATCATCGACTGGCACAAGGACATTACCGCCTTCAGATTCCAGTATCCGACGGCCGCGGGTACTTCGGATAGACGAGGCGCTTAGCCCGCGTGCATCGAGCATGTCTTGTGAGGCTCCATGTTATGGCCGTATCGAAAAACGAAAAGTCGTGGCGTGGTCTTTCGACGCTCGCGACGCTCGCGGGCGCCAAGCCAGAACATCACAGACCGTATCAGCCGCAGGCCCGCAGGAGTTCCTCTTTCATCCTTGGCAGGACCGACCGGATATAGTTCGGGCTGCTTTGCACGACCGTCAACCTGCCATCGGTCGAGGCCGCGCCGATGACCCGTTCCTCGCGGAATCGCCCTTGGACAAAGGGTCCGAAGAGGGTCTTGAGCGTTGTGTTCCCAATCTTGCACGGGATCGGCAGGCTGCCAAGATTGCTAAGAATGACATCCGGGCGCATAGAGGCGAAGATGCCCGAAGCCAATGCCGGATCTGTGCGCGACGGCAGCAACGACTGCATGCCGGAAATGTGGTTGTAGAGCGCCTGATGGCCTCTGGCTTCGGCAAGTTTCCCGGTGGCGTGCCTGGCGAGGTCCCAGAAATTCGAAGGGACGCTTATTGGAAAGTGGACCATTTCCAGATCTGCGATCAACGCACACACGCCATCGACAGCACCGACGTCGCTGCGTCGATTGATCGGGTTCGCGATCAGAACCGTCTCCTGGCTGAGCTCACTTGCAATGCTGCGAACGACCGCTGCACATAGTGCTCCATGGACAGTCGTGCCCTGAGCGCGGCTGGTCGCGCGCAGCAACTCGCTGGAGCTGCGGGACAAGGTCAGGCTGGAGACAGAAGGTTGATCTCCCTGGAACGGCCGCCACAAAGGCGAGCAGGCAAGCGAGCGCATGTGCTCGAGCACTGCCTCCGGGGCCCTGCCGTTTGCGATCGTCGTCCCGCTTGCCTCAGCGGCCCGCGTTGCGAGTTCCTCCATTGTCGGAGGCAGGCCAAGCGCCTGCAGATCTTGACCTTCCAGGGCCTGCATGAGGTCGCGGATGAGAAAGACGGCTGAAAGGCCGTCGCCAATAGAATGGTGAAGCGTCAGGATCACGATCGAGCGCCGCGGACTGTGAAGGATTATGGCGCGCATCAACGGCGCCTTCTCTGCGATGAACGGCGTCGCGAGTTCACGCTCCACGGCTTGGCGCCAGTCCGTCATCGATGTGAGAGGTTCAAAGATGATCTTGATCTCCTCACTCCTTCGGTGGAAGGCCGGGCCGGCTGCGGGATCCTCCGAGATCCCAGCGCACAGCAGCGGATGGCGTTTCTGCACCTTGTCGATCGCGCGGCGAAAATCGGCTAGCCCCTTTTCAGTTTCGATTTCGGCAACGATGCAGAAGTGTCGCTGGTGGGCAATGGAATCGACATAGAGAAGTCTCTCAAATGCTCCGAGCGGGCGTAACGGATCTGTATTTATCTTCTCGTTGCCGCACTGCCTGAGATCCTCGTCATTGACTATATTGTGCACGGAACTGTCCTTTCATTGGGTACCGGGACAGGATGCAATCGCCATGTTTCGCCTTCATTCCGCCGTTTCAGGTTCTGGTTACGATCGCAATTGATTGCGTCGCATCCAGAATGCGCCGGTTCGGACGCCGCGACATCAGCGTGGCGTGGCGTCATCTCTCCGGTCGGAACGGACACTGTTGGAGCAGGCGCCTTCTGGCCACGTCGATAGCGCCTGGCGGACGACCGGTTGCAGCACCATGCGGCCAATGCCGGACTTGGCCTGCACTGCGATCCCATGTTGGATCGTCATCACGAATGCGGCCAGAACGGCCGGATCGGCCCTGGCGTCAAGATCCTTCTCGTCCTTTGCCCTTTCAAGTCGGCGTCGAAGCCCCGCTTCTTGGGCAGAGCGGGCTTCGACCAGGGCCAATCGGATGGGTTCCGCCTCATCCGATCCCGCCAGCAGTCCATTGATGACAAAACAGCCGAGCCGGTCAGGATAGCGAGTATTGAGATCGACGGCGCGATCGAGCAGATATGCCACGACGTCCCCCGCCCTCGGCAAGGCAAGCGCTTCGGGCACATAGTCCAAGTAACGATCGTTGTAGCGCACAAGCGCACAGCGAAATAGATCCTCTTTGTTGCCAAATGCCGAGTAAAGCGAAGGACTTTGTACCCCGGTCGCCTCAGTCAGGTCGGTATAGGAGGAACCCTCATAGCCTTTGCGCCAGAAAACGCGCAGCACAGCTTCCAGGGCCGTCTCTGTGTCGAATTCGCGATTGCGTCCCATATGGCTCAAACTCGTCATTGTATGGAGATCATCCGCTTAGAGGCGGGGCGTGCTTTTCTTCGGAGGCGGCCCTCTTGTCGCCTCATGCAGGTGTAGCGCCTCTCACCAAGCCCCTCAGGCGTCTTTTGCCACAGCCGCATAACGTGGCTTCATGCTCTTGCCTCCGTGCCGACAGAGAGTTGCCGTCCCGTTGCGGTAACGCGCTGTCTGTCGAACTGCTCGATCAAGAAGATAGATTTTTTCGAGCTTTGAATAATCCGAGCAAAGGAATCCCTGGCGCGCTCCAGATCGGGATGTGCGCGATTGAGCCACCGAAGACCCGCGTGGGCATGTAACTCAGCGGCCGACAGAGGCAGGCGGATCTCGCAGGAAACGGCAGAAGCGAATCCGGTCGCCATCTTAATTTCTTCAGCATATCGGGTGTCGTCAATGATCCAGATCGAAGACCGTGGCTCCGTAAACGACGCCTTGCCCGTCCTGTCGGCCGAGAGCGCCGGCGCGCCAACGGTACCCGTGAGCAACGTCGTGGCGGCTATTGTGACCATGACTGCTGTAAATTCCGCATATTGTACTGGCTCGAACGTGGAAATATCCGTGATCAGGAAGCTTACGAGTGACAACACGGCGCAGATGAGGCCAACGCAAATGACAGCGCTGCTTGTGGATGTTCGCGCTGTGTATACGATTACGGGGATGTAGAGGACGCTCAGCATTACATCGAATGGACCCAACACCTCGAGCAGAAAGAGTGCGATGAGCGCTGCAGCAACAAAACCATACACCAGAGATCCCGAGCGTCCTGATAAAGGCATATTCAGTGTCCTCTTCATTCGCCGGCGGATAGAACCGTCCTGCCAGAGACGTTTAAGTGTTCTGCCGGTTGAAACATAACGGTAGGCTCACCATGGAGATCGCGGTATCTCTTATCTTTCAGGAAAGACGGACGGATTCCAAAAACGCATGATTATATGGTGGCACCGAAATCGGCCTGCGATCAAAGCCGGCATCAAGCGAGTATCACGTGCATGTCCGGCTGTTGATCCAGCGCATCCTCAAATGGCGAACGAAGCCGTCTAGCACAGCGCTGCGATGGAAGATGGGTCGTTTCCCGCCCAACCACCGGAGTCCCGTTCTTGCAATAAGAAAGGTTCCGGCGAAAAACCTCGTCCCATATCTTCGTCGGGTGCCAGCATGGTGGAACCCAAATCACAGTTGTAGTCAAAGCCTGCCAATCTGACACAAGCCTTCGACCTTCGGGAATTAACTCCATGGAGGCGGTCTGTGCAATGTGTGCGCAGCGCGGGTACACGAAACGGAGATCTGCATGGCACATATCGTCCTTGTTCCTGGGGCCTTTCATGGTCGGCGATGCTGGAGCAGATTGATCCCGCTGCTGGAGACGGCTGGCCATCGCGTCACCGCCCCGGAACTTCTTGGAATGGGCGGCGACGGGACACCACTATCGGAAATATCTCTGTCCATATGGGCAGATCAGATTGCCGCCGTCCTTGCTGATATCGACGAACCGGTTGTCCTGGTCGGGCATAGTCGCGGCGGCGCCCTGATAAGCGAGGTGGCCGAACGTGTGCCGCAACGGGTCCAGCTACTGATCTACCTGGCAGCGTTCATCCTGCCATCCGGCAAAAGCGTGTTTGATCTCGCGGCCACCGGCAGCAATGCCGCGGCTATCACGGCTGCTTTCCGTGAGGCCGGCGGCGGTATGTTGTCCGTCTCTGTCGACAGCGCAGACGCGCTCTTTTACAATGAGGTATCAGAAGATTGGCTCGTCATCGCCCATGAGTCTCTGGGACTTGAACCGCTAAGCGCGTTGGCAACGCCGATAAAGGTGACCTCGTCGCGTTTTGGAACAGTACCGCGCGCTTACATTGAATGCACACTCGACAGGGCGATTCCGATCGAGCTCCAACGTGCCATGCTCGTAAATATGCCGTGCCAGCAGGTTGTCACCCTTGCTTGCGACCATTCCCCGTTTCTTTCCGATCCGCACGCGCTCGTCGAAGCAATCCACTCGTTACAACCGTGATTGTTCGGCGGGAAATGGTGGCCGGCCTGGAGTTCACCGATGCAAGCGCCTCACCGTGATTCTGATGATCGCGCCTTCGCAACAACCTATCTCATCGAATTCAATCTCGACGGGGCGGTGCGTAAGAACCGTTTGTTTTTCATCGACAAGGTAGCTGTCGGGTCGACAGTCGGCCAGCTTTACAAGTACCTCCACGAGCGCGAGCCCGCGATCGATTTAAGATCCGTAAGGCTCGCCATGCGCGTCGCCATCAAATTTGGTCATTGCACGCTGACATGGTCGAGGGAAGACAAAACGTGGTTTCGCGTTCGACCAGACGGGACACCTTCGGGGCAAATGCCGTTGCGACTTCGCAGGCCTTCGCAATGAGGCCATCGCTTCCCGTCACGGCGCCCCTCCGCGTCTTGCAGAAATACGACGTTCACGCTCGCCACCAATCTTGCCGCGATCTTCATGATTTCTAGTGGTCTTTAGAGTTCTGAAATTGCCCAATCGGGCTTTCGGGTGCCTACGACGATGACGCCCAAGACTGCTCGCGATCCCGACCTGTGCATTTCTCGGCATCTTTAGTCGGCGCCAGTGCGCCGCAGGCAGCCGATTAGATCCGACCCAGCCCTTGTCGGCTCGTCAAAGCCTGACCCAGCAACAATATTGGTCTGGCCCAACGACCTGACTGTTGGACGTCGCGAGCCAGCCTGCGAGCCTGCGCTCCCACTTTTCAACGCCATCGCCGTCTGAGGCAAGACCCTCGATCTCGCGCACAGCCAAAAGAACCGATGCCACCCAACGATGCAGTTCTAACGTCTCTGGAGTTCCAACCGGTCTTTCGCAGAAGAGCTTCGGCTCGGGCAGCTCGGCTTGCCGAAAAAGGGACGCTTTGCCGCGGTATCGGGATGGGGCGTCCCGGCCGCAATGGCCTGCATGATTTCATCGCATACTGCCAGGTAGGCCAGGACATTTGGCAAAATATCAAATGTGGTGCGCATGTCGATTTCGTGAAACGCGAGGATACCGCCATCCTTTACATATGAGCTGACAGTCTTGAGAAAAGCAGACGGGTGCTCCTGATGCATCAAGACATATCGGCCAACCACGATATCGAATTCGCCTCGCGCCTTGAGTTCCCAACCGGGGCTACCTGGAATTCGACGTTCTTTACTTTAACCCCGCCTGGTGCGCCCGGGCACGCGCTAGGCCGACTGCCGCTGCGCTCTGGTCGACACCGATGACTGCGCCCGTCGGCCCGACGAGTTCGGCCGCCAGAAGGGAAACATCTCCGGCTCCGCATCCCAAATCGAGCACCACATCACTCTCTCGGATTCTGGCCCTATCAAGAAGACGCTTGGTTATCGGCTTCAAGACAGTAGACTGGGCCTTGAGACGATCCAATTCTAGTGGTGAATGGCCGAAGTAATATCCCATTTTAGTGAGCTCCTCTTTGCGATGAGGATCAGGTTAACCCACACCGGCTCCGACCCGATGAGCGTTTCGCTGCAATCATGCTACAGCTGTAGCTTCGGCAATGGCCGGCGGTCGCTTGCAGCCCTTGCATGCCGTTGCCAACCAGCAACGAAAGTCGTGTGCCAAACATACTGTGTTCCCAAGCGTGAGCAGATGAGGACATTTCTCAAAGCGGCCTGGGAAAACTTTCGCGCTCAAGTTTTAAATGGAGCGATAGGCCAGCGTTGGAACGAGAATTCTTGACATTCACCAGGGACGCGTTTAGCGGCCCCGGTGGGCGTGTGCGAATTATGGCTTGGGTCCTGGGTGAAGACTCCCAACAGTCTTTGACTTGGGAGAGCAGCGTGCAGGTTGATTACCTTTGAAATCGAATTGGGCTAGCTTGAAATCTTCCATCAGCGAGAAAATGTTAGATCGGCCGGTCTTTCGCCGAAATACGGAGCCGGACAGAGGTTGAACACGTCGTCAACGCACAAGCCCTTGCGCATTCTCCTCGCTCTCTCCGGCGCGCTGCTGTGCGCCCTGCTGGCATTGGTGCAGGTGCCGCTTGGTGCCTGCGAGGGGGATTACCCGTCCTTAACGGATCCCTACCGGATGATCATCATCGCTGCTTTTATCGCACTTTTCGCCTCCGCATGTGGTCTCGCATTCAAGGTTGGCGCGCAAGCCCGTACATTGTCCGGTCTGCTTCAAAGTCAGTGGTTGCTCGACAAGTTCAAAAAGGATTTCGCGGAGGACCTGACGCGCGGAGAGTTCCACACCCTAGCGCTCCGGGCGCTGACCGAATTTTCACTCCATTTCGGCGCTCACGAATTCAAACTCGAGATCATAGAGCCGCGCACCGGCGTCATCGTGGAAGAATTTGCCAGCGAACATTCGCCGCATGGGGTGACACCGAAAGTCAAATCGGAGTTTTTGAGGCGCATTGGATCGCCGGCCGAACAGGGATACAATGCCCCCTCGCATTTCGTCGACACCGGCAAAATGCGCGCTTTCGCAACTCACATACGCACCTCAACGACGGACGTCGCCGCCGGAGTAAAGACGCCTCTTGGACGGATCGCCATACTGCATCTTGCTTTCGACACGCCGCGCCGCGCCTTCTCTGAGGACGAGATTTCCTTGTTGTGTGCCTCTCTGTCAGGCCTCATCCAGACCGCGGTCGACCACTGCAAGCGAAAGAATCGGGAGGATCTCGAGAGGCGGCTAAGGCATGCAGAACGGGTGCAGGCCGTTGGCACACTGGCTGGCGGGATCGCACATGAATTCAACAACATCCTTTCAGCGATCCTTGGCTATGGAGAGATCGCCTCCCAGTTGTCCAGGGAAGGCGGCGAGGTTGGTCATTATCTGGAGGAGATCACGACAACGGCCAAGAGGGCGGAGTATATCGTCAACCAGATCCTGACCTTGAGCCGAGACCGGGAGCAAGAAAGACAACCGTTCAATCTTATCGAGGCGATCACAGATGCGCTTCCCCTCACTCGCGCGTCCTTGCCTGATCTGGACATCAACGCAAAGCTGGTGCCGGACGCCGCTTGCGTCATGGTCGGCCACCCGGTCGAGCTTCAACAGGTCGTGATGAACCTGTGCAAGAATGCTTCGGAGGCATCACATGGTTATGCCCGCGTCGATATCGAGATCAGTGTCGTGTCGATCGAGCAGGTCCAAGCCCTTAGCCTGGGCCTGCTGTCTCCCGGACGATATTTGCTTCTTCGCGTTGCGGACAACGGAAAGGGAATAGCTGCCGATATATTGCCGCGCATCTTCGAGCCTTTTTTCACCACGCGGGGTGCAGTGGGTGGCACTGGCCTTGGCTTGGCGGCGGTTCACGGACTGGTTACGGCCTCGGATGGTCGCATCCATGTGACAAGTCGACCCGAAAGCGGCACCTGCTTCGAGATCTATTTTCCCCAGTCTAGCCTGCCGCCTGTTCCTGTCAGCGAATTCTTCGACGCTCCCCGGGTGAAGAGGGGCGGCGGTCAACTCGTCGCATTGTTGGAGGCCAATCCTAACGAACGGCCGATGCTTGAGGAAAAGATCGCGGCTCTCGGATACGAGCCCATGGGATTTTCGGATATTCAGCGAATGCAGGACGGCTTGGCCGCAACGGCACCGGACGTTGTGATGATCGATGTGAGTTCCGTTCCGGCCGGTTATTCGTTGCGAGAACTCGAAGCGATGGCAGGTGATGCGCCGATCATCCTTATCGCGCAGCCGGGGCAAACGGCAGGCATCAGTCTGATGAGCGCTCCCGACCTGACCTGGCTGCGTAAACCGCTTACGGCAAAGGCGTTGGCCGATGCGATTGGCGAGCGGCTCCTTCGACCGGACTATCAGCGGGAGAGGTTCCTGATTTCGTGCCAAACAGCCTGCTAGCTACCAGAACGCCGCCGCGTCGGCGTACCGTCCGGTATTGATCGGTTGCAAAAAAGACCTTCGAACGCCTGACGACCGTGAAGTAAGATCGAGGTCGCCTGCCCCCTCGACAAATCGACATTGAGGAGATCGGAGACGGAATGCCAGGTCTTAGGCGTGCCGTCTTCGTGTCGACGGATACCTTTGGCGATAAAAGCTGCGGTCGCCTCTCGACCGTGGGTTTCGGCGGCACGACAAGGGTCACATATCTGAGCATGTCGGCGACAGCTGCGAAATCGCGGGCGTCCGCAGGGTAGACAAATTTCACGACCAGCTGCCGGATCGCCCGCTCGGCCTCGAGCCTCAGCAATGTGGGAGGTCGGACGGAAAGAGAGGATTGGACCATTTGACCAGCTGGCGGAGGAATTGGGGCCCGCGTTTGACTATCTCGATGCGGAGTTCGCCCGGAGACCGTTGAGCACCACGCTATCCAAAGCTTCTACCACAAGTTGGAGCAGTCAGAATTGATGCGGCCCTCACCGCGAGGAAGACATTTTGAACCTCCAGCCCAACATCCCCGGACACAGGTGCCGGCAATCCTTGTCGATCGGGGGGCCGATGCCTTTAGTTGCCCTGTCACAACGGTGACTCTTTCTTGGGTTTCCTTCGATCCCAAGGACGATCCGTTCCCGAGTTCAAGTATCCGGTTGAACATCAAATCTGCGAGGCCTATATCAAAATCCATGAGACCGCTTTTTCACCCAGCCATTGAAGACATTAAGCCGGAGGCGATTCTTTATGCGCTTTCCGATCCGGAGCGTGTGGAGATCTTTGCACAGATTGTTGGCGACGGCTCCAGCGGCACGTGCGTAGCGCTTTCCAATCTCGGCGGGCGCGTCATCCCCAAATCATCGCTGTCGCAACATATGAAGGTGCTGCGTGAAGCCGGCCTTATCCGCGGCGAACGTCAGGGCGTGGAGATGCGCAACCATTCGCGCTGCCAGGAAGTGGAGGAACGCTTCCCCGGCCTCGTCAGGGCCATCCTGAGTGCCTACGGACAGCTCCCTGACGCGGCGAAAGCAGGCTCAACAGCCTGACCGCTGCTCTCCGCCCCGCCCCGAGCCCGAGAGGGCGACAAAGCAAAGCCTCAAATTACGCAAACAGCGGTTGCGATACATCGGTTCTTGAGACGTGCTCTCCTCGATCTGAAACTTCAACGGATTATAGGTGTGCTCGAGTACAACGAACGTGCGATTGGCGACCATGCCAAAAGCGCTTCGTTGTGAAGGACGGCTCGCTCTAGATCGATACCCAGGGAATTCCTCGGTTCGTCGAGTTGGAATTTTGAGGCAGATCGAAGAATGCCTAGTTGGGTTCTATCGCCAGCCGCTCCGCATGAGATCAAATCCTCAGACCCAGTGTTTGGTCCAGCTGAGCGATCTTCTCGGAAATCCAGCGTCCAGCGAGAGGCGACACACTCGGACTTGCAGGTATGTCACAGTTTTTCCTATAGGATAGAAGGTACATTCTTGGAGCAAGAAAATGGACAACGGTCAAAGATGCCCGGTCGAAATCACTGTCGACGTGACCGGAGGCAAGTGGAAACCGATGATCATTTACCGTCTCCTCGACGGCCCGCGCCGATTCGGCGAGTTGCGCCGCCTGGTCGGCGACCCGAGCCAGCGCTCACTGACGATGCAACTTCGCGAACTCGAGGCAGACGGGATCGTCGCTCGCGCGGTCTTCGCAGAGGTCCCCCCTCGGGTCGAGTATTCCCTCACTCCATTCGGACACACGCTCGCGCCCGTCCTCATCGCTATGCGAGACTGGGGAGCGTCCTTCCAGAAACGTCGCCAGTCAAAAACGAGTGAGCAGACCACCTAGTAATCAGGACGAAGCGCCTGTAGCGAAACGCCCCACGAAAAAGTCAGTCAATACCCTGACCTTTCGAGACACGTGCGATCCCGGCGGCCGGACGATGTAAACGCCGATTTCTGGCAGACTGAAGTCTGACATGATCGGCACGAGCGTCCCTTGGGTGACGTAGCTTTCCGCGATCACGACGGGGAGTGCCGCGATACCCAGGCCAGCGGCAGTCCCTTCAGCGATACCCACGGCGCTGTCAGCCTTGAACCGTCCCTGAGCGTTGACGACGACCGTCCTGCCGCCATCGGACACCTTCCAGCTTTCGGTTCCCTGAAGGATAGCCTGATGTTCAAGAAGGTCTGACGGTTTCTGTGGGACGCCGTGGACACTCAGGTATCCGGGATTTGCGAACAGTCCGGCCGCAAAGGCGCCGATCTTACGCGCCGTGAGATTCGAATCCTGGAGGTAGCCGACGCGGATAGCGCAGTCGAAGCCCTCTGCAACGAGGTCGACGTATCTGTCGCTGTAATGCGCATGGAGCTGCAGGAGCGGATATTGACGGGCGAGCTCGGCCAGCGCCGGAGCGAAGTGTCCAGGACCGAATGACGAGGGAACGGCGACACGCAGCCGTCCCCGCAGCTCTCCGGTCGGCAGCATTTCTTCGCGCGCCACGTCCATCTCCAGGCACATGCGCGCGGCGTGCTCGCGGAAGGAGGCGCCTGCCTCAGTCAACGAGGCACCTCGCGTGGTGCGGGCCAGAAGCTGGACGCCGAGCTCGCTTTCCAGGCGCACGAGACGGCGGCTCACGATAGACTTTGGCAGTCCGAGACGCCGGGCGGCCACCGTGATCCCGCCGCCGTCCGCCACCTCTACGAAGGTCTGCATGTCCTCGAAGCTGATCATCTTGCGTTCCATTTTTCGTTCTACAGAGTGGCTAACCATAGAGCTACCGCGCCATCAATCGCAACACTAAATTCCAATCGTCGAGCGGATCAAAACGAACCTCACCAACCGCCGCCGACAAGGAAAAGGAACACGACAATGCATAAGGACGTATTCTCTCCCGAAAATTCCGCCATGCTGCTGATCGACCATCAGATCGGCACGATGGCCTGGACGCACTCGCACGACATCAATCTGGTCAAGCAGAACGCGCTGAAGCTCGCCCGCATCGCGAACGCCGCCAACATCCCGACGATCCTGACGTCCAGCATGGAAGACCAGATCCAGGGACCGCTGCTGCCGGAACTCGAAGCGATCCTGCCCGAAGCCTTCGAAGCACGCGTCAAGCGTCCCGGCATCGTCAATGCAATGCATCACGACGGCTTCAACAAGGCCGTCAAGGCGACCGGCCGCAAGAAGCTGTTCGTCGCCGGCGTGACGACCGAGATCTGCGTCACCTTCCCGGTTCTTCAGATGCTGGACGAGGGCTACGAAGTCCAGGTCTCAGCGGACGCCTCGGCCTCCTACACCAAGTACGGCGATGAAATCGCCCTGCGCCGCATGGAAAAGGCTGGCGCGATCATCACCACCGTCGACCAGATCATCTCGGAACTCGCCGTCGACTGGACGAGCCCGCTCGGCCAGAAACTTGTCGGCATCCTTAACTACCATTGAATGTGAACACGCAGTGTTTGGCGCGGGTAAAACAGCCCGCGCCTGGATTGAAGGAAGACATAATGACCATCAACAAGATTCCCGCAGGCCGGATGCGCGGTGACTTCAGGCACGGCTTCGGCGTCGAAATCCTGTATCCCGGGCTGACGGTGACTTCAGACGACAGCGGGATCGGCCCGATCGGAAGGATCGACCGAGCCCAGGTCCAGCCGGGCCATCTCATCGGCATGCACCCGCACAAGGACGACGAGATCCTGACCTATATCCGCGGCGGCGAGATGCTCCATCGCGACACCGTTGGGAACGCAAAGAGGCTCGACAAGACGCACTTCATGATGATGAACGCCGGGCACACCTTTCAACATGAAGAGCTGATGCTCGGGCAGGCGCCCGTTCGGGCATTGCAAATATTCCTTCGACCGAACGCTCCCAATCTTGAGCCAATGGTCCAGTTTCATGAATTTGCAGATGAAGAAAGCGCTGACAACTGGCGACTGATTGCTGGACCTCGAACGGCACCTCTGATGGTACGGTCTGCTATCTGGGTTTACGATACGCGGCTCACCGAGGGAACTCAGCTGCGATTGCCAGTCGCAGCGGATTCTCAAAATGGGTTCCTGCTTTATGTTTTCACCGGCAAAATCGGTCTGGGCGACGAGACGATTTCGGAGGGTGAGAGCGTGTTCACGACATCGCGGGATCAGCGACCACGCGCTTTGATGACTTCCGATCTAATCCTATTCTCATTCGACCCGAAGGCGGAGGTCTATCGGGGTGGCATGTTCAGCGGCAACCAAAAACCGTCCGCTGAACACCGCCACGCCTAATCAGCCGGCGGGTACCTCACGGTCGGCGTGTAGTCGCCGGCCGCCCCTCCGAAGACCGAGTGGCTCAGGTGGCCAGAAAACCAAAGTCCGCCTGCCTTCGGCGAACGCCACTCGAGGTCATCGACCAAAGCCGAGACAATTGCCTTAGCGTCAGGTTTCTCAGGCGTTGCGTGCGGGCGGAGTTTCGCAGAGACGTCGCTAAACCCGCCGGTTTTGCTCGTCGGTCAGTGAATTTAGCGCCATAGGACGTACGCGGCAGTCTGTTCTCATCATGGAGCTTGCTGCGCTCCAGCTGCGTCCACGACAACTGAGTGAGGTTGGCCGACACCCCGCAAGTTCGCTGAGGATCTCGTCTTCCCATGACGTCGTCCCGGGTTCCTGGTCAAGCTGAAGTTCGAACGGTGTCGAGTGCCGCCGCCATGGTGGGACGTCATGAGCCTCCTCAATTGAGGCCTTCCCGTGTCCCGTCGTTCCGCCGGAGGGGCTCAGTCCACTGCCGTTCGCTGACGCCTGAACTGTAAACAGGCCAAGGCCAATCGGGCATGCACATCCGTCTTGCATCTGAAACACGAAAGGGCGTGACGAAATAACAGGGTAACAGGAATGGGAGAGATAAGGATACTTTGTTAAACGGAGACGTCATTATGAGAGCCGATGGACGCGAACCATGCCTCCTGAATAACAAAAGGACCTTACCGCCTTTTCATCATCGCAACTGCGGTCGGACCTAAATTTCGTTTCTTCCGATTATAAAGCTGCCCGATCAGCAGGCCTGCTCGTGCAAACCTTATTTGGGTCGTCTTTCAACGACCCGACCCACCGGTCCAATAATTAGAAACGGTTGCTGGATGCGATACACTCACAATCATCGGTCCGCCTTAGCCTATCTTGGTTTGGCCGCCGTTGGATTTGGTTTCGCTTGGCTTTTGGTAAGCCCGCCCGAACTTCTTAAGGTAGGGAATGCTTATGCCGCCAAGATCGTTTGCTCCAACGTCTTCATTGCCGGACGCGATCCTGATGCGGTGCTCTATGAAGATGTCCAGGCTCCAGGAAATCCGCTTTTGCGGCTGATACGTGTCGAAGTCGATCGCGACCACAAGCGGGTGACTTCGCGGTTCCTGGGTCTATCTGCGCCAAGCTATGCGCTCTATCGTGGTTCATTCGGCTGCACGAGCGTACCGGATGGCGATTTCGAAGCCGCGTCAAAGGCTGTGCCGTTTGCGCCGGCGTCGCCAACGAACGAAAACAAAGCAGTTTGGCCAAAGGGTGATGGTGTCGATCCCGCCGACGGTCGCGCCGATATCGTCAGGCTGCTCTCTGATGCCAGGCTCGCGGGGTCGGCGATGCGGGCGATAATCGTGGTGCAGGACGGCCGTATTATTGCCGAACGTTACGGCCCTGGCTTTTCATCTGACACGCCGCTGATCGGGTGGTCGATGACGAAGACGGTCAACGCGGCGCTGATCGGCCGGCTGATGCTGTCAGGCAAGATCTCCTTCGACGATACACATCTTCTCCCGCAATGGGATAACGACAACCGCCGAGGCATTATGCTGTCTGATTTGCTCGCCATGGAAGGTGGGCTCGCCTTTAATGAGGAATATGGTGCCGTCTCCGATGTGACGCGTATGTTGTATCTCGAGCCCGACATGGTTTTGCTGCCTGCCGACGCCCCCCTGGCGGCGACCCCGGGCACCAAGTTCCACTATTCGAGCGGCACCGCAATGCTTTTATCACGCATCTGGATGGTCAAGACGGGTAATCGGCGCGCTGCTCTCAACTTTCCCCGCGAGGCGCTTTTCGGCCCCCTCGGCATGACCAGCGCGGTTTTTGAAGCCGATGAGCGCGGCACTTTCGTGGGGGCAGCTTACCTTTATGCCACAGCGCGTGACTGGGCGAGATTCGGCCAGTTCTTGCTGCAGGATGGCACCTGGAACGGGCACAGACTTTTGCCAGAAGGTTTCGTCGCCAAGATGCGAACGCCTACCACGAGCTCTGATGGCAAGTACACAGAGGGCCAAGCTTGGCTTGCGGGGCCGGGAGATCAGACGAGTGCGGAGTTTGGGCTTCCTGAGGACACGTTTTGGCTGGAGGGCCATGACGGGCAAACAGTGGCGATCGTGCCATCGGCCCATCTTGTCTTCGTGCGTATGGGACTGACACCGAACGACATCGGTTATCGGCCACAGAACATGCTGAAAGAGATCCTGGGCAGTTTGGGCGGGACCCTGGGGCGCGCCTCGTCACAATGACGCGGCATACTCAGTGTGGGTTCTGTCATTAATGGGCCACCTCAGGTAAGCGTCACGGGTCACCTCCCACTTGAAAAACTTTTGCAATGCGGCTGATGTTGACACAGGGTTTGTCGTCTTCCTCGCCACCAGGATCCGCGTTAGCGAGCTTTCGGGCACAAAGTGTGGATAAGGTCGCTGGCAGCGGATCTCTGCAAGCACCCCGCTTCATCACGGGCTTCGGCGGGGCTATGTGAGAGGACTCAGTCAATTGCGTCCGCCAAGAGCCCAAAACCTCTTTCAACTTCGGAACAATGAAGATAGCTCCCCCCCAAACCATCGGAGGATCAGCAAGAGAGGTTCGTGCGCTGTCAGGAAACGCTCGTCGCACTCATTTCGCTCGCCGATAACCCTGCTTTGATGCTGAACGCGAATGCCCGGGCAGAAGAGCTATTGGCGACAATCAAACGCCGCATTTGAAACGACAAAGGAGAAGATTCGACGTGAGCGACCCCAAGAGCTGGGCAAAATTATGGGATAACCACACAACAAACACGCGGGAAGTCCAAGGCCATCCGCATGGTCATCGCCTCCCTTTGCTTCGCCGGCGATGAATCTTCAATGCTGAAGAAAGACATCCGTTAAGACGCCGAACGCGGCGCAGAGCGTGCTGCTCGATCAAAGAAATGAAGCGCATCGGAGCTTTCAGCATCGCGGCGCGGGGCCACGCGCGAAAGCGGGAACTCGTGTCAAACCGAGGTGTGAGCAAGGGCAACCGCAGGACTCTAGCGTGAGCGTTCCGGAGGACAAACGGACCGACTGGCCCACCACCTCCTAGCCGACGTCGTCATTCGCCGCCTTCACTTCTCCTGCCGCGCGAGCGACCGTACGATATCGATAATGTCGTTGAGCGCAGCGGTCGGTTCTTCCCGATCCCATGCGGTACCGAGCCCGATCTTAAAGTCGATGCCCTCAGCTCCGTCAGCTCGAAACCGCGGTTCGACAAGTCCTGGGTCGATTCCGGCACGAAACCGTCGCTGACAATCGCCGGCCGCTCTGTGTCACTCGCCTGACATGCGCGAACGACTTAGCGTCGGTCCTGTGTTGTTTCGATGTGGAAAAGAGAAGGGTACCGTCTCGATATCATAGGGTTTTGCGAGCGCCTAGGAGGTTCACGTCCCAGCGCTGTTTGCTCTGCACGATCTCGTGGTGAGAAAACCATCCGCACTTCGGTCGCGTAAAAGCGCAGGCAGGCCTCACGATGGCACCGCCGCATTCGTGAACAGATCATTCCAAAGAATATATGCCAAGATCGCGGTCGTTTCGGGTGCCGTCCCATCGAGTCCAGCGATAGGCAAGAGGTTTATCATCTGCCGAGGACAAGCTTGTCTGGGCCAGCAGCATTGCCATGTAAGGCGCGATGACGTCTGATTCAAAGATTTTTGTCGGCCTACGACCGACGCGAAACAGGCCACCTGAACATCGCGATACTAGCGGCCCGAGATGCCAATGGGATGGATGCGACAAGCAAGGCACGCATCGCGCGCCCGTCGGAGCGGATGCCGAAGGTCTTTACCTTCTCTTTTGTCGAAGCCACGCAAAACAGAACGGCGAAGGCTACAACTACGTGACGAAGCTCTCGAACCCTGTCACGGCCCGCTATCAGAGGGAAGCGGCGAGCGGCAGCCGACCGACCTGGGGCGTGAGGGTCAATCATGCTTCTGCAACACCCCTGCTCTCCTCGGTTCGCTCCGGGACCGCGAAGGCGATCAATGAAAGAAAGAACGCTGCGCAGAGCCAGATGGCTCGTGTGGCCCTTCAATCCCGGAAACTCAAGGTGCTGGAAGCAAATGCGTTCGAAACCCTTGGGCTTTCACCGGACGCGACGCCGGACGAGATCAGAAGCCGTTACAAGCATAAGCTCAAGATGCACCATCCCGACGCAAACGGTGGAGACCGCGCGTCAGAGGATGCTCTTCGGGCGGCGATCGATGCGCATAAGATCCTGAAGCTTGACGGTTTCTGTTAGGAGCTGGGCGCGCGCTGGCGTCTTTCGGAACAGAACCTGCGACCGACGCGTCCGGCAAAAACCAATGCTTCGAATTGGCCAAATCGCAACAACGTTTGGAACCTGAAACAATGGCATTTTGCCTTCATTGCTGCAACTTTTGCTGGGAACAAGGCTAGGCCGATGGCCGAAGGCGGTAGTTACACTCGAACCTCCGGCGGAACGCCCGAGGGCGGTGGCATTATGAGCGAAGTTTGAATTCGGCATTCGATAAAAGCCGGCCCAGGTGATATCGCCGGTTCTTTGTGGCGTCGAGCGGTTGCGGGGCCCAGGCGAGCTGACGCGAATTCCGCAAATGGCCGTCAACAGTCAAATTCCTTTAAAACGGGGAGCGCACCCGCGGCTCCGGCTTCGTGGTCTTCGCTGATGACAAGGGCCGACAGTTCTACCGTGCATCACATAGTGGTCGATCGCACCACGTGCGACCCCGATGTCAGCGAGAGCTTTGTCACTAAGCCCTGCAAGCCGCTGTGCTTCTTGTCTCAGACGCAAGTCCCGGGCAAGCGCCTGCGGCCAAGCCAAAAGGCGCCAGCACCGTGTCAGCAAAATGAGTCCCCTCATGAGCGTGACGGTGGAAAAGGACGAAAGATTTCGGTAAATCATGGAGGCGATCCAACTGGCTGTTTCTCGTGCGAGAAGAATTGAGGTCTGCCGATTACCGATTGATTTCACCCTCAAGCCACAGTGTTACCGCTGCCACTTTAAGAGTGTGACGTAACTAGGTCGCAACGAGATCTGCCTGACCGCCGCCACGCGTGACGATCATAACTCTGCTGAGGCAGCACGTTACGCGATAATTGCCTTCGGCTCCAGAAACGCCTCAAGACCGAACACGCCGTACTCGCGACCTATTCCAGACTGCTTGAACCCGCCAAACGGCGCAAGCGGCTCATGGGGAGCGCCGTTGATGACAACGCGACCGCAATCCAATCGATCCGCAAGCGCCTGCATGCGTGCGGCGTCGGTGCCATGAAGATAGGCCTGTAGTCCGTACGGGGTATCGTTCGCGATGGAAACGGCCTCCTCTTCATCGCGGTAGGCGATGACCGACAGGACCGGACCGAATATTTCTTCGCGCGCGATGCGCATCTGGTTGTTGACGTCAGTGAATATGGTCGGCTTCGTAAACCACCCGCGATCCAATCCTGACGGGCGTCCGAGACCGCCCGTCAAGAGGCCGGCCCCTTCTCGCGTCCCCAGTTCGATGTAGGACTGCACGCGATCGTACTGCTTCTGACTGACCATCGGCCCAATCATCGCGTCAGGATCGTCGGGAGCACCCACCTTGAACGTCTCGATCTCCTGCTTCAGCCTGGCGAGTACGTCATCGAGCAGATGGTTCGGAACCAGAATGCGGGTGCCGGCAATGCAGGCCTGGCCGCTGTTGATGAAGCCCATCCTCAAGACTGAGGGGATGGCCACGTCCAGATCGGCGTCGTCGAGAATAATGTTCGGACCCTTGCCGCCAAGCTCCAGCGTGACGCGCTTGAAGGTGTCGGCCGCGCTGTGCAGGATTTCTTTACCGACCGCGGTGGAACCCGTGAAGGTCACTTTCGCGATATCCGGATGCCGGCTAAGTTCCGCACCGACGACATTGCCGAGCCCGTTGACGATGTTGAACACACCATTCGGCAAACCGGCGTCATGAAGGCACTCGGTCAGGATCTGCGTCTGTGTCGCACTCATCTCGCTCGGCTTCATGACGATCGTCGAACCGGCGGCGATGGCGGTTGCAAGCTTAGAGGTGATGAAGCCGATGTTGCTGTTCCAGGGGGTGATGGCGGCCGCCACGCCGATCGGCTGCATGACCACTCGCGCACGGCCGATCCTGCGTTCGAACTCGTAGTCCTCGAGAACGTTCGCCATTGTCAGGAAGCTCGAAGCCGCGTGCGGAATTGAGAACCGCGTGAATGTCTGCGGAGCGCCGTATTCGAGCGCCATCGCGTCGGTGAGGTCGGAAACTCGCGCGGCAACGGCGGCGTTCAACCGCTTCAGAATGTCGACGCGTTCGGCCTTCGAGGTGCGTGAGAACGCGGGAAAGGCGCGTTTCGCAGCGGCGACAGCTTCCCGCGCGTCTTCGATGCCGCCGAGTCGGACCGTGCCTATCTTCTTCTCCGTGGCCGGATTGTGGAGATCAGCCGTCTCTGTCGCCTGCGGCGTGACGAATTGGCCGTCGATGTAAATCTTGTCGATGTCGCGCATTTCAAACTCCTTTCGGTGGCCAGGCATATCTGGCATTTCCAGATTGTCCTGATAAGCTGGTCAAAAACGCTCAGCCTGATTGGAGATTACGAACAATGATGCGTGGCTCGCTTGCCGAACTCGAGGCGGTCCTCGCCATCTCTTCCCGGGGCGGATTCCGAGCCGCGGCTCGCGAACTGGGCATCTCGCCGTCGTCCCTCAGCCAACAGATCGCCGCGCTGGAGACGCGCATGGGGGTCAGACTGTTCAACCGCTCGACGCGGAGCGTGGTGCTTTCAGCGGCCGGCGAGCAATTTGTGGCGAGCGTCGGTCCGGCGCTGGAGGCGATCCGTAGCGCCGTCGAGCATGTCGACGAGCACCGGGCGGAGGCCACGGGGACCATGCGGATCAACGCGTCGGTGGGGGCGACGCGGATGATCCTGACGCCGCTGATCCTTGAATACATGCGCAGGAACCCGCAGATGTCAGTGGAGATCGTCACGGAGGGCGCATTGGTTGATGTCAACGCCAAGGGCTTCGACGCCGGGATCAGGATTAGGGAGGCCGTTCCTCCTGACATGGTGGTCGTCCCGATCGGCGACAGCGTCTGCCCAGCGATCGTCGGTTCGCCCGAATACTTCCGACGACATGGAAGGCCGCAGGTACCGGCAGATCTCTCGAACCACGTGTGCATTCGCGCCCGTATGGCGAGCGGCGAGGTCTACCGCTGGGAGTTCGAACGGCGAGGAGAGGGCTTCGCGCTCGACGTTCCGGGCAAGCTCATGCTCGACGACAGTGACTTGATGCTCCGCGCTGCCCGCGATGGAGCCGGACTCGCCTATCTGAACAAGTGGCAGGTGGCAGACGACGTCGCCGCCGGAAAGCTGGGGCAGGTTCTGTCGGATTGGACACCGCCGTATCCGGGGCTGTGTCTCTACTATCCCGGCAGACGCAATATACCGGCGAAGCTGCGCCGGTTTGTCGACTTGATCAGGGAGCTGCGGCAAAGCAGCGATTTGTAGCGACGGTAGTCGATTTAGAGATTTAGCCGACGAGGCTCATACGAAGTTCGTTTCTGGCGAGCCAGTTTCACGGGTTTTATCGCTTTCCATACCGCGAGGGGGATTTTGATATGGGCGGGATCAAGCTCCCGTGAGATGATGGGCTCCACCGGCCACGTCGGTGCGGTTGACACCTACCTCTGCTTTTGCAGTAGCGCCATCGCTCTACCGTTCAGTAAAGCGCAGCTTGCACTGCGCGCGCCACGAGTTCTGCAATCGGATGAGAACCTTTTCGATAGCCTTCCTGCCCTCCTGCAACTCGTGCGCTTCGGCCACTGCTTCAGGGGCATACGCCCCGGATGGGGCGCAGGCCGAAACTGCTCGGCTGCCTGCCGTATCGCTGCTTCCGGCATGGTGAAGAGGTAGTCGAAACGGATCGAGAAGCCGCCCAGCACCGATCATCGCCGCGCACGTCATGCGCGACTTCGGGCGAAAGAACGATTTGAACTCGTCGCATTTGGAGCAAAGTCGCGAACGCTGGAGGGGGAAATCATTGTTAAGGGGATTCTTCGCCCAGACGACGCGGTAAGGGCCGCCGTAGCCCGTCGGTCGGAGCTTGAATCCCTCGCCCCTACCGCCTCCTTCAAAATCGAATCCACCGGCGGCAAGCGGTTTGTCTATGACGTGGCATCTCCTGAAAAAAGGGCGCTCAACCCAATGGGGAGCGCCGAACCATCTCAGCGATGCTTGTGGCGGGGGCCAAGGAGTGGTTGGAAAGAATGTCAGCCGAGTCGGTGCGGTTTGACAAGCAGCCGGTGAACGGATGTGGAACGCATCGTTCCGCCCGATAACTGTCACCCACATGTTACCCACAGCCTGTTCACAGCGTAACCCCATGTAACCACGTCTTTTTCTCCCCTCACATGAAACCTTCAGATGCTGCGTGGCGGCAAACGCTAGCGGAGGTTCCTCGTACTAATTCCGAGATGGTCCGCTGATGTGTATGTGCGGGTTGCCTTGAGCGCCAGGCGGCGGATCGCTCGGAGTTGGCAAGCGACCGGCGGACCCCAATGGTCGCTTCCTGAAAATCGAGTGGCATCACCCGCTAAGCTAGTCAGTGCCTCGACTATGTGAACGAGGCCGGACGGCGCACCGGTGCGGCGGGATGTCGAGCGGTTATGAATTCGTTTTGATCTGGACCGGGAATTCGAAGTGGCGAACGGCACAGTCAAATTTTCGATCAGGAGAAGGGCCTCGGCTTCCTGAATTGCGATGGCAGGTTGAAGTGGAAAGAGGACTTCTTTGACGGGCTTGAGAATGCTCCAGCTGCGCTCATATGCCTTCACGAGGGGACCCAATTTGGCTTGCGGTCGTCAGGGTGTCGAGCGAGCGTTAGAAGGTCTGAAATGTCAATCGGGCTAATCTCGCACCCGATCGTATTCTTCTTGCGCCCGCTCAAGCTCGGGACCGTACGCAATCGACCAGCCATAGAGCGCCTCGAACGGTTGCTGAAGGGAACGGCCGAGGGTCGTGATGGTATATTCGACGCCGACCGGCGTCGTCGTGAGCACCTCACGGCGAATGAGTCCATTGCGCTCCAGGCGCTTCAATGCTTCAGAAAGCGCTTTGTGCGTGATCCCGTCAAGGCGCCGCATGATCTCGTTGAACCTTGATGGCCTGGTACACAGGACGGTCAGGATCAGAACCGACCACTTGTTAGCGATCTGCTCAAGCACCGGCCGTGCCTTCTCGACGTCCAGGATCCCTTCGGTGGAGACCGCTCTAGGCCTAGATGACGATTTTGGTTTGGTAGACAGATCTTCATCAGGTGCTGACATGGGTTTCCTCTTCGATATCTTCTCTACCCATAGTGTAATAGACGTAGTTATAGAGGGTATATCAGATCTTCACCGGTGTTGATGGAGTTAACATGAGCAA